>DAOPJR010000003.1:28738-86395 GCA_035399765.1 Draconibacterium sp. | reverse complement strand
TGGTTCGATAAACGGTTTATGTACGAGCAGTCGTTGCGAACTCCTTTAATTATTCGTTACCCAAAAGAAATTAAGCCGGGAACGAAAATTAATAACCTGGTTCAGAATCTTGATTTTGCACCAACTTTTCTCGATTATGCCGGTGTTGAGATACCAACTGATATGCAGGGTGAATCTTTCCGAAACCTGGTGAGTGGAAAAACTTCAGAGTTCAGGGATGCTATTTATTATACGTACTACGAGTATCCGGCTGTGCACATGGTTAAACGTCATTACGGAATAGCTACAGACCGCTATAAACTCATTCATTTTTATTACGATGTGGATGAGTGGGAATTGTACGACCTGGAGAAAGATCCTAATGAAATGCATAATGTTTACAATGAGCCTGAATATGCTGATGTTCGGAAGAACCTGCATGAAAGACTCACCGAAATGCGTGCGAATTATGGCGACAGCGACGAACTGGATCAGAAATATCTAAAGTCGTATCTCGAAAATCAATCCAATTAATTTGTTGATAAGATTCAATCAGGAAAAAATCAATAACTAAACAAAAAAATTAAATACCAGTTTTTTTATCCGAATCCGTAGTCCTTTTTTTAAAACAAGTCGTTTTAGAGTTGAAACGTTCTGGCGAAAGAGAGTAAATATTTATCAAAACAATCAAAATCTAAACCAATGAAATTCAAATTTTCAACCAGTCTTTCCATTATAATTTTAACGCTGATAGCAGTTTCTTTTTGGGCATGCAATTCTCAACCTGAAAAGCAAACGCCACAGCGTCCGAATATTCTGTTTATAATGGCCGACGACCATGCGTTTCAGGCGATCAGTGCTTACGGTGGCCCGTTAAAAGATCTGGCGCCAACACCAAACATCGACCGGATTGCAGATGCAGGAATGTTGTTTAACCGCTGTTTTGTTACCAATTCGATTTGTGGTCCTTCCAGGGCAACAATATTTACAGGAAAGTATAGTCATAAGAATGGTTTTATTGATAATACGATTGGTTCAGAATTTGATTTTAGCCAGAATTCATTCCCAAAAGAACTTCAAAAGGCTGGTT
Organism: Draconibacterium sp.; assembly: GCA_035399765.1. Lineage (GTDB taxonomy): Bacteria > Bacteroidota > Bacteroidia > Bacteroidales > Prolixibacteraceae > Draconibacterium. The sequence goes on along the minus strand of DAOPJR010000003.1, from coordinate 85,326 downwards.
ATAAAACAGCCGTAATTGGGAAATTACATCTGGGGGGAACACCTACCGGTTTCGATTATTTCGATATTCTGCCAGGGCAGGGCAGTTATTACAATCCTGACTTTATTAATCAGGAAGGACAGTATACCGAAGAAGGATATGCTACCGAAATCATTACTGATAAAACCATCAATTGGCTGAAATCAGTGAAAGATTCTACCCAGCCGTTTATGGTGATGATGTGGCACAAGGCACCTCACCGTGCCTGGGATCCGGGACCCAATGAACTGGGGATGTACGAGAATACTACCTTCCCCGAACCAGAAACACTGTTTGATAATTATGATGGAAATCGCGAAGCGGCTTCATTGAATAATATGACCATTGCCAATACCATGTATATGGATCGTGACCTGAAAATGACCGATCAGCCACGACGTGGTCTAAACGAGGAGCAACTTGAAAAATGGAATGAAGTGTATGGCCCGATTTACGAAGATTTCAAAAGAGCCAATCCAACTGGTAAAGACTTGGTTAGCTTTAAATACCAGCGTTACATGCGTGATTACCTGTCGTGTATTGCAGCAGTTGATAAGAGTGTTGGAAAAGTACTTGATTACCTGAAAGAAAACGGATTGGATAAAAATACGATTGTGATTTATTCTTCTGACCAGGGATTCTATCTGGGCGAGCATGGTTGGTTCGACAAACGCTGGATGTATCGCGAATCGCTGAACACGCCATTATTGATCAGCTGGCCGGGCATAACCAAACCAGGTTCGGTAAATAACGACATGGTATCAAATCTTGATTTTGGAGAAACCATACTGGATGCAGCGGGCGCACCAATTCCTGCTGATATGCAGGGACGCAGTTTTGTCCCGGTTTTAAAAGGCGAAACTCCTGCCGACTGGAGAACAGCACATTACTATCATTACTACGAACATCCGTCGGAGCACAACGTAATGCGCCATTACGGGATAACCAACGACAAGTATAAACTCATTCATTTCTATTATGATATTGATGAGTGGGAACTGTACGATCTTGAAGAAGACCCACAGGAAATGAAAAATATTTACGGCGATCCGGCTTATGCTGATGTTCAGGCTGATCTTCATAAACAACTGGAAGAATTGCGCGTGAAATACCAGGACAATGATTCACTCAACCAAAAATTTATTGAAGAATATAACGAAAAAGTGAAGAAGAATCCGGGAATTGAATACTGGAAATGAGGACCGGAAAATTTACAAAAGTTATTCTCGGCTCAACCTGCAGAAGGCACAAAAAAATAGGAGCTCTATTACAGATGAACAATAGAAATAAATTATTTTCAATACCATTAACCCAATAAAAATAGACAAATGTCAAACAGAAATTTTGACTGGATATTAGTCCTTCTTAGTGTTTTGTTACTGAATACAGGTGCAAAGGCACAAAAGGATCTTCCAAACATTCTCTGGATCGTCAGCGAAGACAACAGTGCTTATTTCACCGGCTGCTACGGTAATTCATTTGCCACTACGCCAAATATCGATAAGCTGGCAAGTGAAGGGTTTTTATATTCACATGCTTACTGTCCGAGTGCTGTATGTGCACCTTCACGAAATGCTATTCTAACGGGTAATTATGCATCAACGAACGGGAATGAGAACATGCGAAGCGATTATGCAAAATCGTCACGTATAAAAACCTATCCTGAATACCTTCGCGAAGCAGGATATTACTGCACCAACAACAGCAAAACTGATTACAACACAAACAGTGTAGATCCGAATAAAATCTGGGACGAAAGCAGTGATAAGGCACATTATAAAAACCGGCCCGAAGGGAAACCTTTTTTTGCGGTGTTTAATTCAATGATCAGTCATGAATCCTGCATGTTTCGCATTATTCCTTATGATAAACTCAGACACAATCCTGAAAAAGTCCCATTGCCACCGTACCATCCTAATACCAAGGAAGTAAAACATGACTGGGCGCAATATTACGATTGTATTGAAGATATGGACAGTTGGGTGGCTACACTACTCAAGGAACTGGATGATGAAGGATTGGCTGACAATACCATTGTGTTTTATTATGGAGACAACGGAGGAGTACTTCCGCGGAGTAAACGTTTTTTGTACGAAACAGGAACGCAAATTCCATTGGTAATTCGTATTCCTGAAAAATATAAATCGCTTTTCCCGGCGGAGAAGCCCGGTGAAAAAATTGACCGGCTCGTAAACTTTCCTGACTTACTTCCTACGTTGCTGAGTATTGCAGGAATTCAGGTTCCTGAAAATATCGACGGACAGGCATTTTTAGGTGATCAGAAAACCAAAGATCCGGAATACACTTTTTTTCAGCGCCAGCGGATGGACGAACGTTTCGATCATGTGAGAGCAGTTAGAGATCAGAAATACAGATACATTCGTAATTATATGCCGTTCCGCATTAATATGCAGCATTTGGCTTTCCTGTTTAACGAGCCTTCAGCTCAGTCCTGGGAGGCTGAATTCAGAGCGGGAAGAACGAATGCAGTTCAAAGCAGAGCTTTTTTGCCAAAACCTGTTGAGGAATTGTACGATGTGGAAAATGATCCCTGGGAAGTGAATAATCTAGCCAATGATCCGAAATATGCTGATGTTTTGAAACGGATGCGTGGAGCTCTTGATCAGTGGAGAAAAAAGACGAAAGATGTGGGAGTGATACCCGAGTTGGAATACAATACGTTGGCAGGTGATACGCCGCTTTACGATTATGTAAGATCAGCTAAATGTGATTATGAAAAGTTGAGAAAAGCGTCTGACCTGGCTGTTTTGGGAAGTGTTAAAGATATCGACACCTATATAAAATATTTGCAGGATGAAAACAGCGCCATTCGTTATTGGGGCGCTACCGGGATTTTGGTTCACAAAGATCAGGCTAAATCTGCAGTTCCTGCGCTCAAAAAAGCAGTAAACGAAACTTCGGTACAAACAGCCGTTTTGGAAGCAGAAGCGCTGGCTCAACTGGGCGAAAAAGAAATAGCTCAGCAGGTTTATCTGCACATTTTAAACGATGATAAATCTGAATTACTTGACCGTGCTTTTGTACTTAACAGCATCGATGCCATTGATTTCAGGGAGCCTGAAGTAGAAAAATGGATTAAAGATTTTTATGATGAAAAGAGTAAAAATGTGAAAGGATTTGCTATTTATTCGCAGTATGATATTTCATTAACAAAGTCTATCCTTGAAAAATGGGGCGTAATTGAAAAGCCAACAGGAGGATTCTCCTTCTGAGTGAATAGATAGTTAGTTTGGTTAGGAGAGGAATCTCCCGTGATTCCCGGCATTATATGTCGGGAATTTTTTTCTATATTGCCAATAGATGTAAAAGACTTTGTGTCTAAATGACACATAATTTAAATCATTTATTACTTTTGATTCCCGGAATCAATAATCTTAAACAACTAAATATGAAATCCATCAAAACTTTTTTACTTCTATTTGCAATGACAATGGTTGCACTTTCAGGTTTTTCACAAACAATGTACAAAGTCGAAGTCGATGACGTTGTTAACGGTAAAATAAATATCGAACCACCAATTCCTGCAAGTGGTGAAGTAGCCGCAGGTACAGTTTTTACTGTTACAGCTACTCCCAACAAAGGATATGCACTTGATGCCGGCTATTACTCTGAAAAAGGAATGTGGGGAGCTATGTATTATGAATCGATGGTTTCACCTTTTAAGGTAACAATCGATAAAGACAAACATATTGGTGCTTCTTTTATCGAAAAGTCGGAAGTTGATCACATTAATGTTACGCAAGATGTAGTGTATGCAAAACCTGGTGTGAAAACCTTAAAATACGACGTTTATTCTCCAAAGGGAGCTAAAAACCTTCCATGTATTGTGATTATTCATGGTGGTGGCTGGTCATCAAATGTGGAAGATATCATGCGTGGAATGGCCCGTGAACTCACCAAAGACGGAAAATATGTGGTCTTTAGTATCGATTATCGTTGGAGAAATAAACTTGATGGTGGCGATCAGAACGTGAGTATGGCAAATATTATCGAAGATGTATTTGGTGCCATCGCGCACATTATGGAACATGCTGCTGAATACGGTGGCGACCCAACACGTATTGCTGTTACTGGTGATAGTGCAGGAGGACATTTATCGGCAGTGGCGGGTACGATGCCCAATAAAATTGGCGATGGCGGGTTTGGAAAAACTCCCGGAGTATTTGAATTCATGCCCTCGTACATGCCAAAAGGAAAAACAGTGGAACAGGTTCGCACTGAAATGATGGCAGCCATTCAGGCAGCAGCACCTAGTTACGGTGTATTTGGCGGCGATTTATTGAATCATTATTCAATTGACCCGAAAGCAGATGATACATGGAAAGAGGCAGTGGCTCCCTTAAGTAATATTCCAAATGCATCAGAACGCACCATCCCTCACTACCTGACTCGCGGAACTAAAGATATGCTTATTAAGGATGAAGCTGTAAAAACATATGTTGATGCCTTGGTAGACGCCGGACAAACGGTTGAATATGTCCAGGTAGGGGGTGCCGGTCATGCTTTTTTCGATTGGAAACCGGATGTCCGTACCAAGGAAACTTTCAAAAAATACGGTGTTTATTATATCCGTGAAATGGAAGCTTTTTTTAATTCTGTTTTTTATCCTGAAAAATAAAAAGTCGATATACTTTTAATAATAATTGCCTGTCGGTTTCGATGGGCAATTTTGTTATTAAGTAAGCATGAATAGTGCAGCCTTTCGAAATATTAATAGTATTTTGCAGAGAGTAAAATTAATCGGCTTAAGTCTTGTCATGATTAAAAAATGTTTATCCAATTTCCTGACCGTGTTACTGATGTTGGCAGGAATTTCCTGTTCACAAAGAGATAACGTAGAAAATACAGGAGAATTTTCCGGCTCAGAAAGTTGTATTCAATGCCACGAAAAGTTTTACCAACTTTGGTCGCCATCGCATCACGGAAAAGCTATGGAACCGCTGAATGCTGATTACATTCAGAGCAAACAATTAGGCAACAGCGGAGACTTTGTTTTGGAAGGGAAAAAATACCGGCTTGTTTTTGGCGATTCAACTATGACTATGATTGAAACCGATGGTACCATTGAAAAGGAATATCCTGTTGTCTGGGCTCTTGGAGGGAAAAATGTTTCGTACTACCTGACAGAGCTCGACAAGGGAATGCTGCAAACGATTCCGATTGCTTACGATCATAACAAAAAAGCCTGGTACAATAATCCTGAATCAGCGGTGCGTCATTTTACGGATGATAATATGCCGGACGATGAAGCGCTGCCCTGGAAGGACCGTATGTACACCTTTAATACTTCGTGTTACAGTTGCCATGTTAGCCAACTGGAAACCAACTTCGATGAAACTACTGATTCTTATCATTCAACCTGGAAAGAACCGGGAATCAACTGTGAAACCTGTCACGGGCCCAGTGCCGACCATGTTCGGGTGATGAAAACTGCGGAGAAGAAAGGGAAAGTGCCGGATGATATTAAAATCATCGTTACAAAAACATTTACCAAAGAACAACACAATGCTTCCTGTGCACCTTGTCATGCCAAAATGAGGCCAATAACTCCGGGTTATACACCGGGTGATCGTTACTTCGATAATTATGATCTGACCACCTTTGAAAATGCTGATTTTTATCCCGATGGAAGAGATTTAGGCGAGAATTACACTTACACGCAATGGAACCAAAACAAATGCATGTTAAATGGGGAATTGCATTGTGTGATCTGTCATACTTCCAGTGGGAGAGACCGTTATGCCGATAACCCAAACGATGCCTGTCTGCAGTGTCACAGCGATCGCAAGGAAAAACTTAGCGATCATACAGGTCACAAACCGGATTGTGAAGGTTCGGTTTGTATCAATTGCCACATGCCGGAAACGCAGTTTGGAAATATGAAAAGACATGATCACTCTTTTCGTCCGCCAATGCCTGAAGCTACCATACGTTATGGCTCACCAAATGCCTGCAACATTTGTCATACCGATAAAACTCCTGAATGGGCCAAACAGGTGTTAAAAGAAAGAAAAAAGGACAATATCCAGAAAGAAACACTCAAGTGGGCCGACCTGATTCAGCAAGCCAGGGATGAAGACTGGAAGAATCTGGACGAGATGCTGGCTGTAATCAGTGAACAGAAGTATGATGCAATTGTCCAGAATTCGCTCATTCGAATTTTAGCTTCCTGCGAAGACAAAAGAAAATGGCCGGTTTTGATGGATGCAACGCTGAATAATCCGTCTCCCCTGGTAAGGGCTTCTGCAGCTACAGGTTTGATGGATAATCCCACAGAAGAAGTAAAAAATACACTGATTAAAGCGTGCAGCGATGATTATCGGCTGGTACGGATAGCAGCAGCAGTGCCACTTGGTTCTTTTCCAGAAGAAGGTTTCACCCTGGATGAGGCAGCAGTAGTAAAAAAGGCAACTGATGAATACATGACTTCGATAGTAACCCGTGCTGATGACTGGAGTTCGCATTACAACCTGGGAATATATTACCAGAATAAGGGAGAGACTGCACAAGCTTTAAAATCATATGAGGAAGCGGCTCATTTATACCCTGAATCGATATTACCATTCATTAACAGTAGTGTTCTATATTCATACATTGGCAATAATGAGAAAGCAGAACAAAACCTGCAGGAGGTGCTGAAAATGGACCCCGAAAATGAAGCAGCCAACCTGAATATGGGGCTGTTACTTGCCGAACTTGGAAGGCTGGATGAAGCCGAAAAAGCTTTGAAAAAAGCATTGGCAGCTAACCCCGAAGGACAGGCTGTAGCAGCAAAAAACCTGAGTGTAATTGTGGGGCAGCGCGGAGATTTTGACAATGCAGTGAAGTATGCTGATATAGCCTGGGAAATAAGATCGGGAGAACCTTCATACGGTTATACACTGGCTTTTTACCAACTTCAGAATAACCAGAAACAAGACGCCATTAAAACGCTTAAAAAAGTGTTAGATATCGCACCGGATTATATGGATGCGAGGCAGTTTCTGGCGGATATTTATATGAAAGACGGGCAAAACAAACAGGCTGCCGAACAACTGAAAGAAATATTAAAACTGAATAATTTAAGCGACCAGGAACGGACTTATTTTCAACAAATTTTAACAAGTTTACAGCAAAATATGTAAGGATTCATCAACTTATTTTCCGTACATTTACCTCAACTAATACACACAATAAGATGAATAATTCCGTTTTTGAAACGGACAGGCTTATAGTCCGGCCTGTCACATTGGAAGACGCTTCATTTATTCTGGAGCTTTTTAATAGTCCTAAATGGTTGAAGTACATCGGCGACCGAAATGTTAAAAATATCTCACAGTCAACTGAATATATCCAAAATCGCATGATATCGCAATATGAGAAACTTGGATATTCTACTTTCACTGTAATCCGAAAAACGGATCTGGCCAAAATCGGTACCTGCGGTTTATATGATAGGGAAGGGATGGATGGAATTGACATCGGATTTGCTTTTCTTCCCCAATACGAGAAACGAGGTTATGCCTTTGAAGCAGCTGAAAAAATCATGTATCTGGCCTTTAATAAATTTGGAATTCCTGAATTAAAAGCCATCACAACCAAATATAATTTTGCTTCGCAAAAGCTGCTTGAAAAGCTGGGTATGCTGCAAAATGGAACTTTTACTCTTCCAGACGACGACGAGGAATTGCTATTATACACCATTCAAAAATCGCAATACTTAAAATAAAATACTGGCTTTCTTCTTAACGAGTTCTGAACTCTTACTTTTAATTTATGCTTCTATCTTCTGGTTAAACTTAACCGTGTATTAACCTTTGTCTCCAAACATTTACGCATCCTGATATTCCATTATCTTTGTAATAAAACAGCAAGTACGTTATAAGGAATTTCAGACTTCCTGCTTCGTGCTTCAGACTAAAAATATTACATATGTTACCGAAAATAAATCCGATGGAAACCCCAGCCTGGCAGAAACTCGAAGAAATGTATTTCGAATTTGAGGGCACTCACATGAAAGATCTTTTTGAACAGGACCCAAAACGTTTCGAAAAGTATTCGCTCAAATTTGAAGATATCCTGCTCGATTATTCAAAAAACATCCTGGACGATGATATCCGGTCTACATTGCTTGACCTGGCTATCGATTGCAATTTAAAGGATGGAATTGAGAGCATGTTTAGAGGCGATAAGATTAATGCCACTGAAAACCGGGCCGTGCTGCACACTGCTTTGCGTAACCGCAGCAACAAACCCATTCTGGTTGACGGCAAAGACGTGATGCCCGAAGTAAATGCGGTTCTCGACCAGATGAAAGCGTTTTCAGAACGGGTAGTTACAGGAGAATGGAAAGGCTATACCGGCAAAGCCATTACCGATGTCGTTAACATCGGGATCGGTGGTTCCGACCTTGGCCCGCTGATGGTAACCGAGGCTTTGAAACCTTACAAAAATCACCTGAAATTGCATTTTGTTTCGAATGTTGATGGAACGCACATTGCTGAAACGTTGAAGGAGGTGAATCCGGAAACCACTATGTTTATTGTTGCTTCAAAAACCTTTACTACACAGGAAACCATGACCAATGCCAACTCAGCGAAAGACTGGTTCCTGGCTTCTGCAAAAGATCTTTCAAATGTTGCCAAACACTTTGTGGCAGTTTCAACCAATGCCGATGCTGTTTCCGCTTTCGGTATCGACACCGCCAACATGTTCCGGTTCTGGAACTGGGTGGGTGGCCGTTACTCACTCTGGTCAGCTATTGGTTTATCTATTGTCCTTGGAATTGGTTATGATAATTATATTGAGTTGCTCGAAGGTGCTCATGCGATGGACAACCATTTTAGAACAGAAAAGTTTGAAAAGAATATTCCGGTAATGCTGGCTCTGATTGGTATTTGGTACAACAACTTTTACGGTGCCGAAACCGAAGCTATTCTACCTTACGACCAGTACATGCACCGTTTTTCAGCTTATTTCCAGCAGGGAAATATGGAAAGTAACGGGAAATACGTTGACCGAAACGGCGAGCAGGTCGATTACCAGACTGGCCCGATTATCTGGGGAGAACCAGGAACCAACGGTCAGCATGCTTTTTACCAGTTGATTCACCAGGGAACCAAACTGATCCCGTGTGACTTTATTGCGGCTGCGATTAACCACAACCAGTTGGGAGATCATCATAAAAAATTGATGGCCAACTATTTTGCTCAAACCGAAGCAATGATGGTGGGAAAAACCGAGGAACAGGTAGTTGCTGAATTAAAAGCAGCTGGTAAATCGGAAGCTGAAATAGTTGAACTAACTCCGTTCAAAGTATTCCCGGGAAATATTCCGACGAATTCCTTTCTTGTGAAAAAACTGACTCCGCGTGTACTGGGTTCGTTGATTGCCATGTACGAACACAAGATTTTTGTACAGGGAGTAATCTGGAACATTTATAGTTTCGACCAGTGGGGTGTGGAACTCGGAAAACAACTGGCAAATGCAATTCTTCCTGAACTGGAAGGTGACGGAAAAGTTACCGGTCACGATGGATCGACCAACGGTTTGATCAATGCCTGGAAAGCAATGAGATAAAGCTCAATAGAATATGTATTGTATAAAGAGCCACCGGTTATGATATAGCTGGTGGCTTTTTTTATCTTTTAGAACAAAGTCCGAGTTCTGTTTTTTGATTTTATCCTTAATTTTAGGTAACAATTATAGTAGAGAGTGCCAAATACATTCTAATTTCTCATTCGAATACAGCTTGTAAAACGTGTTGGTTTAAAGGTCCAAATATAAGATCTGGGAATTAACAAACTGACAATAATAAAGAGTAAGTTGTGTGCAATTTTGAAATCAGAAAATTCCCAAATAATTAAAGATATCATCCGATGAAAAAAATTCTCATAACTGGTGGAACCGGAAATCTAGGTAAGGTTATTGTCAGGCTTTTGCATGAAAAGGAGCTGAAGATATCCGTTTTAACTTCGCACAATAAATTACAAAATTCAGAGAATATAGATTTCGTTAAAGGAGATTTAACCAATAGAGAAAGTTTGTTTGATTTAAAAAGCAAATTTGATATCATAATTCACTGTGCCAGCAATCCATTAAACTCCGATTTAATTGATATTAAAGGTTCGCAAAATCTTTTAGACACAGTCGTTCATAATAAAACAGAGCACTTTATTTACATTTCTATTGTCGGAGTAGATAAGAGTTCCTTTAAATATTACCGGAACAAAAACAGGGTCGAAAACATGATAAAAGAATCTGGCATTCCCTACACCATAATACGGGGAACTCAATTTCACGACTTGATTCTGCAAAGAATAATTCATTCAATTGACAAAGGAAAGGGAACAAAATTATTGGTTCCGGAAAATCTACGTTTTCAATCAATCGACAAAAAGGATGTTGCGAAAAAAGTGTATGAAGTAATTGAGCAAGGCCCGAAAAATGAAACGATTAATATTGGAGGCCCCGAAATTCTAACGTTGGATAAAATGCTTGATGTGTACCTTGCTTTATTAAACCGCGATGAAATAACAAAATCAGTACCTCCTGAAAATGATTTTCAGAAAATATTTACGTCAGGCATTAATCTTTGCCCAGAGAACAGATACGGGACAATAACCTGGAATGATTATTTAAAAAGTGTCTTAGAAAATTGCAATTGATTATTTACCATAAATTGCTAAAAATGAAAAGAACCGGCAAATAGCAAGGGTTAAAGAATCAGGCACTGAAATGTTAATTCGAAAGTATCGACAAAATTAAACATATCAGCCGATTGAGTGTTAAATGCGTTGAAATGTTCAAAGGCATTTAGCCAATGTGTTATAAGCAACTTATAACAATGGAAGCATTAAGGAACATATTGAATAACGAAATTGGACTGGATGAGGAACTCTTTTCCCCGCTTGAAAAGGTATTAATAAGATTGCATCTGAGCAAAAAGGAATTTCTGATAAAAGAAGGAAAAGTTTGTTCATTTATTGGATTTCTGGAAACCGGAGTTCTTCGCTCATATATTTTAAAGGAAGGCAACGAATTTAATATTGATTTCTATTTACCAGGTTCATTTGTAAGTTCTTATACAAGTTTTCTGACTCAAACTCCATCGATAGGATACATTCAGGCCTTATCTGAATCGGTAATTTATGTTTTAAATCTTTCTGATTACAACAAGTTGCTAAAAGTAAATTCAGAATATTATAAGCTGGGGAAATATATATCAGATTCTTTATTTATTAAAAAGTGCAGAAGAGAGTCATCCTTGTTAATGGACTCTGCTAACGACCGATACAAATTTCTTTTAACCCTTTACCCTCAAATTGAACAGTTAGTACCTCAATATCATATTGCATCCTATCTTGGAATAAAAGCCGAATCGTTGAGCAGAATAAAATCCTTAACATACATCAATGAAAAAAGGATTTTATGAAAATAACTTTGTTTCCATAAACATGAATAAATGCTATGAAAACAAAAATTGTACTGGTATTAACTCTAATCATTTCAGTTATGGAAACAATGGCACAAAATGAAATTAAAAGAAAAGAGTTGTCAAGTATTGACATCGGGAAAAGAGAGATTTCATCGGTTAAAGTTGTAGAAATCGAATTTCCGGCCGGACAGAAAGCTCCCCTTCATAAACATCCGTGCCCGGTTATAGGGACAATAGTTGAAGGACAGTGCCGGGTACAGGTTGAAGGCGAACCGGCAAAAATTCTGAAAGCGGGTGAAGCGTTTTTTGAGCCGGCTGACACACCCATTGTTCATTTCGATAATTATTCGGAGACAGAACCGATGAAATTTATTGCCTATTACCTGACAAACGGGGAAGACGAATTAATTGAGATGTTGCACACAAAACAGAAATAACGATGTTCATTATAAACATTACTTACAAAGCTCAGCTGGAAAAAATTGACCAGTATTTGGCCGAACATGTCAGATTTCTGGATGAGCAATATGAATTGGGAAATTTTTTGGCTTCCGGGCGAAAAGTTCCCAGAACAGGAGGGATAATACTATCTAACGCAGATGTTAAATCAGACCTCGAGAAAATTATTGAAACGGACCCATTCTTTATAAATAATCTTGCTGATTATGAGTTGATTGAATTTGTTCCGAGCAAGACAAGTGAGGAACTGATATTTTTAATGAAAGACTAAAATCGAAGCAAAAATTTAAGTGAAAACCTTATATTTCAATAAAAAAGGAAAAGCCGAAGAGGTACTGAAATTAGGAGAAAACACTATCCCTGATTTAATGCCCAACGAGATTCGGGTTAAAATAAAAGCAAGCCCAATAAATCCTGCCGATTTTATGTTTATCGAACGAATGTACCGCGTGGAACCTGTTTTTCCACAAATAGCAGGATTTGAGGGCGTAGGGACTATAACCAATAATAATGGCGATACGGATTTCCCTGTTGGTTCACTTGTGGCGTTCAGACATAAAAATATTTGGGCAGAATTTGCAAATATTCCCAAAGATAAAATTATCCTATTGCCAGATCGTTTATCCATTGAAAAAGCTGCGCAGTTATCTTTAAATCCTTTAACTGCCTGGGCGCTACTGGAAGAATCGAAAGCAAAGGAAAACGAATGGATTATTCTGTCGGCAGGAAATTCGGCAGTAAGCAAATTAATCATCCAGTTTGCTAAAAATAAGGGAATTAAGACGATTCCAATCGTTCGCAACGATAACCAAGAAGAGGAATTATTAAGTCTTGGTGCAAATCTGGTTCTAAAATCTGACAATAAAAAAGTTATAGAACAAATTGCGAAACTTGCAAAAACAGAAACAGTTTCGGGTTTTTTGGATGCTGTTGGAGGAAATATCACCTCAAAAATCATTAAAGTTATTTCACTAAACAGCCATATAATCCACTATGGTTTATACAGCGGGGAAAACTCAGAATACCACAATTCTGATATTATCTTTAAGAATCTGACTATTAAAGGATTTGGAATTGATGCATGGATGAACAGCAAAACAAAAACAGAGATGAAGCAAATCTGGACTAACATCAGTAGTGAAATTATTAATCCAGACTTTAAAATGAAAATTTCAGGAAAATATCCGTTAGAGAACTATAAAGAAGCTATAATAGAAAGCAGAAACATTAAAGACGGGAAAATACTTTTCTGGATGGATTAAAGCTATAATAACAAAATAATTAAAATATCGGAGTATGAAAAAAGCAATCATTTTCACCCTGTTGTTAATAATTGTAGTTACAATATCATTTTTCAGTTACGAAAATATGCAGTTTAAAAACTATGTATCGTCTAATGAAAAAACAGAAACAAATAACATGAATATCCCTGTTAATAGTAATGCTCCGGTAAAGTCAAAAGGTGAAATTATAATTGAAGCACCTGTTGAAAAAGTCTGGCAGGTTCTGACAACCATTAACGATTGGCCCTCATGGCAATCGGAAGTTACTGAATCAATCCTGAACGGGGAACCTAAAGAAGGTGCTGAGTTTAAATGGAAAGCTGGTGGATTATCATTTTCGTCAAAGATACATACCAATCACCGGTTAAAAGAATTTGGATGGACAGGCAAGACTTTTGGCGCCAGTGCCATTCATAATTGGTTCTTTTCGGAAGAGAATGGAAAAACGGTTATTAAAGTGGAAGAAAGTTTGCAAGGTGTTTTCCCAAAATTATTTAAAAATTATTTCCAAAAAAATTTAGACAATGGGATACAAGCCAATTTGAATGATTTAAAGCGTGCATCAGAAAAATAAAAACTGCACACAATCCACTTGCATAATACATGGAGGCAAAATTAGTTAATATGGTTTTGATTCTCGGGGCAATTGTTCCGGCGACCATGTAATTCTAATGTGTTAAATGGGACATCGATCACTTTACTTCAGCAGCTTACTCAACTTTATCATCTCCCGCTTTGGAGAGGCATCTTCGTACAGAATCTGGTAAACGGTTTCCGAAATGGGCATGTCAACACCATATTTCTGGTTAATCTCATGAATTGATTTGGCACCGTAGTACCCTTCGGCAATCATATTCATTTCCCACTGAGCGGCTTTTACCGAATATCCTTTCCCGATCATGGTGCCGAACATCCGGTTGCGGCTGAATTGTGAATAGGCTGTTACCATCAGATCGCCAAGATAGGCCGGACTTTTAATATCGCGGTCGATGGGGTGAACAGCATCCACAAAACGTTTGATTTCCTGTATGGCACGCGAGATCAGTACTGCGTGGTAATTATCGCCGTAACGTAATCCGTGGGCAATTCCGGCTGCAATTGATATCACGTTTTTTAATACAGCTGAATATTCTGTTCCCCAGATATCATCGCTCAGCGAGGTGTAGATATAATCACTTTCCACCAACTGCGAGAATTTGGCGGCACGGCTTTCATCCATCCCTGCAATGGTCAGGTACGAAAGTTTTTCCTGGGCCACTTCTTCTGCATGACAGGGACCGGTGATTATCCCCATCATTTCAAAAGGGATGTTGAAGTTTTTATTCAGGTATTCCACCACCAGCAGATTCTCGTCAGAAACAATACCTTTTATTCCCGACAGGATGTATTTGTTGCTTAAATCAGATTCAACCTTTCCAAAAATAGAAGGGAGAAATGCCGATGGAACCGCCAAAACCAAAATGTCTGACTCAGTAACCAGTTCGTTCACATCGTTATAAAAGTTTATCCGCGAAGTTTCAAATTCCACATCGCGCAGGTAACGTGGATTGTTTCCTTTTTCGATAAATGCATCGATGGTTTCCTGTTTACGGAAGAACCAGTTGATTTCGCTCACATTCTCGAGCAGCATTTTTGAAATGGCTGTAGCCCAGCTGCCGCTCCCAATTACGGCAACTTTATCTGTTTTTATATTCATCTGCATTTCCCTTTGCCGCAAATGTACAACTTGTAACCCCAAATCAGGAATAATCGGGAAGAAACAAGGTGTATTCGTCGCAAAAAAAGTAATAAAACTGTTTAGAAAGATACCAATTGAATACGTGGAATCGCTTCATAAAATGTATATTAAACAACTAAATAAAGCGATCAGACAGCTATGGAAAAATTCATTTTATCACTCGATTCAGGAACAACCAGTAACCGTGCTATTTTATTTCGTCACTCTGGTGAAATTGTCGCTGTTGCACAACAGGAGTTTGAACAGATTTATCCCAACCCGGGATGGGTGGAACACGACCCCGAAACGATCTGGGAAACCCAGTTGAAAGTGATGCGGGAGGTGGTGAAAAAAGCCGGAATCAAGCCGAATCAAATTGATGCGATTGGGATTACCAATCAGCGCGAAACAGCAATCGTTTGGAACCGCGAAACGGGAGAACCGATATCGAATGCCATTGTATGGCAGGACCGGCGAACTGCCGAATATTGCGATCAGTTAAAAGCTGAAGGGTGGGAACAGAAGATTGCAGAAAAAACAGGTCTGGTCATTGATGCCTATTTTTCGGGAACAAAAATTAAATGGATACTGGATCATGTGGAAAATGCCAGGGAAATGGCTGCGCGAGGGAAACTGGCTTTCGGAACAGTGGATAGCTGGCTGATCTGGAAACTGACAAAAGGGGCTTTGCACATTACCGATGTGAGCAATGCCAGCCGAACCATGATTTATAATATTCACGAATTGAAATGGGATAAAGAGCTGCTTGCGTTGCTTGATATTCCGGAAAGTATGTTGCCTGAAGTAAAAGCCAGCAGTGAGGTTTACGGAAAAACCTCAGTTGAGTGGTTAGGTGAAGAAATCCCAATCTCAGGTATTGCCGGCGACCAGCAGGCAGCCATGTTCGGGCAAATGTGCATTAACGAAGGGATGGTAAAAAATACCTATGGTACCGGTTGTTTTGTAATGATGAACACGGGCGAAAAACCGATTGCATCGAAACACAAACTATTGACCACCATTGGCTGGCAGATCGGAGATAAAGTTACTTATGCACTTGAAGGAAGTATTTTTATCGGAGGTGCAGTGGTACAATGGCTGCGCGATCAATTAGGTATCATTAAATCATCATCTGAAATTGAAGGACTGGCGCGCGAAGTGAATGATAACGGGGGAGTCGTGTTTGTTCAGGGTTTTGTTGGCCTGGGGGCACCACACTGGGATCAGTATGCAACCGGTGCGATTATCGGGCTTACCCGTGGAACAGGAAAAGCACACATTGCCCGTGCAGCTCTCGAAGCCATCGCTTTCCGATCGATGGAAGTCATCAATACAATGGTGCTCGATTCAGGAATTGCATTGAACGAACTTCGTGTGGATGGCGGTGCAGCGGTTAATGATCTGCTAATGCAAATTCAGGCTAATTCAATCGATACAACAGTAGTACGTCCGCAGGTTACAGAAACAACAGCATTGGGCGCTGCCTACCTGGCCGGACTGGCAACAGGGTACTGGAGTGGTATTGAAGATTTAAAAACGCAGTGGCAGATAGACAGGAAATTCATACCCACAGAAGACAAAACAAAAATGGAAAAAACCATAAAGAATTGGAACAAAGCCGTAGAACGGAGTAAATCGTGGAGCTTTTAATTCGTATGTACGAATAAATACTGAAACTAACTAACTATCTAACTACTAAACTAGCATTAATATGAAGCGGAAAACAATTCTGAAAAAGATCAGGGACAAAGTAAAACAGTGGGACATTGTAATCATTGGGGGAGGAGCAACCGGACTCGGGTGCGCGGTGGATGCTGCTTCCAGAGGTTATAAAACGCTTTTACTTGAGCAACTGGATTTTGCGAAAGGTACTTCGAGCCGCAGTACCAAACTGGTGCATGGGGGGGTGCGTTATCTTCAGCAAGGTGATGTTTCTTTGGTATTTGAAGCCTTGAAAGAACGGGGCCTGATGTTTAAAAATGCTCCTCATCTGGTTCGAAATCAGTCTTTCATCATTCCAACATACGATTTTTGGGGAGGACCTTTTTATACGGTAGGGTTGAAAGTGTACGACCTGATGGCAGGGAAACTGGGGCTGGGGCCTTCCAAACATTTGAGTCGCGAGGAAACCATCGAAGCCATTCCAAC
Source organism: Draconibacterium sp. (assembly GCA_035399765.1). Taxonomy (GTDB): domain Bacteria; phylum Bacteroidota; class Bacteroidia; order Bacteroidales; family Prolixibacteraceae; genus Draconibacterium. The sequence goes on along the minus strand of DAOPJR010000003.1, from coordinate 68,264 downwards.
TGTAGAAGAAAAAGGATTGACAGGTGGTGTAGTTTATCACGACGGCCAGTTCGACGATTCGCGAATGGCAATCAGTCTGGCTCAAACGGCGGTTGATTACGGCGCAACAGTATTAAACTATTGTAAGGTAGTCGGTTTATTAAAAGAGGGAGAATTGATAAGTGGGGTGGAAGTTGTGGATGAAGAAAGTGGGGAAACCTTTACCATTCAATCAAAATCGGTCATTAATGCTACCGGTGTTTTTGCCGATGCTATCGTTCAAATGGATGAACCGGAGAAAAGGCAAATGATCACACCCAGCCAGGGTATACATGTGATTCTGAGCAAAGAATTTCTTCCCAACGAACACGCCATTATGGTTCCTCACACCGACGACGGCCGCGTAATGTTTGCCGTACCCTGGCACAATCATGTGGTGGTGGGCACAACTGACACTTTAATCGATAAACCTTCGCTGGAGCCGGTGGCACTGGAACAGGAAGTTGATTTTGTTTTAAGTACTGCCGGAAAATACCTGGTGAAACAACCCACCCGTAAAGATGTGCTCAGTGTTTTTGCCGGTTTGCGGCCACTGGCCAAACCAGAGGATGACGGTAAAGCTACAAAGGAAATCTCACGCAGTCATAAGATTTTGATCTCAGTTTCTGGTTTGATTACGATTATTGGCGGAAAGTGGACTACCTACCGGAGAATGGCTGAGGACACCATCGAAAAAGCGATTATGCTGGCTGGTTTGCCCGAACGCGAATGTGTAACCCACCATATGCCCATCCATGGTTTTCGAATGGATACTACACCAGATGATCCAATGTCGGTTTATGGTCTGGATAAAGAAAATATTCTTGCCATGATAGAAGATGATGAAACACTTGGAGAATTTTTAAGCGAAAAACTAAAAATTATTAAAGCTCAGGTTGTTTGGGCGGTGAAAAAGGAATGGGCACGCACTGTGGAAGACATGCTGGCACGCAGAACCAGGGCTCTTTTTCTCGACGCACGAGAAAGTCTTCGAATAGCTCCTGAAGTGGCAAAATTAATGGCCGCCGAATTGGGGCATAACGATGAATGGATATCAAATCAGATAAAAGCCTTTGAGAATACCGCAAAAAACTATTTCTTTAATTGATAAAATCTAATCTATGTTAACTGAACTTTTTGGTGAATTTCTGGGAACTTTTATCCTGATTCTACTCGGAAACGGCGTGGTTGCAAATGTAAATTTAAAAAATGCTTATGGTAACGGAGGGGGATGGATTGTAATTACAGCCGGGTGGGGACTGGCAGTGTTTACGGCTGTTCTTATGACTGCCGACCTGAGTGGGGCTCATTTGAATCCTGCTGTTACCATTGGACTGGCAGCCGCCGGACTTTTTAGCTGGGCAAAAGTACTTCCTTTCATTCTTGCTCAGATAGCCGGTGCCATGTTCGGAGCCTGGATGGTGTATCTATTTTACCTTAATCAGTTTAAAAGTACTGACACACCTGGGATGAAACGTTCCTGTTTTTGTACTGCTCCGGCTATTCGGAATCTTAAAAACAACTTCTTCTCCGAGTTGGTTGGTACCTTTGTTTTAGTTTTAGGTGTGCTCTTAATTACACTTCCTGAATTTCATCTGGAAGGTATGCAGAACAGTACAAAGGTCGGACTGGGTGCCCTGGGAGCGGTACCCGTGGCTCTTGTTGTTTTTGCAATTGGTTTGTCACTTGGCGGAACAACCGGTTATGCCATTAACCCGGCCAGGGATATCGGACCCCGCATTGTACATTCGCTGCTGCCGTTAAAAAACAAAGATGACAACGGATGGGATTATTTCTGGATACCCATACTTGGTCCTGTGGCAGGCGCTTTTCTTGCTGCTCTGGTTTATTTGTTAATTCTGATTTTAACTACACCGTGATCTAATTTCAATAAAATTTGTTCCATAAAATAAAAAGTATAATAAATGAAACATGAAGTTAGTGATAGCTCTCTTCGATTGAGAGAAGCTATTGAAAAGGCAATTGAAGACCACAAAATTACGCGTGAAGAATACGATCGTATTCTGAATATTGCGATGGAAGATGGATACATCGATTCGCATGAACGTGCACTTTTGCGACAGTTGCAGCAGATGATCGAAGAAAAAGAAGTACGTTTTGTAATATAAGAAACAGTTTACTTTAAAATATACGCAACAATTACCCCGAGGTAATTACCAACGGCGTAACCTGCTATTCCAACAAACATGCCTGTTAAAATCACTTCCCGGTTTTTAAGCGCGGAAGCTACTACGGGTACAAACGGTGGCGAACAGATTAACGCACTTCCCGAGATGATTACTGTATCGGCATCGATTTTAAAAAAGCGGGCAACAAATGCATGCAAAATATGTGAGCCAAACATTGCAATTCCAACATAGTAAAACAACGATATGGAAATATTGGCCAGCTTGCTCACATCCGCCATTGATGCTACCGAAATACAAAAAATCAGGATCAGGTACATTCCCAGTTGAAAGGTTTTTTTAATCCGTCGGATGCGGGGAACAAAAGATAGCGCAATTCCAAAAGAAGTAACAAATATCACTACTGCAGCATTTGCAAAATCCTTCGAGAACAATTTGCTGAGTCCGAAACTTACACCCAGAATTAATACGGAAAGCCCAAAAGCTGCCAATAAGGGTAAAAAAGTATCCTTTTTAAAAAAGCCGTTGTACGATTCAAACTCTTCCTGCAAATCAATTTGAGGGACTTCAATCTTTGGAATTCCATCTTCTGTTTCCTTCGATTTAAATGGTGGAAGAAACCAGAGAAATACTTTTTGTCCGATAGAAAAAATGAAAACCAGGTAGAGAGCACCCAGCGACATTTCATAGGTGTGAGTTAAAATATATACTTCCTGCGAAACATTAAGAGCAGTTTTAATCGCAGCCATGTTAGGTGTTCCTCCTGTATATACGCCCACCAGCATTCCCGATACTTTCCAAATTTCAGGGATGCTTCCTTTGAACATCCACCAGCCAACAAATATCATAATCAGAACAGTTGCTAGTCCGATCAGTAACGATCCGATAGCTGCCCTTGCATGTGTCATCCATTTTTTTACATCAAGAGAAAAAAGGATGAGTGGCAAACACAGCAAAATGGCAATGTTTGTGAACATGTCCTGGATAAAGGCAATGGCATTTCTGGTCACATCCTGGTCAGTTACTACTCCGGTAGCCAAATATTCCCTCATTTTAGCAAAAGGGAGATAAACAGCTCCCTGCAGCAGATTATGATATGCTTCGGAAGTGGCAGGTAAAATGCCGACATTCCCGATAAAAATACCCAATCCATAGCAGATCAGAACAGCTCCGATTTTTTTTGCCAGCGAATATTTACTTTCAAGATAGATGATAACAATGGGTGAGATAATGAACAAAAAGATAATCACAAAGAAATGTGTTCCCATTCTTCATAAGTTTGGTTTATGTAGTGTAAAGTTATTAGAAAGAGTGACACTTACAAATTATTATGTTGAATGTCAGAAGATCAGGGAAGACTCTGGGTATGTTTAGTATGCTTTATCTCTCACTTTAAAATGTAAGCTACTAATACACCCAGGTAATTCCCAATTGCGTAGCCTGCAATACCCACAAACATGCCGGTAAGAATGACCTCACGGTTTCGGAGTGCACCCGCAATCACCGGCACAAAGGGAGGAGAACAGATGAGCGCTGAGGTTGAAATAATTACCGTGTCGGCATCCACTTTGAAAATACGTGCCAACGCAATGTGAACCACGTGTGATCCGAAAACGGCAAAAGCCACGTAATAAAATAACGAAAACGAAATATTCGAAAGTTTGCTGATATCGGCCATTGAAGCAACCGTGAGACTGAAAATCAGGATCAGGTACATGCCCAGTTGAAAGGTCTTTTTAATCTGTTTTACCTTTGGGACAAAAGAAAAAATTATACCCAAAGTGGTTATTAAAAGGATAACTGCAGCTGTTGAATAATCGGAAGGTACCAGCAGGCTTAAAGTGTAACTGATTCCCAGAATTGCTACCGACAAACCAAAAGCACCCATAAGCGGCAGAAAAATCTTTCTACTGAATATGCCATTGTATGATTCGTATTCCTCTTCCAGATTTAACTCCCCCACCTCAATCGAATGTTCGCTTGGTTTGAATGCAGGAAGGAACCAAAGAAAAACGCGTTGCCCGATCGACAGAATAAAGACAAGAAAAATACCGCTGAAAATCAGATCGTAAGTATGTGTCATCAGGTACAATTCCTGCGAAACATTCAGGGCGGTTTTGATGGCCGCCAGGTTGGGTGTTCCTCCGGTGTACACACCGACGAGCATCCCGGATACCTGCCAAATATTTTCTAAACTTCCGCGAAAAATAAAATAACCAATGATAATGACTGTCAGAACCGAGATCAACCCGGTAATAAAAGCAGTAACTGCCGAACGCATGCGTTTCACCCACGATTTAACGTCAATTGAAAACAGAATGAGGGGAAGTGCCAAAGGGATGCTGATTGTTGAAATCAGATCCTGGTAATTACCGGCTCCTTCAGGCAGGATATCCATGTTGCCTACTACCAAACCAACTCCGTAACAGATAAGTACAGCGCCAATTTTTTTTACGATGGAAAACCTGCTTTCGAGGTAAATAACAAGGATGGGGGCCAGAATAAAAAGGCCGATGATGGCCGCAAGTGGTATGCTCATTCAAGTTTGGTTTATGAAGCGGTAAAATTAAAATCTTTCAAATGAAATGCAAATGTGTGTAAATTCTGTTGAATAGGCTTACTTCGTAATAGATACTAATCTTGATTAATTTATTTACCAGATTCTTTATTGTTAAATTTATACATGATTTTTATTTTAGCGCAGTAAACAAACCCAAAATATGTACCCAAATATTTTAATAATTCAATTGAAATAATAAAAAACAACCCCGCAAAGAAGCGGGATTGCATAAGTAATTTGTTTAACCGGGAAGAAGAGTTCCCGCTCTCCAACCCACAACTCTTATAAAACTATGAAAAATATGTAATTGTAATTGTGTTTTTAACAGTGCTGTCTTTCATATTTCATTCCTGCCGGGAAGAAATTATTAATAGTGTAGTTTCTGAAGAAGATGACATTAAATTGTCGGTAGTTGAAGAACGGTTCCTGGAATCTGGTTATTTAAAATCAGGTGGCAATAGTGAAAAAGCAAGCTTTGTTGTCGATGTTATTAAAGACCTTGAAAAACGGAACAAAGAGAAACGGTTTATCGAGCATTTTGTTGAAGAATACGGTTATCCCGATTGGGAAATGACGCGTTTTTTTAGCAACGAAGAGCAAACCGTTGCGTAGGTTGCGGTAAGCCACGACGAGAGTTGTGAAACTGAAGCAGTTATTTTGTGTGTGAAAAGCGAGAATAAGATTAAATACCGGCTGTTTGTAAGAGATAAGTTGGACAAGTTTAAAGGGAATAAAAAGCCAAAACCAACTTTTGAAAAGATAAAAGATTTGTTTATAATATTTGATATTCAGAAATATGGAGAAAGTAGTTATTTGCCTGAAGGAAGGATTATTAGTGAGAGCGAGAAACAAAGTATGCTAAAAGGCAGTTGGATTGGAATTGAAACATGTTATTATATGGAAGTGTATTCAGGAGGGGAACTATTAAGTTCAAGGTATGAATGTGAAACGGAGTATATTTGGACAGATGACATGGATACCGGAGATCCAGGCGATCTTGGAGGGGGAGGTGGTGGTTCTCCTGAAGATAATAGTGGTAGTGGAGGAGGAGGTGGAAATGTAGCACCTGTGCCTGCACCTGAAATTAGTTTTGATCCAACTTTCGAAAATAATATTAAAGCAAGTTGTGTAATGGGTAATTTGGTAAATACAGGAGCAAGTGTTTATAATCCATTGGTTTTATCGTTTTTAGCTTCATTCTCAGGGAATGAGCCATACCATGATATAGTTTTTAAAATTGAACCCATTAATGGGTCATATGGAAGATTTGACGGAACTAAATATCCGCCCATTATTACATTAAATTCGGGAACAATATCTAACAGGTCTTCCATTGAAATAGCCAAGACCTTAATGCATGAAATGCTCCACGCATTTATTTATCAAGATGGAATGTTAAATTACTCAAGTTTCATTGATAATTTTGGAGAGTATCTTGCAAAGACAGGTAAAGGAACTTACATTGATCATCATGAAATGATTTATGATCATTATGTAATACCAATGATTAATTTTTTAAAAGCTTTTGACTCATTATCAGGCCATATGGAAGATGACGGTTATTATAGGGGTTTGGCCCTTAGTGGTTTGCAAAATGTTGTGGGATTTACTCAGATTGAGCTAAATTCAATTACACAAGCAGAAACATTTTTTTAGAAACAGAGGACTAAATTGTGACTAAAATGAAATGTAAAACTGTATTTATTGTTGCGATAATTTTAATTGTTATTCTGTTTGTATATAAGACAATGGATAAAAAACAGGTCGTTTACATTAAGTTTGAAGATTTAAAAGGTTATTCATATCATTTTGTTAAGGATTCTTTAGGGCAGGATAAATGTATAAGATTATCTCAGGAAGGTAAGTTTGATTACATCAGTTGGGAATTAGATATTGAAAGAGATAAAGTGCAAAAGTTGGATTTTTCATTTATTGATGAAGTTGATGTAGTATCTCAATATTGGATTATTAATAACTTTTCAGGGATACAGATTGAATTTGATCCGGAAAAGAGCAGTGATTATGATATTTATGCACTAAAACTAAATGGTGATTCTATCTTGTTGTATCCAATTTCTTTTTTGCATTACATAATTGAATAATAGAATTACAATTGTTAGACTAAATGACATCATTTTGGATGTCATTTAGTCCATGTAAATTGATATTAAAGATTATAGCTTAATGAAATTAATCGTATTTCTTTCTTGGGGAGTCTTTTTCTTTCAGATTCCTCAACAGCATAAGAAAGAAACCAATCTTGTGTACATCCTTTTTGAAAACAATGTAGACGGTATGTTTAAGAAGGTTGAAAGTAATTCTGACAGCAGTTTTTACTTTACGCCCAAGCTTAACCGGGGTTTTTGGTTAGGTTTTCAGCCAATAGCTGAAACGTAAATAATATCGAAACAATGCTTTTATAAGTATTCATCAAGATGAATTGAAAGATATTTAATGGTTAAGATATCTGATTGATCATCGAAAGGATTCTTTTCAAGGGAAGAAAAACATCTTTATTGTTGAAAAATTAGGGCAGGACAGTGTAAAGATTACTAAGACCAGGTACTTCGTAGAAATGGAATAATGATGAAAGGGTAAAGATTTCATATCTTTAAAAGATATGGAAACGGCTGAACCGGAGTCTGCGGCCGTTTTAAGGTAGGTTTTTCCTTTACCTTGTTTAGAGTTATCGGAATACCAATGCGATTTTTTTTCCAGTCACCTTTGATGGTGGAATCGTTCAAAAATTCACCATAAAAAGTACGGTTATTTTGGTTATGAAAAATGGTGATACTGTCCTTGTTCAATACCAGCAATGCGCCGCGAAGATCTTTTGCCCCCTGTTCAGGGATATTTAGAAATACCGAATCGATAGTTGTACCTGTTTTTTTTGATCTCAAAAATGGCTGTAAGTTTTGCTATTGGGATATTCACTTTTCCACCCCATTAAACGTAAATGTTCCGATTTTGTGAATAAAGCAAATGACTGAAAGATGTCAGAATTACGAGCAGAACAATTTTATTTACTGATTTCATCAGTGTTATTCCTGCTTATTTAAAACCTTAATTTCTTTCAATAATAATTCCAGTGCAGGCGAAGCCATTCCGCCGTGGTCAAAGCCATCGAGTTCGTAGATTTTGGTTTGCTTGTTCCCGGCTACTTTCATCATCCGCCAGAAATAGGCATTTTCTTCGTAGCGGCCCAGCATTTCCAGTTCACGATCGCCGGTTATTAAAACAATAGGCGGTGTGTCCGGACGTACAAAATAGAGTGGTGCAAATGCATCTACGATCGCTTGTGTCCCCGGAATTCCGTGTTCATCGCGAACAGTAAAATGGGTGATGGTATGCCCGCTAAACGGGATCAGCATAGCAATATTATTGGCATCAATGTTATGCTTTCCCAAATAATGTTTGTCGAGTCCGATCATCGAAGTCAGGTAACCACCGGCAGAGTGACCGGATACAACGATCTTATTTTTACTGCCTCCGTATTTTTCAATGTTTTTGAAAGTCCAGGCAACAGCGGCAGCAGCATCTTCGATATAAACCGGACATTTTACTTTTGGAGAGAGCCTGTAATTTACCGCCACCACGGCAATTCCTTTTTCTTTTAATTTTTCCGGAATGAACTTTTCCCCGGATGTCAGTCCTCCACCATGAAACCAAACCACGGTAGTAAAATCAGTGGCATTTTCAGGATAATACAAATCAAGTATACAACGATCGGCAATATACTTATTGCTAATTCGCTCAGCTTCTGTCCGGTATGGAATATTTTCGATTGTTTGATAAGTAGTTTGAGCAAGAATGGTATTTAAACCCGCAACTGCCAAAAGAACAAGGAAAGTGCTTACAAAACGTTTCATTACAGATGGATTTTATCGATCAATTAAAGATAAAGGATTTTTGGGGAGCTGAGTTGTATATGACAAATAAAAAAAGAGGCCACAGAATCTGCGACCTCTTTCAAATATGTTTATTACAGGATTATTTTGTCAGTTTTTCGAGCCGTTTCATAATGGTAAAAATAAAGGCCGCAGCCAATAAACTGCAGGTAACAAAAATGGCCCATAATTGCCAAATCTCGATTTTGTCCCAGAAGAAACTGCCAATACCAAGTAGTTTATTTCCAACAGCAGTTGCCAGCAACCAGCCACCCTGCATCAGCCCCTGGAAACGTGCCGGCGAAACTTTCGATACAAATGAAAGTCCCATCGGGCTCAGAAATAATTCGGCCACGGTAAGGATCAGGTAACTGCTCATCAGCCAGTAAGGCGAAACCCTTGATGCATCAGGTACCGGTGCACCGTTCAACTCAAATGGCGAAACAATATTGAACGATCCGATCAGCATAACCAGGAAACCACCGGCTGCAATAACCATCCCGATACCAATTTTACGGGGTGTGGAAGGTTCTTTCCCCCGGTTGGCAAGCCAGGTAAAAATTCCTGAAACCAGGAAGGTTAGCGAAACGATGAACAATGGATTAAACGACTGGAATACTTCGGGTTGAATATCATTGCTGCTTTCTCCCTGGCGATACAGTAAGAAGGTGAGTATTCCAAATACAACTGTCATTCCGGCACCGATCAGTTTATTTTTGGTTTCACCTTTCCGAAGCAGCAGCACCAACCCGGCTACCGTTCCGATAAAGGCAAGAATATTATCCAGTTCGAAGAAAAGGAAGGTGAATTTACCTACCGCTTTTGCTGTGTAGTCACGGGCGAAGAACGTCATGGTAAGTCCGTTCTGATGGAAGGACATCCAGAAAAAGATCACTACTCCAAAAACAAGTAACAGGGCAGTAATCCTGGGGCGTTCTTCCTTGGTTGAAATACTGATTATCCAGGTGACGAAAGCCGCAAATAAACCAACCGCAAAACCAATTCCGGTGTCGATTTTCAGAATAAAGAAAAGCGATGTTACAGCTGCCATAATGGCCAGCGAAAGTAAGATTTTCAGAACACCCACATTCGATTTGGTTTCTTTATCCGATTTTGTTACTTCTACTTTCGGAAGCAAACGGTTAAAGAAAATATATACGGCAAGCGAAATCAACATGGCTCCTGCCGCCACTGCAAAGGCGTAGTTATATCCTTTCGAGAAAACATCGATGTAATTTTGCGCGAAGGTGTGTAAATCGGTAACCGGTCCTGCCTGGTTGGCGGCGTTGGCTAGTTGCTGAAAGGTTTCGGTATCTTTTAACGTTCCGTTCAGCATTTGATGACACATGGCAGGCAAACTACCATCGTGGTTGAGTCCATTGGAGTGTAACCACCAGTTACGGGCAGCATTGGCTGCGTACGGGGCAAAAAAGGCACCTACGTTAATTCCCATATAAAACAGGAGATAGGCTTTGTCGCGCAGTTTTTCATACTTAGGATTGTCGTACATCTGGCCGACAACCGCTTGCAAATTCCCTTTAAATAAGCCATTACCCAATGCAATAGTGAACAGGAAAATGATGGTTGTAGTCAGTCCCATTCCAGGTATCGCCATCATAACGTAACCCAGAAACATTACTACAATTCCAACCATTATTACTGATTTGTACCGTCTGGTAGCATCAGCGATGATTCCACCAAGCAGCGCCAGCGCGTAAATGGCAAAATAGAACCAGCTGTAAATACTACCTGCCGTTTCTGCATTGACATCGTATTTTGCTTGTAGAAAAAGTACCAGGATAGCCATCATGGTGTAGAAGCCAAAACGCTCTCCCATGTTGGCAAAGAAGGCTACTATCAGCCCTTTTGGATGATCTTTGAACATTTCTTATTGGTTTTATTGATAATTAATTTTTCCCTTATTTGGTTTGTCGGTAAATTTAGAAATCTTTTTAAGTCTGCCAACCTTACAAAAGTCAGGTTCTGAAGGAATGTCCGTAAATGTTTTTATAATTTTGTTGAAAACGATGTTTATGAAGCTTTTCACTACCAAACAAATAGCAACACTCGATCAGTTCACCATTCAAAACGAACCGATTACTGACGTTGATCTGATGGAAAGAGCTTCGATGCAAATTACCAATTGGCTGATACAACGGTTTTCTACAGAACAGAAAATGGTGTTTTTTGCCGGCCCCGGAAACAACGGAGGAGATGCGCTTGCAGTGGCGCGGCAACTGGCGGAACTTGATTTTGTTTGCGAAGTGTACCGGATGGCAACCGGAAAAGAACTGAAAGGATCGTCGGCCATCAACTGGAAACGTTTGGAAGAACAAGGGAAAGTGAAGCTTTCAGAAATGACTTCGATGAAAGATTTCCCTGAATTGGAAGACGATGATGTGATCGTGGATGGTTTGTTTGGTTCGGGGCTGAGTCGCCCGCTGGAAGGTCTGGCAACCGAAATAATTAGTCGTTTGAATCAGATCACCAACACAATTATTGCCATTGATATTCCAAGTGGATTAATGGGAGAGGACAACACGGCAAATGATCCGGATAAAATACTGAGGGCTGATTTTACGCTGACTTTTCAATTTCCAAAGGTCAGTTTTCTGTTTGCCGAAAACGAGCAATTTGTGGGCGATTGGAAAGTTCTCCCGATTGGATTGCACGAAGATGGAATTGCCGCCGAACCAACCCCTTTTCATTTTATTCAGAAAGAAGATATTCATGCAATTATGCCAGTTCGGTCGAGGTTCGATCATAAAGGAACTTTTGGTCATGCTCTGCTGATTGCCGGGAGCTATGGAAAAATGGGAGCTGCTGTTCTGGCTTCCAAAGCTTGTCTGCGATCCGGTGTCGGATTGCTGACAACACACGTTCCCCGTTTAGGTTATAACATTTTGCAAACGGCCATTCCGGAAGCCATGGCAAGCGTTGATCAGCATGACTCTGTATTCACGGAAACGCCAAAAATTGAATCTTACTCTGCCATTGGTGTCGGTCCTGGACTCGACCAGAAACAAAATACACGAAAAGCCCTGTGTGCTCTAATTGAGACATCGAAAGTTCCACTGGTGATTGACGCAGATGCTTTAAATATTCTTTCTGTTCAAAAAGAATGGCTCGATAAATTGCCCGAAGGTTCAATTTTGACTCCGCACCCTGGTGAGTTTAAAAGAATTGCCGGCGAAACCGAAAATTCGTACCAACGTTTGGAAACTCAAATTGCATTTTCGGAAAAGCATCGTTGTATTGTAGTTTTAAAAGGAGCATTTACCACAGTATCTTTACCCGACGGTAACGTATATTTTAATTCAACCGGTAACCCGGGAATGGCAACCGGCGGTAGCGGTGATGTGCTGACAGGAATTATTCTTGGTTTACTGGCACAGGGAATTTCTTCTGCTGAAGCTGCAATTATGGGGGTTTACCTGCATGGACTGGCAGGTGATATTGCTGCTGCCGAACAGTCTGAACATACTTTAATTGCCGGCGATATTATCGGGGCCATGGGAAAGGCATTCAAAAGATTTCAATAAAACAATTACAAAGTATTTTTTACGTTTGTTGCTAAAAACTAAACCTATGCAAAAACAAGGCGTTGTATTCGATTTTAACGGAACTCTTTTTTGGGATACTGAATTGCAAAATCGTTCTTGGGATGAATTCCTTGATCGTTATGGTTTCAAATTAAGCGAAGAAGAAAAACTTACCTGGGTACACGGAATCAATGCGATGGATACTTTTGAATATTTATTTAAAAGACCATGCAGTGCAGAAGAAGTTTTTCAGTTGACGGAGGAAAAGGAAGTAATCTACCGGGCGATGTGTTTGGAGCAGGGAATGAAATGGGCGCCGGGGGCACTGGAACTGATTGAATTTCTGAAAAGCAACGATGTACCGATTGCAATTGCAACCGCTGCCGCAAAAAATAATCTCGACTTTTTTGTTGAGCAACTTGATCTTCATAAGCACTTCGACTCCAAAAGAATTATTTACAATGACGGTACAATGCGCGGCAAACCCAATCCTGACCTTTTTAACAAAGCAATCGAAACACTTGGAATTCCAGCCAGTCAGGTTACTGTTTTTGAGGACTCACTGGCAGGCGTGGAAGCAGCTAAACGGTCGGGCGCCGGAAAGGTTTATATCGTAAACGGTGATGAGGAACTTTTTGCAAACTATTCTTATCCTGTTATCTCGCACTTTGATCAGGTGAATCGACAACATTTTCTTGATGCGAATTAATGTTTCCGGTTCAATATTTTACACTGTGTAATTTTTCGAATTTTGTATTTCGCTTTTGTTTACATTTGCCTCAAAGCAATTTAAGTATGAGCCGTTATAACCTTGTAAAAAAAGTTCGTTCTGCGTGTTTCAAACGCGAAGAATGGCTCATGTTCATGTTTATTTTTTCCGACCTCTAAGTTTCCATATCCTTTCTGAAACCCTTTTTTTTCAATGTTCTTCAAAAATTTTATTTGGCAGATATGGAACCTTATTACAAGTGGCTGAATTCGCTGGTGAACGAGAGCAAATTAAATTTTACAGAGTGGGATAAATTGAAATGGCTGAACGGCACTCAGGCCCTCAAAGCACAGGAGAAAAGAGATATCTTACTCAATAAACTTAATGACAACCTGCTTTTTAAGGATACAAAACCTTATCATAAACAGATTTCGGATGGGTGTAAATTGTGTGGCTTGGGACAGTGGAGTTGTTTATTTATTACAGGAAAATGTAATGCAGGTTGCTTTTATTGTCCAACCTCACAACTGGCAGATCATGCGCCGACGACTCAAAATCTCGATTTTAATTCTGCAGCTGAATATGCCGAGTATGTAAATCATTTTAATTTTAAGGGAGTAAGTTTTAGTGGGGGGGAGCCACTGTTGTTTTTCGACCGGACGATGGAATACCTGAAAGCAGTGCGTAAGAAGTCTCGTTCCGAAACCTATATCTGGATGTACACAAACGGAATTCTTGCCGAAACATCAAAATTCAGAAAACTGGCAGCCGCCGGTTTAAATGAAATTCGTTTTGATATTGGTGCTACCGGTTACAGTCTGGACAAGGTAAGATTAGCGAAAGGAATTGTGCCAAATGTAACGATCGAAATCCCCGCAGTGCCCGAGCAAAAGGAGAAGATTAAGCAACTTTTGCCACAAATGATTGAAGCTGGTGTGACGAATCTGAATCTTCATCAGTTAAGATTGACAAAACACAACGTAAAAAATCTATCAAAAAAGAATTATACTTACATCCCGGCTGAGCAAGCGATCGTTTTGGAGTCGGAACTGGCAGCACTTGAGATTCTGAATTATGCACACGATCATCACCTTGATATAGGGATTAATTACTGCAGTTTTCATTTTAAAAATCGTTTTCAGAAAGCTGGTTTCAGGCAAAAAATTGCGGTGGCATTAGCCGGCTCTGATGAAGTATTGACGCAGAACGGTTACATTCGCGAATTCACCGGAAATTCAATTGCTTATAAAACAATCAGAATTGTGGATAAACCAGATGAAAAACGACAACTGGAAACCATGGAACTGACCGGTAAGAAGTATTATTTTTTCAGAGAACAATTAATGAAGCCCACGCCGGTTGAGCCTGATCAGAGAAAAGAAGTGGAAAAATTGTTATTAAATGAACCAGCCGAAATACCAACAGATCCATTGCTTTTTAGAATCTGGCAGCTTGAATATGTGGAAAGAACATTACGTGAATACTGATTATTTCAACTCAGACCAATTTCCCTCTATTGTAGGATTTTGAAGAGATTTGGCAAGCATCTCAAGGAAAAGCTTTCTTTCGATGGGGCGGGCTCCCAGGCTGTGTAAGTGATCGGTGGGTTGCTGTGCATCGATAAAGGCAAAGTCATGTTTTCTGGCAAACTGAACAAGGTGGTATAAAGCTACCTTGCTGGCATCGGTTTTGGTAAAAAACATCGACTCTCCGAAAAAGCAATTTCCGATCGACAAACCATACAAACCACCAGCCAATTTTCCTTCAAAATAACTTTCAAATGAGTGTGCAAATCCCAGATCATGTAGCTTAATATAAGCTTCAATCATATCTTCTGTAATCCAGGTTTCATCTTGTCCGGGACGCGGAGCTTGACTGCAATTTGTAATTACTTCCCGAAAAGCGGTGTCGATTTTAAGTTCAAATTTCCCTTTATTTATCACTTGCTGCAAACTTTTCTTTACCTTAAAATTCTCGGGGAGGAGCACCATCCGCGGGTTGGGCGACCACCATAAAATGGGTTCTTCTGCCGAAAACCAGGGAAAAATACCTTGTTGGTATGCCGACAACAAAAACTCAGGAGAAAGATCTCCTCCAAAGGCAATCAAACCTTCATCGTCAGCCATATTCGGGTCAGGGAATGGTATCATGGGTGTAAAGATAATCAGCAATAATTGATTTATATATTTTTATCATCTTCTTGCATGTTGCATTTCACCACTCAATCAAGTCTTGTTATTGATAATACTGCAAAATAATTTTAATACTTTTGGTGTTTAAGAATGTAAAAAAGAATATTTATGAAATACCTTGTTCTCATTATCGCTTTACTGATTGTAATTCCCAGTCATGGTCAGCGAAATAAGAAAGATGAAGAACCAGTAGCTCCAACATATGTTGAAGGAATAACTTATGCGCTGCCACGAACCGGAGTCAGAGTTCATGTAGAGGCAATTCGTGAAAAATTTGAACCCGGTCCGTACGCTGCTTTTGCTGAACAACTTCTTGGAATTCAAAATGCAAAAACACGTGCCTATTCAAAATGGTCGATCACGAATATTAAGATTGAGACCTTCTCGGAACCTGATCCTGAACAGGTACACAAAGCCATGGGTGACGGAGCTTTCGATGTGAGTTTGGCCTCGAATGGCTGTTTGGCCGGAATCAATTATAAATATCCCGATGCTTCAACGGAAGAAGTTCAAACCAATAAATCCTTCCAGGAACCGGATTTGGATGATGGTTTTTCATTCGCATATTTTTCGGATACCCCGTTTTTTATCCCGGGTGATTCTACCAATAGTTACAGGGCAACCCGGGTAAGTGTGGAACAAAAAGCTGCTGAGGCCGCCAAACGAATTCTGAACAGCCGGATGAATCAATACGATCTGGCTGCGTTGCGCATCGATGGCGAGTATCCCGATGGGAAAGCATATGAAGTAAGTCTTGAAGAATTAAAACAGACCGAACAAGATTATATCAAACTGTTTGTAGGTAGAACTACTTACAAAACCGGATCGTACAGTTTTGAATACGTTCCCGGATCAAAAGACAAAAACGCAGTTATTTTCCGCATCTCGGATGAAAATGGCATTGTCCCTTCGTCTGACCTTTCGGGCAAACCCGTTATGATAGAATTTGAGCAGGAAGAAGCACTGGCTTCGCAATATGCAAAAAATGCAAAATCAGATAATCCGACGGCAGGAGCAAAAGGAGTTTACTATCGCATGCCGGGTTTTGCCAATATTAGTATTACTTACGAACTGAATACGCTGGCCAGCGCACATGCAACCATCGCGCAGTTTGGAACAGTGGCGCCTTTACCTGATGAATTGCTGCAAGGCAATTATTCCATTAGTTTTCATCCGGAAACCGGAGCAATCAAATCAGTTTCAATAAAATAACAAATATTAATTTGAAGGGCAGTCAAATGGGCTGCCCTTTTTATTTGAGTCATTTTCAGGACATTTAATTTTTCTTATTTTTAACGGCTTAGAAAAAATCACTTAAAATTTACAGTATGACGAATGCGATTAAGCAGACTCTTCGCGACTCGAAGAAAGCAAGATGGATTGCTCTGGTAATATTGTCGTTTACAATGTTTGCCGGGTACATGTTTACCGAGGTAATTTCACCTCTGAAACCAATTATGGAGCGAACATTGGCGATGAATAGTTCCGATTTTGGATTTATTACCAGTGCTTACGGTATCTTTAATGTATTCCTGATGATGCTGGTAATTGTGGGAATTTTACTCGACAGATTCGGAATTCGCTTTAGCACCATTGCTTCAGCCTTGATCATGATTATTGGCGGTTTTATCAAATTTGCTGCTTTTAAAGGAATGATCGGGAGTCCGGATGCAATCATGCATGTACCAATTTTCAATATGGACATTACTACACAGGTTTTCTGGGCCGCATTTGGATTTGCCATCTTTGGGGTTGGTGTTGAATATGCCGGGATCACTGTGTCGAAGGCTGTAGCCAAATGGTTCAAAGGGAAAGAAATTGCCCTGGCAATGGGAATGCAGGTTGCCATTGCACGACTTGGATCTTTTGCTCCACTGGCATTCGGTGCTAAAATCGCATCAAAATACGATGTTCCTACAACGATTTTAATTGTAGTGGTATTTCTTGTTCTTGGTCTGATCGGATTCTTCTATTACAACATCATGGATAGAAAACTGGATGCCCAGATCGAAGAGGAAGATGGCGGTCCGGCTGAGCAATTCAAATTTTCTGACCTGTTGGTGATTGTGGGTAACTGGGGATTCTGGTTGATTGCATTATTATGCGTTTTCTTCTATTCTACAGTTTTCCCGTTCTATAAATACGGACCTGATTTGATGGTGAATAAATTTGGTGTGAGTGAAGAATGGTCTGGATTATTGCCAAGTCTGGTTCCTTTTGGTACCATGCTGTTAACCCCGATTTTCGGAAGTATCTATGATAAAAAAGGAAAAGGTGCAACAATCATGATTTTGGGAGCCATTATTTTAATTGTTGTTCACGGAATTTTCTATTTACCATTTGTTACAAGCGTAGTAGCAGCTTTCTTTAATGTTATTTTGCTTGGAATTGCATTCTCACTGGTTCCATCAGCCATGTGGCCATCTGTTCCGAAAATTATACCTGAAAAACAACTGGGAAGTGCTTATGCATTGATATTCTGGGTTCAGAATTTTGGTTTGTGGGGTATTCCGCTTGCAGTAGGTATTGTGCTGGATAAAACCAACCCGGGAGTTGCAGAAGCGAAGGCTGCCGGAGAAATGGTAAACTATGATTACCAAACCACCTGGACTATTTTTGTTGTGCTGACAGTGCTGGCATTAATTACTGCCCTGTTGTTAAAACTGGAGGATAAACGCAAAGGTTATGGATTGGAATTGCCGAACATCAAACAATAATACAAGTTTGAGGTTTTAGTAAGACGATAAATAAATACATGTTATGACACAGATTAAAGAAATAAAACCAACCGAGGTTTGGAGCATTTTTGACCAGATGTTGCAAATTCCACGTCCATCAAAACACGAGGACGCCATTCGCGACTGGGCTGTAAAATTTGGCGAAGGCCTTGGATTGGAAACCACAATGGATGAAGCAGGGAACGTAATTATTAAAAAGCCTGCAACACCGGGAATGGAAAATCGAAAAACGGTGGTTTTACAAGGCCACCTCGACATGGTTCCGCAGAAAAACAGCGATAAAGAGCACGATTTTACTACCGACCCAGTCGAAGCATTTGTGGACGGAGAGTGGGTTACGGCGAATGGAACTACATTAGGAGCTGACAATGGAATCGGAGTTTCTTCGGCGCTGGCAGTACTCTCTTCTGATACCATCAAACACGGGCCGATTGAAGTGCTGTTGACTGCTACAGAGGAAACCGGAATGGACGGTGCAATCGGGTTGAAACCCGGACTGCTGGATGCCGATATTCTGATTAATACTGATACGGAAGATGAAGGTGTTTTTAGTGTAGGTTGTGCTGGTGGAATCGATGTTACCGCCAGCTTTAAAAATAAACTGAAAAAGGTAGAAGAAGGAAAATACTCGGCTTTCAAACTAAGTGTTACCGGTTTAAAAGGCGGTCATTCAGGGGTTGATATTCATTTGGGGAGAGGAAACGCAAATAAAGTTTTCTTCCGTATTTTAAAATCAGCTGAGCAGTTCAAGGTAAAACTGGCAGATATTCAGGGAGGAAGTTTACGTAATGCCATCCCGCGTGAAGCGTTCGGTATAGTACTGGTGAAAGCTAAATATTTTGACGGACTGTCAAAAATGGTAACCGAACTCGCAGAAACCATTAAAGCTGAATTGGTAAATGTCGATCCGGGTTTGACGATAACTCTCGAACCGACTGATTTGCCTAAAATGTACTTTTCAGGATCGCTGCAGAAAAAACTGACCAATGCAGTTTGGGCAGCCCCAAACGATGTGGTTCGAATGAGCGATACCATGGTAGGTACTGTGGAAACTTCAAGTAACCTGGCAATCGTAAAATCGGATAAAAAGACAGTAACAGTTGCTTGTCTGGTTCGCAGTTTTTCCGAAAGCGCTAAGCTGGCTTTGGCAAGCAGACTCGAATCGGTATTCTCGCTGGCCGGTGCATCGGTTAAATTAACAGGAAGCTACCCGGGCTGGCAACCAAACGTTCAATCTGAAATTCTGGAAGTAATGAAAGATATTTATGCCGATCGCTTTGGAAAACAACCTGAATTACTGGCGATGCATGCTGGTTTGGAATGTGGAATTTTAGGTGCTACTTATACTAACTGGGATATGATTTCCATTGGTCCTACTATTAAGTATCCACATTCGCCTGATGAAAAGGTAAATATCGAAACGGTACAGAAATACTGGGATTTTCTGGTGGCAACACTTGAAAATATTCCTGAAAAATAGCAGGCGATTTATCATCGCTGATTTCATTGAAAGGATGCTAATTGTCGGTTGACAGTTGGCATCTTTTTTTGTTTTCAATGCGAAGTTCACCTTATTTTATTCATCTTTAAATTGTGAAGAAAGAAAAAGATGCAAATTGATGCCGGAAATATAATTGAAGTAAAAAAACTTGGTTACCGGGTGCGGAACAGAAAGATTCTGCATAATCTGAATTTTGCGATTGGGAGAGGTGAGGCATTTGTAATTACAGGTCCATCGGGAAGCGGTAAGACTATTTTGGCAGAAATTCTGGCCGGAAATGTTCTTTCAACAGAAGGGCAGGTTTGGTTCGATGAAAATTTCGAAGCTTTGATGGTTTCTCAACAGGATCGTTTTGTTACGGCATCCGGAATCCGTGTTTCGTATTACAGCCAGCGTTACGAAAGTCTGAATGAAGAAGGGATACCAACGCTTACTGAATACTTACATCGAACTGTTCCGGGAATTCAGCCGGAGAATTTTTTGAATATTCTAAAGGAACTGGAAATTGAGTCACTCGCAAAACGAAAAATATTGTCGTTGAGCAATGGCGAAAGAAAACGTGTTCAGATTGCAGAGGCACTGCTTCAAAATCCGAATGTGTTGATTCTTGATCAGCCTTTTACAGGGCTGGATGTTCAATCACGGGAAATACTTGTTCGTATTCTTGAAAGGCAGAAAAAATCGGGTATTTCGCTGGTGATCATCAGTGACGAGTTCCACATACCACCATTTACAGATTATGTTCTTAGTCTTGCTTTAAATGGCGAATCACAACTGGTAAGAAAGGAAAATTTTCAGCATTCGAAGCAAGATTATCTGAATATTGCTTTAAGAGCCAATCACGAATTTTTAAGCGAAATTGCGGAAGTTCAGTCTCCATCTCATTTGGTGGTTCAAATGAAAGATGTTACAATTTCTTACCGGGGAGAGAAGGTTCTGCAGAATATCAGCTGGACAGTACTTTCCGGGGATAGGTGGTTGCTGTACGGGCCAAACGGAGCCGGCAAAACAACCTTATTAAGTCTGGTGTCAGCTGATAATCCACAGGGATATTCCAACGATATTGTTTTATTCGATCGTAAACGGGGAAGCGGAGAAAGTATTTGGGAAATCAAAAAGAAAATTGGCTTTGTTTCGCCCGAGCTTCATCATTATTTTCTTCGGCGAAAAAGTATTTATAAACCGGCAGCGGGTGAGGTTGTTTCGTACAATGGTTTGTCTTGTCTCGATGTGGTGTTGTCTGGCTTAAAAGACGAGGTTGGATTCACTACCTTAAGATCGAAGCTTGAAGTTGAACTGGCCCGGAAATGGATGTATCTGATGGGCTTGGAACACCTCGAAAAAACATCATTCCTGCAATCTTCATTGGGAGAACAACGAAATATTCTTTTAGTCCGCGCCCTGGTAAAGTCACCTGAATTATTAATTCTGGATGAACCATGCCAGGGGATGGATTATGTACAAATCCAACACTTTATTTCTTTATTGGATCTGATTTGCAGCGTTCAGCATACAACACTTATTTATGTAACACATCGTGCCGAAGAAATTCCAGCATGTATCACGCATGAGTTGGCTTTGGAAAAGGGATGTGTGGTGAAGAATAGTCCTCTGAAAGGAAATTGAAGTTTAAAATGGTGAAATATAGATCGTTTAATTTCGTATGAAATAGTCTCCAGAACAGGAAAAGTATGATTTTACCCACTTTTGTTTTGCATTCAACCTCAATCCAACCCGTACCGGGTTTTATCGTTATTTCATATTTTATCCCTTACTAAAATCAAATCCATACAGGATTTGATAAATTTCGAATTAATACTTTGAAAGAATCCTGTATGGATTCGACTTTAATAGTAAGAAACAATCAAAAAAATATTAACTCGGTACGGGTTGGATGTGTCTTTCATAGTTTCAGGCTACCTTGCTCATCGTATTCCCAAAATGGTGCCCATGCAATTTCCCAGGAATGCCCATCGGGATCAGCAAAGTAAGCATCGTAACCTCCCCAGAACGTTTCGCGCGGTTGAATAAGTATTTTTCCTCCAGCTGTTTTTACTTTCGCAACTAAATTATCTACTGCATTTATCGAGTCAAGGTTAATTGCCAATGTAACTCCAGAGAATCCATTTCGCTCAGCTGGCAACCCGGCGTCTTCTGCCAGTTTCTCTGTGGGATACAATGCCAGAATAATCCCAAGCTGGTTGTAAAAAACAATGTTATCGTCACCGGGGCCGGCAGGTTGCCAGTTTAATGCTTCAGAGTAAAATTTTTTTGACTCATTCAAATCTTTCACTCCAAGTGTAACAATGTTTAAACGTGGTTTCATGTGTATGACTATTATTTGTGAGATGTGTTCCTTTAGCAAGCAACAATTAGAAGATACCTATGTTTTTTAGATTTTAGCTAAAAGTGAGGCATCATCGAAATAATTTTGCCATCAGTACTAAGATACTGACCCATTAAATTTGCTGTGAGGCATGAATGGACGGGGAGAATTTCTACCAGGTCGCCAACATTAATTTCTTTTAGCTGGTTCTGCATCACCCGAATAATGCCATGTTCCTGTGAAAGTTTGGCAAGGTAATTTTTGGTGTCGAGCAGTACTTTCTCTTTGCCTTTTCTTAAAATTATCCTTCCGTAAAGAGGTTTTCCGTCGGTGTTCAGAATAGATTCTTTCGAAAAGTGGATGGCACCTCCGTAAATGACGATTTCATTGCGTGAAGGATGTTTGGCCACCACCGGACATACCATTCGTACAGCAATGTCTTCGAGGTGGCATACCCCAAGATGATGTTGCATCAAGTCGTAAAAAACAAAATTTCCGGGTCTCAACTCATCAACTCCAGTAAAATTTCCACAGATGCTTGCAGAAGGTGTATCTCCTAAGCTGACCTCAAGTTGCGGGTAATCTTTTTGATACTGGTTTCGCAGGTTTTTAGTTTTTAAAAGAGCATCGAAGTGAAAATTGAAAATTTCGTGTGTCGATTGTGCCTGATATGTATGACCCGTGTGGACAAGAAACCCTTTAAATGTGAGCTTCTTATTCTTACTTAAATCTTCGAGAATAGAGTCTATTGCTCCGGTTTGGGAAGCTGAAATCCCTGTGCGATGGTAACCTGTATCAATTTTAATATACACCCCCATTTTCGCACTTACCCGATTAGCCAGAATTTTAACTGATTCACGATTTTCAACTACAATATTCAGTTTAACCGATTTAGCCAGTCTGTTAATCGCTTCCACCTCCAGTATATTCACGGAAAAGGCAATGGTTATGTCGTCCCAACCATTACTTGCAAAATATTCTGCCATTCGAACCGAAGAAACGGTGATAGCTTCCACGCCATACATCCGAAACCATTCTCCAATTTGTGCTGACTGATGGGTTTTAAAATGTGGCCTGAATCTCATCTTATTCAGCCTGACTTTCGTTGCCATCCGCTCGATATTCTGAATGCAAACTTCCTTGTCAACCACCAATGTGGGACGGTTTATTTCGATCATTTCAAACTACTGTTTTGTTTAACCTTTTTCGAAAGTATGTTGCGGGTTTCAAGTAGTTTATTCGAGATTCCAACTTTGTATATATGCGGGCTAATAAAACGTTTGTGTTCATCGGGGAGGAGAGCCGATCTGCTTTCAAGATAAGCATGTATTTCAAGGGGTGTAACCGGGCTCAAAAAGCTTTTACCATTTTCAAAAACTTTGGTATGAAGCAATTCATTCTGTAGGCCTTTTATAGTGGTAAATTTTTCAGGGTAAACGGGGTGAAACAGGTAATCAATCTCCATCGGATCTTCCGAAAACAGGAGTATTCCGTCTCGATAGAATTTCCCTTCATCATCGTAGTAGCGAACAAGTTGTTTTTTCCCCGGTAAAGTAATTTTCTCAATATTTTCAGAGAATTTCATTTTAGGTTCACCGCCAATTTCCGAAAGTTTATAAACTCCATCAAGAGCAGCGTTTTCTTTTCCGGTAATCATTTCTGTACCAATTCCAAATGAATCTACGGCTGCATTTTGATCCTTTAGCAAGGTCTTGATCACATACTCATTCAATTGGTTGGACGCAATAATAGCAATATCAGAGAAGCCGGCAGAATCCAACATTTTACGGGCTTTCTTGCTCAGGTATGCCAGGTCTCCGCTATCAAGCCTGATTGCTTTGATTTTTATCCCTTCCTGTTTCAGCTCATTGGCAAGAAGAATTGTATTAGGTACGCCGGATTTTAATGTATCATAAGTATCAACCAGGAGAATCGTGTTGTCGGGATGTGTTTTTGCATAAGCCCTGAACGCTTCCAGTTCGGTATCGAAGCTTTGTACCCAACTGTGTGCCATGGTTCCGCTAACCGGCATATTAAAAAGCTTGGCTGCCTGTACATTCGATGTTGCTCCTGCTCCTCCGATACATGCTGCCCGGCTGGCATGCAAAGACCCCAGTCCCTGGGCACGACGTAAACCAAAATCAGCAAAAAATTTATGATCACTGGCCAGTTTTATCCGGTATGCTTTGGTGGCAATTAACGATTCGAAGTTCAGGATATTTAGTAAAAGGCTCTCTATCAGCTGGCATTCGATAATGTTTCCTTCTACCCTAACAATGGGCTCGTTCGGAAAAACAATTTCTCCTTCGCGAACACTGTAAATAACCCCGTTAAACCTAAAGTTTCTTAGATAGTTCAGAAATTCATTACTTAACCCTTGCCTGGCAAGAAAACCAATATCGGATTCTGAATAAACAAACTGTTGCAATAAATCGAGAAAATCGGATAAACCCGCAAAAACTGTAAACCCGTTTTTAAACGGATTGGTTCTGAAATAGTAATCGAAACTAACTTGCTGATCCTTCTTTCCACATTCAAAATACCCCTGAGCCATGGTTAATTCGTAGAAGTCGGTATACAATCCGGTTATATCAGCACAAAATGACATGTTCTTTCCTTTTTTTTGCAGACTGTTAAAGATATACAAGTTTATGTTCGATAAAAAATTAATCCGCGAGTTTGTAATGATGTTTTAATTTAAAAAGGTCAGATTCACTAAAATCAAAACGACAGGTTTTTGATCTATTGTTCGAGTCAGTATTATTGAAGTTGAGAATCAGTATAATTGAATCATTAGTTGGGAAAACCTGAAGCCCCGCATGAGATAAATGGAAATCAGATAGTGCTAAATATTGATTATGAGCAACAAACTGAAGTTTGCTTATCATAATGTCTTTGATGGATTTCCTGAATGTACTAAATTCATATGCATTATAGGCTTAAAAACAAAGGATAAATACATAAAGGGTAATTCGTGCACACTTTCAGCATCTTACTGCCTTTATAATATTCCTTTTTATAGTACATAACATGGAAAAATCAGGAAGTCCGGACAATAGGCTAAATGAGCAGATTACACGTTTGCGAAATGAACTGGATAAGTTAAAAAAGCAGCTGGAAAATAAAAATAAGGAAGCAGAAAAGTTAAGTTATGATCTTAAGGAACGTAAAAAGGAATTACGTTGCCATAATGCTCTATCATCACTTTTTAATCAACCGAAAATTACCGATGATGATATTACCCGCCAGATATTGGAAATTATTCCTCCTTCATGGCAGTATCCCGAAATTACTGAAGTAAAAATTATCCTACAACAAAATACCTATCAAACTCCGGGCTACAAAGACTCGCGATATGAATTAAAAGAAAAGATTTTTATTGAGAATAAGCCAGTTGGTGAAATTATTGTTTCATATCCACTTGGAAAATTCAAAACAAAGAAAGAAGCTTTTTTGCCCGAAGAAACTGATCTTTTACAATCCATTGCCGAGCGAATCGGAAATTACCTTCTAAGACATGAAAAAACACAGGAGCTACAGAATAGTATTAATTTATATAATAAAGTAATAGAAACTTCACCCGATGTGCTTGTAACCTGCGACCTGACTGGCAGGGTTACTTATGTTTCGAAAAAAGGAGGCAAAATTTTTGGTTATCCTGAAACTGAAGACTTGACCGGAAGAAGCATTTTTGAGTTTTTAGCAAGCGACGATCACACCAGGGTGGCAAAATCAATTGAAGATCTCCTTACCAAAGGGTCGCAAGGTGCTTTGGAGTTTACAGGTGTGAAGGCCGATGGCAGTACTTTTCCAATTGAATCGATTGGTGAATTAGTGTTTGATCCACATGGAAATCCGCATGAAATACTTTACTCGGTTAGGGATATTTCAAAAACAAAACGTTTGGAAGAAAGCCTGGTGGAATCGGAACGGTTGTTGGCAAACATGATGAATAACCTGCCCGGAGTGGTTTACCGGTGTTTAAACAACAATGACTGGACTATGCTTTTTATGAGTGAGGGTTGTATGGAAGTAACTGGTTATCCTGCTCAGACTTTTATCGGTGAAGGAGCTTTGGCGTACAACCAGATTATTCATCCTGATGACCGGCTTCATGTCGCAAAGAAGATAGCCGACGGTTTAAAAAGAGCTAATTCTTTTGAGATTGAATACCGCATCATAACTTCGGAAGGAGAGGTGAGGCATGTTTGGGAAAAGGGTAAAGGAGTTATTGAAAAAGGACAGGTGCAATATCTGGAAGGCTTTATTCGGGACGTAAGCGAGTTAACTGAACTAACCAGACGGAACGAAGAAAAAGAACAGCAGTTCAGAAAAATGGTGGAATCTATCAATGATGTATTTTATGAAATTACCGGAGATGGTAAGTTTGTATATGTAAGCCCGGCATCAAAACGAATTTTTGGTTATACCCCCGATGAGTTATTGGGTAAATCTTTATTCGATTATGTAGTTAAGGAGGATTTACCACTACTTTTTAATGCATTTCGGACAAAACTGAATGAAAACTACGACTACCTTGAATACAGAATTTACAACAAAGAGGGCAATATTCGCTGGGTTCGTTCTTCAACTACTCCGGTTTTCAAAGGAAATCGATTGGTAGGTGGTTCCGGATCGCTTCAGGATATTACAACACGTAAAGAAGCAGAGGAAGAAAAACGTGCGAGCGAAGAAAAATATCGCTTGCTTGTTCAACATTCCGAAGATCCTGTTTTTATTCTTGACGGAGATCGTTTTTTAGAAGCTAATCCAGCCGCAGTAAAATTCTTTGGACTTGAAGGATTAGATATTGAAAGTGTTCACCCCTGGAGTATTTCACCAAAAAATCAACCCAATGGTGAGTTATCTGTAAAGGAGGCAAAAAAGTATATTGAAGAAGCGTATAAAAAGGGATATACCAGATTTCAATGGGTACACATTAACAGCGAAAATAATCCCAACTGGATGGACATCTCTCTTACCCACCTGCCAGACTCAGGAACACAAATAATATATGCATTATGTCGTGACATTAGTAAGACCAAAGAATTTGAAAAAGAGCTTCTTGAACAACAGGAATATAACAAACAGGCGCAGGAAATTGGAAAATTCGGACACTGGAGCTTTGATTTAAAACGGAATTTACTTGAATGGTCCGACGAAGTCTACCGGATTTTTGAAATTGATCCCACAAAATTTAAATTAAGTTACGAGACTTTTCTGAACGCCATTCATCCCGGCGACCGTGAAATGGTTGATCAGGTTTACAAAAAATCATTAAAAGACCTGAAACCTTATGACATTGTACACCGCCTCCTTATGAAAGACGGGCGTGTTAAATATATTAATGAGAAATGCCTGACAACATTCGATTCCAAAGGAAATCCGTTATTCTTACTCGGCACTTTGCAGGATATTACGGAACGAAGGTTAATTGAACTGGAGTTGCGGGAGAAAGAAGAACGGCTGGCTCAGGTAGCAGAACAAAGTCGAACAGTTATTTGGGAAGTGGATAAAGATGGATTGTACACATATGTAAGTCCGGTGGCAGAAAAAGTATGGGGATTTAAGCCGGATGAACTTGTAGGGAAAGCTTATTATTACGATTTACATCCTGAAGAAAAGCGTCTGGATTTCATTAAGGCGACAAAACAGGTTTTCAAAGAAAAACAATCGTTTGTTGAATTGCTCAATCCGATTGTTCGAAAAGATGGAGTAGTTATAACTGTTTTGACAAATGGCATTCCGATGCTGGGTGAAAATGAGACCCTCATTGGTTACAGAGGGGCAGATAACGATGTTACCGAGAAAATAAAAGCTGAAAAACAACTGGCAGAAAGTGAACAAAAATTCAGGAATATTATTAACGGAATGGTTGATACTGTGTGGGTTATTGATTTCGAAGCCAACATCATTGATGTCAATAATTCTGCAGTAGAAATTATGGGTTACTCAAGGGAAGAATTACTTTCAATGCGGATCAGTGATATAGATTATGCCCTTGAATCAGAACAAATAGCATTGCTTGCCGCCAATATGCCTGCTGATATTACCCAGGTTTTTGAAAGTGTTCATACAACCAGAGAAGGTAAACAAATCCCGGTAGAGATCTATTCCAGTCTCATACGGTATGGTGACAAAAATGATATATTAAGTATTGCCAGAGACGTTACCGAACGTAAAAAAGCCGAAAAACAATTAAGACAGAGCGAAAAAAAATATCGTTCAATTTTTGAAAACATCCAGGATGTTTATTATGAATCATCAATAGATGGAACAATAATAGAAATAAGCCCGTCGGTTAATTCGCTTTCCCGGGGACTTTATAAACGTGAGGAACTGATAGGACAATCAGTGTTGGATTTGTATACCAATCCGGAAGAGAGAGAGCTATTCTTTAATGAGATATTTCAAAAGGGAAAGGTTAACGATTTTGAAATAATGATCAAAAACAGAGACGGAGAATCAATTCCGGTTGCGATAACATCGATCATTCAAAAGGACTCTGATGGTAATCCTGTAAAAATTATCGGAAACATCCGCGATATAACAGAACGAAAAAAAGCAGAGCTGGTATTGATTCATCGGGAACAGGATTTGATCGCGGCTCAACAAATTGCACAATTGGGAAGCTGGGAATCCAATTTGCTCACTAACCAAACCACATGGTCAGATAATTTCTATAAAATGGTGGGACTGACCAAAAATGAAGTAGACGATCCGTCTAAAATGTTTTGGTCGATGCTCGATCCGGAAAATAAAAGAATTGCAGAAGAAGCGGTAGAAGAAGCTATTCAAACTGGCAAATCAGTTCCTTGTGAATTAAAATTTCATTTAAAAAATGGAAGTATAATCTGGATACAAGACCGGCTGCAAGCTGAATTTGAAGATGGAAAACCTGTTCGTATGCGCGGGGTTTTTATCGACATAACCGAAAAGAAGAAAGCGGAACAAACGATTTTAGAACAAAATAAGCGCCTAAGTGCTGTAATTGATGCTATCCCAGATTTGATTTTTGTGTTGGACAGAAAAGGTACCTATCTTGAATATTATTGTCCTGAAGATCGGGAATTGCTTTTGCCCAGGGAGCAAATTCTGAATAACAATATGCAGAATACTTTTCCTCCTGAAGTATATGATTTTCATAAGGGCAAACTTGAGGAATGTTTTTCCGGTGGGAAGTTAGTAAGATACGAATATTCTATTCCTGTTAATGGAATCGAGTTTCTTTATGAAGCCAGGTTAAATAAGATGGATGATGAGCGTGCCATCGCTATTATTCAAAATATTAACGAAAAACATATTCAACACCAGGAAATTCAAAAACTGTCAATGGCAATTGATCAGAGCCCGGCAATGACCGTGATAACTGACATGAACGGGAATATCGAATATGTAAATCCGGCCTTTGAGAAAGCAACTGGCTATACTCAGAGCGAAGTTATAGGAAAAAATCCAAGAATACTTAAATCAGGGAGAACAAGTAGGGCTGTCTATAAGGATTTATGGGATACCTTAATGGCAGGAAATGCCTGGAAAGGTGAATGGCAAAACCGTAAAAAATCAGGTGAATTATATTGGGAGAGTGTTTATATTATTCCTTTCAAAAATGAAAAAGGGGAGACCAACAAGTACCTTGCGGTAAAACTTGACATCACCGAACAAAAAAATGCTGAACAGAAAGTGCTGGAACTCAATGCCGATCTGGAAAGAAAAGTAAGTGAGCGGACTCAAGAATTGAACAATCTCAATAAAAACCTGATATACCAGGTGGAAGAGCAAAAACGGATTCAAAAAGAATTGCGCTGGAATCAAACCTTGCTCGAATCGATGTCGAATAGTTCTCCCTTGGGAATTATGGTTGTTGATACAAAGACTTTGGATGTACTTTACTATAATCAACGATTTACCGAGATATGGGGATTTAAGCACCTGGGTCAAATAACTGACCGACCTGTTAATGAAGTAACTGATTTTGTTTCTGGTGCAAGAGAACAAGTACTCGACGTTAATGCGTTTGATAAACATAGGGCTGCAGCTTTTGATCCGGGTAACAGTAATGTTGTTGAAAATGAACTGGAATTTAAAGATAGCAGGATAATAAAGAGATATACAGCGCCATTAAATAGTGATAGCGGAGAATATTTCGGGCGTTTGTTTATTTATGAAGACATAACCAGGGAAAAGAGAGAGATGGCATTTCAACGTGAGCTACTCAAACTTTCTACTCAGTTAACTGGAATTCCTCATGACCAGGTGGTACCAGCCATTAATTCAGCTATAAAAAAGATTGGCGAGATTACATTGGCAGACCGGGCTTATATATTCGAATTTGACGATGTTGATAAGAAATATGTAAGTAATACATATGAATGGGCTGCAGACGGAATAACTTCTGAAATAATGAATCTGCAGCATCTGCCTTCTGAAGCTTTTCCAAAATGGATTGAAGAACTGGAAGCTGGCAAAAATATCATTATTACCAGTTCAGAAGAATTATCAGAAGAATGGAGTGAGGTAAAAGAGCTTTTGGAAGCACAGAATATTAAATCATTAATAGAAGTTCCATTACTCATAGAAAACAAATTAATTGGTTTTGCCGGTCTCGATTTTGTAAATAATTATAGATACTTAAGTGAGAACGAAGTCAAGAATCTTCAGTTGTGGAGTACGATGTTAGCTGCCTTGATCAATAATAAGAAACTTGAAGAGCTTTTGGCACAATCGCGGCAGAATTACTCTACTTTCTTTAATACAATTGATGATTTTCTGTTCGTACTTGATAGCAATGGTAATTTTATGCATGCAAACGAAACCGCAATTAACCGTTTGCATTATTCATTGGATGAATTAATTGGCAATTCGGTATTGATGATTCGTCCTGAAAGTCGGAGAGCGGAGGCAAAAATAATCCTGGGTAAAATGTTGGAAGGTAAAGCTTTAGAGTGTTCTATTCCGATTGAAACAAAAGAAGGTGAGCAGATTATGGTGGAAACCAGGGCAAAGGAAGGTGTCTGGAATGGAATACCTTGTTTGTTTGTCGTTAGTAAGGATATTTCCGAAATTAAACTTTCGGAAGAAAAATTCTCAAAGGCATTTCACTCTTCTGTTGCTTTAATGGCAATTTCCGATGTAAAAACTCTGACTTTAACCGAAGTAAATCAAACCTGGTTAACCGTATTAGGATATACCAGAGAAGAAGTAATCGGGAAAACGACAAAAGAAATCGGACTTCTTCAGGATTTAAAGGCAGGAGAAGAAATTAAGAAAAAATATCTGAACCATGAACCAATTCGGGATATCGAGATACGTATTCAATGTAAAAACGGCGATATCCGAATAGGCTTGTTCTCGGCCGAAGAAATCTTTTTTGGTCATTCGAAAAGTGTACTAACGGTGTTAGTCGATATTACCGAAAGGAAAAAGATGGAAGATGAACTTTTGGCAGCCCAACTGGAAGCTGAACAAGCAAATGCGGCTAAAAGTGAGTTCTTGTCTCGTATGAGCCATGAATTACGAACTCCGATGAATTCAATCCTTGGCTTTGCCCAGTTGCTGGAAAGAGGGAATCTAAACCAAAAACAATTAAAAGCAGCCACGCACATTCGAAAAAGTGGGAAACATCTTTTAAATCTTATAAATGAAGTGCTTGATATTTCACGTATTGAAGCCGGACGCATGCAAATGTCCCTCGAGTCGGTTTCGCTTTCTTCTATTATTCATCAAACTATAGAGATTATCCAGCCTCAGGCATGGGATCGGAAAATTAATATTGAACTTTCAAAGAGTCCTGCATTATCAGAATATATTAAAGCTGATATCCAGCGAATAAAGCAGGTTTTGCTCAATTTATTGAGCAACGCCATTAAATACAATAAAGAAGGAGGAAAAATATTCATTGATTTTGATCTTATTGGGGAGCATGATCCGCAGCTTGTTCGAATCAATATTCGTGATACAGGAAACGGAATAAAAGAAGAGGATATCTCAAAATTGTTTACTCCTTTTGAACGAATTGGTGCTGAACGTACTTCAACCGAAGGAACTGGTCTTGGATTGTCGGTAACCAAAAAACTGGTAGAGGTTATGGACGGTCAAATCGGAGTTGAAAGTACCCTTGGGGAGGGAAGTACTTTTTGGATTGAAATGAAGTGTAGTTCAATACAGAATACTTTTACCCACCATACTATAGGTTCTGCAGCGCAAGGTGAAAAAAAATTGCATACGGGGACTATCGTTTATGTTGAAGATAATCCTTCAAATATTGAACTGGTTGAAAATATCATCAGTGAATTCAGAAAAGGAATGCAACTAAAAACCATATCAGATGGTGAGAGGGCTTATGAATTCATTATGAAAAATAATCCTGACTTAATACTACTTGATCTGAACCTGCCAGGTTTAGAAGGAGATAAGATTCTGGGACTGATAAAAAAAGGAGAAAAGACGAAACATATTCCTGTCATTATTCTCTCTGCCGATGCAATGCCGAAAAGGATAGAAAACCTGATAACCAAAGGAGCCAACGACTATTTGACCAAACCGATTGATATCGATTTATTTCTTGAAATTATTGATAAATCTTTAATCCGTTGATACCTAAACTATGAAAAGACAAGATTTTAAAGATGCTAAAATATTGATTGTTGATGACCAGGAAGCAAATATTGAAATTCTTGCTGATTTGCTTGAAATGGAAGATTTTACCGAGCTAAAAACAATCACAGATTCACGTAATGTACTCAGCCTGGTAGAGAGATGGAAACCAGACCTGATCTTGCTGGACCTGATGATGCCTTTTTTAAGTGGATTTGATATCATGCAAATGTTGAAACAAATCCTGCCTGAAACCGAATTTTTACCAATATTGGTATTGACAGCTGATATTTCAGAAGAGACAAAACGAAAAGCCTTATCTGAAGGTGCAACTGATTTTTTGTTTAAACCTTTCGAATTAGTTGAGGTTTCACTCCGCATTAATAATCTTTTGCATGCCCGCTACATGTTCCAACAGTTACAACACCAAAACAACATTTTGGAAGAAAAAGTGCATGAGCGTACAAAAGAGCTGGAAAAGTTAAATAACGAGTTGGTAGAGGCATATAAAAAAGTGCAGACGAGCGATCAGTTTAAAACCATTTTTATCAATAATATTTCGCACGAAATAAGAACCCCCTTAAATGGGATTCTTGGTTTTTCTCAAATTCTGACTGAAGACAATATTTCAAAAGAAGAAAAGGATACTTATTTCAATAAGATATACGAAAGCAGCAACCGGTTAATAAAAACAATAACAAATTACATTGATATTTCAAATCTCAATTCGGGTTCGCAAAAAGTGGTAAAAAAGGAACTGAATCCTGAGGCAGTTGTATCACAGGTAACAAATGAATTTATGTTGATAGGCCAAGAGAAGCAGATTCCTATAAGAATGGATATTCCTCAAAATGATAACAGAAGGATTATTTCTGATTCTGATATTTTAAAAAAAGTATTGTCTCATTTGCTCGACAACGCGTTAAAATTTACCCATACAGGCGAAATTAAGGTTGGATATAATAAAAGCAATAATTCAATGCTTCGGTTCTTTGTTAAAGATTCGGGAATTGGGATTGCTGAAGATAAGAAGGAAGTGATTCTGGGTGTGTTTGTGCAGGAAGATGAAGGCAGCAGGCGCTTTTACGAAGGTAGCGGTCTGGGGCTTACCATCTCAGAGAAATTTATTGAACTGTTGGGAGGAAAGTTATGGATTGAATCAGAGAAAAACGTTGGTACCACAGTTTATTTCGAGATACCGGGAGTAGAATCTGTTATTCCGGCAGCGGCTAAGATCACTGAAACACAAGAAAAGCCGCAACAGCATACCATTTTGGTAGTTGAAGACGATGCCCTTAATTTTCTGTACGTTAGTCATTTGCTAAATAATCCAAATATTGAAATAATCCATGCTAACGATGGTACTGAGGCAGTAGATCAAGCGATGACTCACAACGATATTTCACTTGTTCTAATGGACTTGAGGATGCCCAAAATGGATGGATTTATGGCTACCAGGAAAATAAAAAAAGCTCTTCCACTTGTTCCTGTGATTGCTATTACTGCATTTTCAGGTATTGAGAGTGAACAGAAAGCACGCGAAGCAGGTTGCGATGACGTTCTTTTAAAACCGGTTAAGCAAAATGTACTTTATTCAAAACTGGCGGAATATTCAATTCATCTACCATAAAAAAGGAACCGATTCGGTTCCTTTTTATATGTTCTTTTAAACTTCTAATTAATTTCCTTTACCAAGAAATATTGTTTGTTCACGATTTGGCCCTACTGATGCAACAGAAACGGGAATTCCCATTTCATCTTCAATAAAGTTGATGTAGTTATTTAATTCTTCAGGGAATTCATTTTGATGTTTAATGGAAGTCAAATCAGTTTTCCACCCCGGTAATTCAACATACACTGGTTTAACATGGTCATTCAATTCGAATGGAAATTGTTCTACCACTTCACCGTCTATTTCATAGCCTACACACACTTTGATAAAATCAAAAGTATCGAGTACGTCGGCTTTCATCATGATCAATTCGGTTACACCGTTTAACATCACGGAGTATTTTAAAGCTACCAGATCGAGCCAGCCACAACGACGCGGGCGACCGGTGGTTGCGCCAAATTCATGTCCTTCTTTTCTGATTTTTTCGCCTGTTTCATCCAGTAATTCAGTTGGGAACGGACCCATTCCAACACGTGTGCAGTATGCTTTAAAAATGCCAAATACATTACCAATTTTATTCGGTGCAATCCCTAACCCTGTACAAGCGCCGGCACAAATGGTATTCGAGCTGGTAACAAACGGATAAGAACCAAAATCGATATCAAGCAAAGTTCCTTGTGCACCTTCTGCCAACACCGATTTCCCCTGTAAAAGTGCATCATTAATTAAAAACTCGGTATCTACAATGTTGTAACTTTTAAGCAGGTCAACACCTTCAAACCAATCTTTTTCACATTCATTCAACATGTTTTCGTAGTCGAACTTGAAAAATTCTGAAAGCATGATCTTATGGTTATCAATCCGCTGGGTATATTTTTCGTCGAAATTGTGAAGGAGGTCACCAACGCGCAATCCTTCGCGCCCGATTTTGTCTTTATATGTCGGACCAATTCCTTTAAGAGTTGAACCAATTTTAGTTTCTCCTTTTTGTTCTTCCGAAGCTGCATCAAGAATCCGGTGGGTGGGCAGAATCATGTGTGCTTTTTTCGAGATATACAAGTTTTTTGTGATATCAACTCCGATTTTATCCAGCGATTCTATTTCTTTCTTAAATACCACCGGATCAATGACAACCCCATTGCCAATTACATTGATTTTATTCTCGCGGAAAATCCCTGAAGGAATGGTATGCAATACATGTTTAATATCATTGAATTCGAGTGTGTGACCGGCATTGGGTCCCCCCTGGAAACGGGAAATTACATCGTACTTGGGAGTCAAAACATCCACAATTTTTCCTTTACCTTCATCGCCCCACTGGAGGCCCAACAAAACATCTACCTTCATTTGAGTTTTGATTTTTATTAAACATGAAAAACCGTGAAAACCAGTATTTTCAACTAATTCTCACGGTTCACTGAATTAGCAGTTAAAAGTAGTAATTATTTTTATTCAGAGCATAAAAAAATCCTTCTCGCAGGAAGGATTCCTTTATTTATAATCATTCGTTTTAAATCTTAATTTTTAAGATTCTCACCATAAATATAAAGTGTGTGGTGAGAAAGTTTGAAATTGTGTTTCAGGCACGCATCTTCAATGATCTCCCTAATTCGGGGGTCATAAAATTCAAGCACCTTGCCATTGCTGATATCGATGAGGTGATCGTGTTGCAAGGTGGCAAAAGCTTTTTCAAATTGTGCAATGTTTTTACCAAACTGATGTTTTACCACCAACTTGCAATCGAGAAGCAAATCAATTGTATTATAAAGCGTGGCACGACTTACCCGATAGTTATTATTCTTCATTGATATATAAAGAGATTCGATATCAAAATGCCCTTCACGACAATAAATTTCATCCAGGATGGCAAACCGTTCCGGTGTTTTTCTGTGCCCGTTCTTTTCCAGGTATTCGGTAAACATGTTTCTGACCGTTTCCCGCGTCTTCTGGTTATTCATAATTAAACCAATTTTAAATAGAATCCAAAAATAGAAATTTTTTTTATTCTTTTAGAATCAATATAAATTATTCATTCAGGTTTTCTACACGGGTAACATTTTCTATACCTTTTATTGTCTTTAATTTACTGATTAGTACCTGAAGGTCGTCTGCATTATGGATGTAAAGGAAGAGGTCTCCTTTGAAAATTCCGTCATGGGTATCGAATTTCACTGAGCGCATATTGATGTTGTGGACTTTTGAAATTACATTACTTACCTCACTCACAATTCCTAATCGATCAAAGCCTTCAAGGTTTAACCGGGTGAGATAAGATTGCCGCTTAAATTTGGTCCATTCTGCCTTTACGATTTTATCTCCCTGGTTGGCAATGAACTTAGCTACTTCGGGGCAGCCTACTTTATGAATAGTGGCATGGTCTTCTGTTCCCAGGTAGCCTACTACTGCATCGCCTGGTATCGGATTACAACATTTTGCTAATGAAAATGTAATATTATCCTGGCCTTCCTTTATTACGAATGTTTTCTTTCGGTCTATTTTCTCGCCTACTTCTTCCTCTTCGTTTTCTTTCTTTTTATTCCCTCCTCCAAATGTAATGTTCCAGTATTTTACAAGCTTGTTTTCCGATTTCTTCCCAATAATATTTTTGATATCTGTCAACTCAATGAAACCCATTCCAACTTCGGAGTATAATTGTTCTTTATTGTTCAGATTGTAGTGGGCCGTGAGTTTCTTAAAGTTATTCGCAGAAAGTGGTTCTTTTTCCGCCAGTAATGCTTCCTCAACCATTTGTCTGCCCAACTCAATGTGTTTGTTCTTTTCCAGTTTAAAGAAGCTTTTGATCTTTCCCCGTGCTTTTGCCGTGATGGAGAATTTTAACCATTCAGGCTTGGGTACCTGGTTTTCAGAAGTCAGAATCTCAATTTGATCGCCATTCTGAAGCACATGGCTTATCGGCACAAGTTTCATATTAATTTTGGCACCAATACATTTGTTCCCAACGTCAGTGTGGATTTCGTAGGCAAAATCAATTACCGTTGATCCTTGTGGAAGTGAGATTAAATCACCTTTAGGCGTAAATACGTTAATTTCGGTGGCGTACAGGTTTAGTTTAAAATCGTCGAGGAACTCAAAAGCATCCGAGTCATTGGACTGAAGCAATTCCCTGATCTGTTCAATCCATGGATCCAGTTCATTTTCAAAGGTCCGAATATCTTTATACCGGTAGTGAGCGGCAAAACCATGTTCGGCAATATCGTCCATCCGGTCGGTTCTTATTTGTACTTCCACCCAGTGTCCTTCCGGCCCCATCACCGTTACATGCAATGATTCATAGCCATTTGCTTTGGGTGTTGTTATCCAGTCGCGAATCCGATCTGGTTTTGGTTTGTAAATGTCAGTTACAATGGAAAGTACGTCGAAACACTGGCGCTTCTCCGATATTTCGGGTTTTGATTTAATAATGATACGAATAGCCAGAATATCGTACACTTCACTAAAAGAAACCGACTTTTTCTGCATTTTTCGCCAAATGGAGAAACTGGTTTTTAGCCGGTGACTAACTGCGCAATCAAAGTCTTCCTGTTTAAGTTTTTCTTCGATTGGTTTGATGAATTGATTAACAAGGTAGTTGCGTTTTTGCTCCTGGTTGTGAAGCATCAAGTGGATTTGTTCGTATTCTTCCGGGTGTTTATGCTTGAAACTCAGTTCTTCCAGCTCCACTTTAATGGCATGTAACCCAAGTCGGTGGGCGAGTGGAACGTATAAAAATAAGGTCTCTCCTGCAATCTTGATCTTTTGATTGGGTTTCATAGAATCAAGGGTACGCATATTGTGCAAGCGGTCGGCAATTTTAATCAGAATTACACGGACATCATCCGACAATGTCATTAACATCTTTTTTAGGGTTAATGCATGTCTTGAATCAAAATCACCTGAAAGCTTGGTAAGGCCATCTACAATCCTTGCCACACGTTCACCAAACATGTTTTCAATATCCGATAAACGGAATTCGGTATCTTCCACCACATCGTGCAGTAGTGCCGACACAATGGATGTAGCTCCTAAACCCAAATCGACAGCAACAATCCGCGCAACAGCAATCGGGTGAATGATGAAAGGTTCGCCCGACTTCCGTTTAATCCCATCGTGGGCAGCATTCGAAAAACGAAAAGCCCTTTCGATCCGGTCAATCCTTCCCTCGTCGAATTTGCCGCGCAGGTCTTTCAATAAATCCTGGTAGGCGTCTTCAATGTATCTTATTTCAGCCTGAGTAAAGTGTTTCACCTGTCTTAATCTGTCTTATAAATCCCTGTCTTCAGAATATCCTGAATGTATAAAGTCTTTCTTATTCCTGCTCTTCTTCCAGCTTCCAAATCCCGATCGGTATCGCCAATAAGTACGGATTCTGTCCGATCAATGTTGTAGGCTTTTATCGCCTGTAAAATTAAACCCGGCTTTGGTTTCCTACAGTCGCAGTCTCCTGTAAAATCAGGATGATGCGGACAATGATATACTTTTTCAATTCTGATATCTCTCTTTTCAAACTCCTTTGTCATCCAATCGGTTAACTGAAGGTACTCGTTTTCAGAGTACAAACCTCTGGCAATGCCTGATTGGTTTGTAATGATAAAAATTAAATAACCTTCCTTTCTAAATGCCCTGATCAATTCAAAAATTCCGGGTTGAAATTCAAAATCTTCTATCTTATACACATATTCTCTTTCAATATTAACAGTGCCATCCCGATCGAGAAATAGTGCTTTCCTTTTCTTAGCCGTTTTCATGGGCAAAGAGTTCCCGTTCTACATTTTCACAAACAATATGCCCAACGAGCAGGTGTATTTCCTGAATGCGGGCAATGTTAACAGAAGGAACCCGAAGAACCAAATCACTTAAATCATTTAAATGGCCACCTGATTCACCGGTTAACGCAACAGTTTTTAATCCTTTATTTTTTGCCATTTTGAAAGCTTCAACAATATTTGCTGATGTTCCTGAAGTACTCAAACCAAACAATACATCACCAGCTTTTCCGAATCCTTCAACATACCTGGAATATATTTTTGAGAAATCGTAATCGTTGCCCACAGCTGTAACAAACGATGAATTGACATGACAGGCCTCTGCCGGAATAGGCGCACGTTCTAACTTGAACTTCCCTGAAAGTTCGGCTGCCAGGTGTTGCGCTTCAGCGGAGCTACCACCATTTCCGCAAAAAATGGTTTTGTTACCATGTTGGTACGCTTCTACAATCAGTTCTGAGATTCGGTTGATCTGTTGTATGAATTCCTGATTGTTCAGTACCGTGGAAATTAACGTACTAAGTTCTTTTATATCTGCAAGAGTATTATGCATCAAATGCTTTTTTAAGTTTCCTTACGACAAATTTATCAATCGGAAAAGTAATTTCATCTTCATTCAGGTCTTTTATTTTTATCCACCTGAAACTTTGTGTTTTAGGGCCGCCGATTTCAAAATCAAAAGCCTTTTTTGAAATATGAAATTGAACTGGTTCTTTCAAGTCGGCAAGAAAATATACACTGATCAATTGTGCGTTTTCGTAAAAAAGAGCCTTTTGATAAAAGTCGGTTGTATAGAAATGGCGTACATTTTCAATTTCCTGCCCCAGACATTCTTCTCTGAATTCACGTTTTAAGCCATCAATCAATCCTTCGCCGAACTCAAGTCCGCCGCCGGGAAACTTGGTCATTTTTATCCCCAGTTCAAATTCGTCAGA
>DAOPJR010000003.1:0-28638 GCA_035399765.1 Draconibacterium sp. | reverse complement strand
ACCGTCGAACCACGAAAATAATTCACGGTAACCTACTGTATTCAAAGAATTCAGGTGTTTCTTTTCATAAACGCTGCGTGCTTCTTCAATTAACCCCGACTGAATCATTTTATCAACTCGTTGGTTGATTCGGTTATGTAATTCATCGCGGTCACAATTCAACCCAATTTTTATAATTTGGAAGTCCCGCTCTTTTGCAGTCTGTTTGCGAAACGAGGAATAGGGTTTGCCGGTTTGTATTGTAATTTCGAGGGCATGAATAATCCTGTTCGGATTCTTCAAATCAACCTTCTCGTAATAATTTGGATCCAGGTTTTTTAACTGCAAACGCAGGCTTTCAATTCCTTCGTTGGCAAGTTGTTGTTTTAATTTTTCTCTGATTTCAGGGTCAGCGTCAGGCATCAGGTCTATTCCATTACAAACGGCATCAACATATAACATCGAACCACCTACCAACAAGACCACGTCGTGTTTGTGAAATAGCTTTTCCAATAATTTGAGTGCTTCACTTTCATATCGGCTGGCGTTGTATTCCTCTTCAATAGAGTGCGAATGAATAAAATGATGAGTTATGGCTTTTAGTTCATGTTCTTCAGGTACGGCAGTTCCAATGCTTAATTCGCGGAAGATTTGCCGGGAGTCGCTCGAAATAATTTCGGTTTGAAAATGGCGGGCAACTTCAATTCCAATTGATGTTTTCCCGATCCCGGTAGGACCGGTGATGACTACCAGAAATTTTTGCATGCCCTTTTTGATTTGATGTAAAATAAGGACAAAAAAAAGACTGTTCAAAATGAATTGAACAGTCTTGGAATTTCT
Organism: Draconibacterium sp.; assembly: GCA_035399765.1. GTDB lineage: Bacteria > Bacteroidota > Bacteroidia > Bacteroidales > Prolixibacteraceae > Draconibacterium. The sequence continues at coordinate 27,819 of DAOPJR010000003.1, read as the reverse complement.
TAATTACAAAAACCAATGTCAGATGTTAAAAATCATCCATCTCGCCAAACAGCTCGGTGTAATCATCCAACTCTCCAAAATCCATGTACACTTCTTCATGCATAGCTTCCCGTTGTTCTTCAAGTGCTATTTCTTCGCCTAGTACCTGAACAGGAGCATCACCTTGCTTGAGCATGACAAATGGTTCCATTAAATTTTTTTCCATAACAATTCCAGTTAGTTCTATTAAAAAAGATCTGTCATTCAAAAAGTCGAAAGTATAAATCAGTTGCTGGCCTTTATCGTTCAAAAGATCCACCAATTTCGTCTTTTGCATGATGTAATATGCGGCCCCGTTTATACCTAAATCCAACATAGATATCTCAACAAGCTTTTTCCAGCGTAAGTCGGAAACAAAAAAAGAAGCAAGTTGGTGCGATTCGAAACCAACACTTTTCTGTATGATACTATGAAAATCGAAAAATGAATGTTTCGCATCGAGTGCTACTTCCAATCGGAAGTGGAGGGATTCTTGTGAAACGATTTTAAAATGGTAAATCATAATTTTCACGTTGAATTACACTCAAATTTTGAAATGATTTTTAGATTTTCCAAAAAATAAAATGGTCGGATATTCGAAAAAATCTATCGAAAAAGAACATCAGTTTACTGTGATAAGATTCTTTTTTTGTCAAAAAACGTTGAATTTAGACCTGTTTCAGCATGAATCTTTTAAATCAATAAAAGAGCATTTTTGGCAAAAAATCAAAGAAATTAAAAAATGTTAAAAAACTTTAAGTTAACAAATGACTCGAACAATTGGACATTATGTTCAAATGATGATTTCTTCGATATTTGTTCTTTTGTAGCAAAATGGCAGATTATTTCTTCCCTCGTAGCATTTGTCTTTTTCCGGGTGGGCCAGGCAAACGTTCCATCTTAAATCCGCAGGATTCCAGGCGTCTCCTTATTTCACCTTTTGCACTATACGTAACAAAAATAGCACCTTGCGAACAGGCATCGTAGATTTTTGAAAGAATGGTGGCATCCCACATGTCAGGTTGCTTATCGGGGCCAAAAGCATCGAAATAGATTACATCGTAACCACCTCTATTTTTGATTTCCCAACTTTTTAAATCTGCTTTAATTTTATGTAAGGAGAAATACTCTGAGATCCGAACATCGGTTTCCCACTCAGCAGAATGTAACTTCCTGAAAATCTCAACCGCTTCTTCAGAAAGAAGTGTTCCGTAATTAAGAGCGTTTATTTCATCTTTCGTTAACGGATGTTTTTCAATACTTGTGAAGTGAGTATACCTTTTTGACTTTTCTGCTTCGAGTACTGTGAGCAGGGCATTTAACCCGGTACCAAAACCTACTTCGAAAATTCCAGGAGATGCAGAAGGATGATAGCGAAATCCTTTTTCGAGAAAAACGTAATCCGATTCGGTGAGTGCTCCGTTAACTGAATGATATTGTTCATTCATGGCAGGGATGAACAAGGTTTTTGATCCATCAGCCGTTGCAATTATTTTTCTTTCGTATTCCATATTCAATCTGATGCCGACTTTGATATATGTAGTAAAAAGCTAAATTTGGTGGTCAAAATTAATAATAATGCTTGTTCGGTTGTATAATGAAAATCCAAATCCACGGGATGTTAGAAAAGTGGTGGATGTGCTGAAAGACGGGGGACTAATTGTTTATCCGACCGATACAGTATATGGTTTGGGGTGTGATATTACTAACCAGAAAGCAGTTGAAAAGGTAGCACGCTTTAAGGGAGTAAAAATCGAAAAGAATACATTTTCTTTTATTGTCAGCGATTTAAGCCACTTATCTGACTATACCAAACCCATTCCTAATTCTGTGTTTAAGCTGATGAAAAAAAATCTTCCGGGGCCGTTTACATTTATTCTTGAAGCCAATAATAATGTTCCCAAATATTTCAAAGGGAAAAAGAAAACGGTAGGTATTCGTATTCCTGACAATAATATTATACGTGCTATTGTTGAAGAACTTGGAAATCCAATCCTGTCTACTTCGGTCCACGATGATGATGAAATCCTTCAATACACCCCCGATCCTGAACTGATTTACAAACGCTACCAGAATATTGCGGATTTGGTTATTGACGGCGGTTATGGTGAATTGGTTCCTTCAACTATTATAGATTGTTCCGGTGGTGAAATTGAGATTGTTCGTGAAGGTAAAGGAGTTTTGCAGTTTTAATGGGAAAATTTTTCTCTTAGTCTTTCCAGAAAGAAGGAGAGAAAAGTACCAACACAGTAAATAATTCAAGCCGGCCCAGTAACATTAAAAACGAAAGAAACCATTTCCCTAAAGGTTTGATATGATAAAAATTCTCTGCCGGACCTACTGATCCCAATCCTGGTCCGATATTTCCAAGACTTGTCGCCACTGCACCCATCGACGATTCCATGTCGGGTTCAATCAGGGTAAATAATATTGAGCTTACAAAAAAGATAACCATGTACAGCATAAAAAACGCCAGAACGTTGGTGACAATCTTCGAGTCGACGGAGTGTTTGTTAAATTTTACCGGAATAACTGCATGTGGATGAATCAGTCGTTTCAATTCGTAATATCCGTTTTTAGCCAATACAACAATTCGCATGATTTTGATTCCACCACCAGTTGACCCTGCTGACCCGCCGAAAAAGAAAAGTGCAAAAATGAGCATGGTCAGAAATGGCGTCCAAACCAGATAATCTGCCGTTGCAAAACCGGTTGTGGTAACAATTGAAACCACCTGGAACAATGCCTCACGAAACGCATTCTCAATGCCCAGTTGAGAGGTAATAAGCAATCCAACAGTGATGATTACCGTAAAAACAATGGTAATTATGCTGTAGTACCTAAATTCTTCATCCTTAAACATTCCGGAAAATTTTCCTTTCATTACCAGGTAAGAAAGTGTAAAATTTGTTCCGGCTAAAAACATAAAAACAGTTATTACATATTGAATGAAAGGTGAAGACCAGTGTGCGATACTGGCTTGTTTGGTTGAGAATCCACCGGTAGCCATGGTGGTAAACGAGTGACAAATGGCATCGTACAACGACATACCGCCAATCCAAAGAAGAAGGGATTCCAATAGTGTGAAAAGCATGTAAATCCCCCATAATGTTTTGGCTGTTTGTGTGATACGTGGACTTATTTTATCAGGTGACGGGCCTGGAACTTCGGCCATAAACAGCTGCATTCCACCAATTCCAAAAACAGGTAAAATGGCCAGAGATAACACAATAATTCCCATTCCCCCAAGCCACTGAGTCATACTTCTCCAAAATAAAATTCCATGGGGAAGTGCTTCAATATCATTTAAAATTGATGAACCTGTGGTTGTAAATCCAGAAATGGTTTCAAAAAATGCATCTGTAAAATTGGGTATCGAGCCACTTAAAAGGTAGGGCAAGCTCCCAAAGAATGAAAACACAACCCAAACCATGGTTACAATTACAAAACCTTCACGTTTCCCAATGTCCTTTTTGGCTTTCCAGCTACCTGCTGACACAAGAGCGCCTGCAACCAGGTTAATACCGGAAGAAATAATAAATGCCTGAATATCGCTGCCGCCGTAAATGATCGCTACCAAAAGTGCAAATAACATGGCTATTCCTTCAACCAGTAAAAGTAATCCCAGTACTTTGGCTACGATCTTCAAATTCATTGAGTGCAGGTATTATTCCTATTTAAAGAATTTTTCAATTTTACGAATTCCGGAAGGCAAGGTAAACACCACTACTTTGTCTCCTTCCTGAATGTGAGTGTATCCGTGTGCAATGTAACCCATATTATTCCGAATTATACCACCGATTTTTGATTCAGAAGGAAAATCAAGGTCTTTGATTGGTTTTTGGGTAATTTTTGCTCCCGGTTTGGCAATAAATTCAAAAACTTCAGCCTCCGACGCAGTCAAACATTTTACCTTCGAAATTTCAGCATTTAAAGTAAAACGGTAAATGTAGCTCGCAGCAATTAACTTTTTATTCACGATGCTGCCAATATCGGCACTGTCGGCCAATTGCATGTACGCCAGGTTTTCCACTTCAGCAACAGTACGTCGAACGCCAAATGATTTTGCAAGGTGACAACCTAAAATATTCGTTTCCGAATTTCCAGTGGTGGCAACAAAAGCGTCCATTTTGCCAATGCCTTCTTCTTTGAGCAAGTCAAGGTTACGACCATCGCCGTTTATAACCAAAACATTACTGAACTTATCCGCAATTTGTTCACATCTCTCACGATCATTCTCAATGATTTTAATGCGGTAATTATCGCCAAGTTTCTCAACTGCTTTCTGAGCAATTCGACTTCCGCCCAAAAACATGATGTTTTTTACATCAAATTGCTTTTTACCCGCCAGTTCAAAAACGGTGTGTTGTTCTGCCGGCGTGGTTACAAAAAATACAACGTCGCCATCTTTAATTGAATCCGATCCTTTTGGAATGATAGTTTCGTTCTCGCGTTTGATAGCAACTACCAGCAGATGTTGATTTTCTATGGCTAATTCTTCAAAGGTTTTATTCAGGATCGTGGCATTCTCGCGAACTTTGATTCCTAACAAAGCAAGTTTGCCACCCGAGAATTCTATCGATTGCCTTGTTACTGTTTGCTTAACCGATGCAACAATTTCCTTGGCTGCCAGGCTTTCCGGGTAAATAAGTTCATGAATCCCCATGTTATTTAACTTGGAACGATAGCGTTCCTGCAAATATTCCTGGTTATTGATGCGTGCTATTGTTCTTCCAACACCGAGGTAAGAAGCCATGGCACAGGCTAGTACATTTCTTTCTTCAAAGGGAGTAACTGCAATAAAAAGGTCAGATTTTGCAAGATCGGTGCGTTTTAAATCCGAGAATGAGTGAGCAGAACCGGTAACTGTCATCAAGTCAACTTCACTGCTTATTCTGGAAAGTTTCTCCGGAGAATCGTCCATAAGAACAATGTCATGGTCTTCGCTTGATAACATTCTTGCCAGATGTGTTCCCACCTCACCGGCTCCGGCGATTACAACTTTCATCTTTTTTTAAATTGTTTTTTCATTATTGTATATGTCCCAAACAAGGAAGAATTCGAGCTGAAAGATCGAATCTTGCTTTATAGTCTGCTGTCTTTAAAAATCCCCGACAAAATAATAGATTAACTCTCAGAATTCCTCGTAAATTTCTGTTTTTTAAAAGAAATTCTTCTACAAATTTAACATTCTCAATCCACAGTTTTTTTCGTTTAATGCAAAATAAAATTCAATAATTTAAGGTTAGTTTATATTGATTTTCAATATTTAATGATCATTTGTTTAGTACTGTGCAGACTATAAAATTTCGTGATACGCACCCATGCTTTTTACAAAATGTACACCTTCAATGGATTCTTTGGGAGGGTATTTTGAGAATAGAATTATTTTTTGATTTTTTTGCAAAATATCCGACTCAGAGATGTGTGCTTCACTACTAAGAAGATAGGATGTATGAATGTTGTCGGGTTGTAATAAGCGTGAATCTTTGTATTTAATCCTCTTGTTGTTAAAAGAAATAATGCCACTTCGGAGAAAAATGTGACTATCTTCAAACTGTTCAGAATAAGTTAGAAAAACAGGTGTTGTGAGATGTTTTTGAACTACAACCGATGATATCTCCCGGTAAATAAAATCATCTGATTGAATAGGACTTTCCGAAATGATATAATTTGTCTCACCCTGAATTAAATGTATCGTTGGATTATCCGTATTATTATATGCAATCAGTTCACTATTTGTAAGTTGTTTGTATCTGTTGTAAAGGGTTATACCACAAGATATTAACAGTGTGAAGAATACGACTTTCAAAGTCCTGATTCTTTGGTTTGATATAAAAATAAAGAGGAAGATCAGTATTAGTCCTGTTAGAAATGTCTGGGCAGGATTAATTCCAACTTTAATTACCGCAAACGGGAGATTTTCAACTCCTTTCAAAAACAGAAAAGTAAGATGGATGAGCCATTTTGTTAAAAATGCCAATATAGTAGCCAGTATTGGTACCTGAGAAAATAGCAATAAACCAATACCAAGAAAAATCATAACAAAGGCAGCTGGAATAACCACCAGGTTTGAAATCCAGAAATAGGTTGGAAACTGATTGAAATAATAAGAAGTAAAAGGGAAAGTTGCTATTTGTGCAGCCACCGAAACGGTAAAAAGGATCCAAACTGGTTTAAGAAATTTATTCTTTGTTGGCCAAAGCTGAACAAGATGTGGTTGTAGAAATACAATTCCAAAAACCGCAGCAAATGAGAGCTGAAAGCCTACTTCATGTAAATTATTTGGATTAATCAGCAAAAGGAAAAAGGCGGCAAATGCCAGTGAATTATAGATGTTTGGCCGTCGTTGGATATTTGCGCCAACAGAAACAAGGGAAAACATGGTAGCTGCTCTCATTACTGAAGCTGACAGCCCGGTGATAAAAGCATAACCCCATAACACTGATAATGAAGCAAGCACAAAAATGTATTTGCCTCTCACATTTCTTCTGAGAAAGCCAAAAAGAAGAGTAAATACCGCAAATAAAATACCCACATGTAACCCGGAAACAGCCAGAACATGCATCGCACCTGCTGATGAAAACACTCTTTTCGTTTCCGGGTCCAAACCTCTTTTGTAACCCAAAGTCAAAGCTGAAAGAATTTCAGTTTCTTCTTCACCTAAGTTCTGGCTTCGATAGATTTTTAATAATTTTTCTCTTGTGCTTTCTGCAAAGACTGCCAGTGAATTAACCTTTTCAGTCGTTTGTTTCCAGTTGGGATTTCTTAGGTAAAGTTGCCGATAAATCTTCTTTCCGGCTAAATAGGTTTTGTAATCAAATTCGTAAGGATTGCCATTGTTTTCAACCAAGTGTGGTTGAGCATTAAAAAGTATTACGCTTCCGGGATTTAACTTTTCAACCCGCTCATTTTTTTCAAAATAGACTAATACCTTTTCATTGCATTTAAAAATCGAATCGTTTCTGAAATAATAATTGAGTCGTAATAAAGTTTTGTAGGAATTTTCTTTTTCTTCAGGTGTTTCCAGAATAATTCCTGAATATTTACCATTAGAAAAGAAGAAAGGTTTTTGATTGCTCTTTATAGTAAAGACTGCTCCAAACAGGATGAATAAAAAGGTAATGAGCCAACCGGTAAGCAGTTCAAGTTGAAAGGTGTATTTTTTTTGAGTTAAAGCGAGTGCGGCAAGAAGCAAGCCAATTAGCCCGACCAGGTAATTAATTGGAAGTATTGTTTTGCCGGCAATGAAAATACCCAAAGCAAAAGCAATGGTAATTCGGAGGAACGGTATGGTTTGAACCAAATTTTTCACATGAGCATCTGAAGGTTATAGGGCTTCAAACGCTAATTTATGGAAAAAATTCTATTTTACAGGTACTTTTATTTTGTAATGAGGCTGGACTTTTCCCTTACTGATATTAAGTAATTTCCCTTTTAGAAGTCGTTTTCTAAGAGGTGATAAATAATCGATAAATAAAATTCCTTCCAGGTGGTCGTATTCGTGTTGGATTACCCTTCCGGCAAAACCTTTGAAAGTTTCCAGGTGTTCGATAAAATTCTCATCGAACCAGCGAATGGTAACCTCATCGGGCCGGGTAACATCTTCGCGAATCTCAGGCAAACTCAGGCAGCCTTCATTAAATACCCAGTCATCACCTTTAATGTCAATGATTTCGGGGTTGATAAACACTTTTTTAAAATCTGCGAGTTCTGGTTCTTCATCAGCTCCCGAGCTGGCATCAATCACAAACATACGAATCGGTAATCCTACCTGGGGTGCAGCAAGTCCAACCCCATCCGAATAATACATGGTTTCCCACATATTTTCTATTACCTGATCAAGATTTGGATAATCTTTGTCAATTTCCTTGGCTTTTTTTCGTAAAAGCGGATCGCCGTAAACCGTAACCGGATATTTCATCGTAGTATTTCTATTTTTTTAAGTTTCGTTGAAGTTCCAGGTAATTCTGCAGGATTATTGTAGCACTAACTGCATCAACCATTGCTTTGTCCTGTCGTTGCTTCTTTTTCAACCCTCCGTCTATCATACTTTGAAATGCCAGTTTAGATGTAAAACGTTCATCAAATAACTCAAGTTTGATATCCGGATATATTTTCTGAAACTTCTTTAAAAACGGATTTATGTATCGAACAGCTTCAGATGCCTCGTTGTTCATTTGTCGCGGGTATCCCACCACAATTGTTTCAACCTTTTCTTTTTCGAAATAGGTTTTCAGGAAATCCCAAATTGTGTAAGTAGGAACTGTTGTTAACCTTGTTGCAATAATCTGATCAGGATCGGTAACAGCTATTCCAACACGCTTTTTTCCGTAATCAATACTTAATATTCTAGCCATTCGTTTTAAATCCGCCGCAAAAATAGACAGAAATGTTAAGAAAAAAAAGAGAATATAATCTCTCTCATTATCAGTAAGTAACCAGATTGTGCCTCTTTGTTGAAAAGAATTTGGCACAGCCTTTGTTTTATGATGTGTAGATATCTTTAAAGGCGCCGCAAGAGCAAAGCAAACAACTTGTTGAATTTTAAACTAAATGTCATGAAAGCACTAAAATTCAGACTGTTTGCCACGATGATTACTCTGGCAGCAGTATTAATAATAAGCATAAATCCGGTTAGCGCACAACGAAGAAGTACCGAAAAAACAAATCGTGAAACAACTTCACGGAATGTGCAAAGGAAAGCCGTACAGAACAAGAGCGCTTCTAAAAACTATGATAGAGTTGATAAGAACAGGAGTAGAAATGAAGTAAAATCAAGCCGAAGTTCTTCGGTTCCTGCTCAGGTTGACAGATCGAGGACAAACAGAAATAACAATTCAGTTTCTTCCACTAGCAATCGTAAAAATACATCTACTCCGCGAAATTTGCCTTCAAACAGGGATGTTGAGAAAAAGTCAAATTCAGGAAATAGCAGAACTGTAATTAATCAGGGTAACACACAACGTTCTCAAAATCGTGAAAATTCATACCGTGTTCCTCAAAATCAGTCCAGAGATGTAAGTGTCAGGAATCGTGAAACTCCGGTAAGGGTAAATACAAGCACTGTCGATGGTAGGAGGAATACCGGCAGAACGGTTTCGAATAACCGCGATTTTTATCGAACTGATAAAGTGGACCGCAGGTATACTCCTAGCAGGGATTTTAAAGGGAGAAATGATTACTGGACAGAACGAAACCGTCCAGTTAATATGAATTATAACCGCAATGACCGGGATTACTATTCTCACTACAATTATAATAATCATAAACACTGGGATCGCAGTTGGGAACGTTATCGCTGGAATTACAACAGTTGGCGTGATTACTATCACGGATATAATCCAAGATCATTTGTGTACTACAGATATTATTATCATCATCCGCATTACGGACATGTAATTCGCAGGTTTGATTTCAGACCGCTTGTGTTTGTTCACAATTTTCACAAGTATTACTTCTACGATGGACACTTTTTCCGTTACCGTAGTGGAATTGGATACATTTTGGTAGATCTGCCTTTTGGATTTACTTTCGAGATGATTCCTGCTTCGTATTACGAAAGAGTTTACATCAATGGATATTTATATTTTAGGGTTGGCAACCTGTTTTTCGAATCAACTCCCTATGGTTTAAGCCTGACCCATTACCCCGACAGGTATTATGCCTGGGATAATTCGTATGAAAGAGAAGGGTACATGTTCGACGACGATTATTATTAAAGAAAGAAGCACTAAACCTTTAATTCATATTCATTTAAGTCTTAACTTCCTGTAACAAGTTCTACAGGAAGTTTTTTTTACAATAAATGTATAGTAAAACATAGTATTTTTGCGTGTAGAGAATGAATTCACATTGTTTTTTTATCTATTTTTAGTCAACCAAATACTTACTATATTATGGCAGCAAAATTAAAAAGAGATCAATTACCAGCAGAAAAAGTTAAGAACTGGAAGACAAACTTTGAAGAAGAGAAAAAAGAAACTTTTAATATTAAACTTCCTAAACTAATTCTCCAGAAAGCTACCTACAAAACTCTGATTGGTGAAAACGAGAATCGTGTTCGTATTTATCTTGGATTGGAACAAAGTAAAGAAGATGGAAAGTATTCGCTTTGCGCATTTGCTGTTTCAGCTTTTTTGCTGGGAAGTGGCGATGTTTATGCCGATTATGAAACTCCGGTTTACAAGCTTGAAAAGGCGAATATCGATTATTCAAACAATACCAAGGAAGTGATTGAAAGTATACGACTTTACCGGAAATGGCGAAACGGAGAATTGGACGCAAATGACCCTAGGGCTCCGTACCGGCAATACATTTATCCAAACGCTTATCTGTTGACCAAATTCGAGTTACACGAGCTTTTTAACGTTCAGGATGCTTCTGAAATTAAAGTGGAGTTTGGAATTGAAAAATCAATGAGTGTCATGTTAAGCGCATCTGCTAGAGCTGCAACCAGGGAACTTGTCGCTGATGAAGAAGATGAGTATTTTGATTATGCATTTCCTTGCCCACCGTATTGCGACGAACGGAGCATATATAATCCCTGATACGAATGTCTTTTTCTTTGTATTTACTATATGTCTTCGAGTTAATTGCCTTGATTTTTGGTAGTTATTATTTTAGAAATATTAAGCAAAAATTTTTGTATTTGTATTTTTATGTACTGGTGGGAGTCTGTACTGAACTATTTAATATTGTGCTAACTAAACTTGGTTCGCATAATAGTTTGTGGATTTCTCATATCTATTTCCCTTTGGAGTTTGTTCTGCTGGCATTCTTTTATATTCCACATTTGGCCCCCGTTATCAAGCGGCAATGGATAATTCTGATCATTTCAACTTTTGTGTTGTATTCAATTGTCAATGTTCTGTTTATTCAGAGTTATAATGAATTCTCTCAAGTAAGGGTTTACAGTAGTATTCTTCTTGTTTTGTTTTCATTGATTTATTTCTACCGGGTGATGAATGAAGGTAAGATCTCTAAAGTGTGGGAAGAACCAATGATTTGGGTAAATTCTTCAGTGATGATTATTTACTCAACTATATTTTTTTACAATGTTTTGGCTAATTTAATTCTTGCCGAATCGCGGGATAAAGCATTGTTGATGTCTTATATTTATTCGGTTGCCATTGTCCTTTTCTATCTTCTGGTTGCCATCGCTTTTTGGATGGAAGGCAGGCAACAAGTAAAGAGAAAAGGTATAAATTTGAATTGAACAAAGTCTTTGTTCGGTTCTTTATTGATGATTTGTTACTCAAGCACAATCTTTTATAACAGCACAATTAATTTAATTCTTGCGGAATCGCGCAAAATAGCATGGTTAATGTTATATATTTACACGATTGCCATTGCTCTTTCTATTTTCTAATTGCTATTGCATTTCGGGTAAAAGGCAGACAAGAAATGATAAACAGGTAAGTGTTGTTTGTTTTTCGGGGCAGGAAGTTCTGTGTAAAATATAATTTAATGATTTATGTAAGATGCCATTTCATCGATTTCTAATTGATTGTGAGTATGTTCTCATCGCTGTAAGTGCAATTACTGGTTTAGTTCGATACCAAAAAATGAAGACTGAACTTCGTTATGTGGTATACTTTGTTTGGCTTGGAGGATTCACGGAGATCTTAAATGTTTTTTACAGGTCTTTCCTTTTTAAGAACAACATGCCAATCGGGCATTTTTATATCCCGTTTTCAATTCTCATTTTTAGTTTCATGTACAAAAGATTACTGGCTGGTTTTTTGAACAAGTATATCTTCAATCTTTTGATATTGTTTTTTGTTTTATTTGCTGTAATAAACCCAGTTTTCCTTCAAAGCTTATGGGAATTCCCTAATGTACTCGGAGCGGTTGGAGCTTTAATGTTAATTGTTTTTTCTATACTTTATTATGGAAGAATGATGACCGAAGGTAAGATCAATAGGTTTGCTAATAATCCTTTGGCGTGGATTAATTCTCTTGTTTTATTTTATTATACCGGTAATTTCTTTTTTTATATTCTTTTCAATTTAAATGTCGAAAACTCCATTGAGTTTGCACAATTATCAACCAGGTTATATTTAATCCTAAATTTATTGTTGTATCTGTTTACTGCGTATATTTTACTTATAGTCGATAGAAAAAATAGTTATTTATGACATTTATCGATTACAACTGGACGCCAATTTTGATTCCGTTTCTGATCGGGATAAAAAATTACAAAAGTTTTGACAAAGCCTTTAAAATACTGTTCCTTTTTGTGGCAGTGGGCGTTATCTCCGAGGTTAGCAGTTTACTGGCTCGTCATCTTTTAGGCTCAAGGAACACCATGCCGCAAGGAAACTTTTATTTGTTGAGTGCATTCTTTCTCCTAAGTTGGTACTATATCGAGATTTTAAAAGACTTTGTTAAACCAAGAATACTGTGGGTTCTGGTTGTAATTTTCGAAATAGGAACTATTAGCAACTTTATAATTATCGGTAATTTAAATTCGTATCATTTTATTGCACAATCTGTATCTAAGATTTTGTATTTGGTTTATAGCTTATTCTTTTTTCACAAAACAATGGTTGAGGCACAAGTGAAGAAACTTTGGAAAGATCCTTATTTTCTGGTAAATATTTCTGTGGTGACATATTATGCAGGCAATCTTTTTTTCTCTGTGCTCTTTAATTTAATCCTGACTTATTCGCGTGAATTTTCAAAAATGACCGTTTTTTATTTTTCCGTTCTGAATACACTTTTTTATTTGTTAATTGGTTGGGCGTTTTTGCGTTTTTCAAAGATTACTAAATAAAGGATACATTTTATCTCTGCTTTTCAGTTTAATTCTTTTGAAAAACATTCAATATTAAATATTGTTATTAATTTCGTTAAACAGTGAATCGGTTGTGGGTGGAAACAGTTAATTCTGATATTATACTCGTATATTTCCTCGGTACAGTGGGGATGCTACTGCTTGCCGGCGGCTTACTATTCTTTTTTATTACCTACCAAAAGAGGCTTTTACTTAAACAGCTTGAACTGAACAAAGTAAAACAAGATCAGCAAAAAGAGATTCTCAGGAACACTATTCAGGCACAGGAAAACGAACGAAAAAGAATTGCCCAGGACCTGCACGACGAAGTGGGGGCAATGCTTTCTGTTGTGAAACTGAATGTTTCGATGATTGAGAGAAATACGCAGGAAAAAGCTAATACTCTTGCCGGAGAAACGAAGTCTTATCTGGATGAAGTAATTACACAGGTGAGAGGAATTTCCAGGTCACTTTTACCACCATCACTCGAAAAGCTGGGGCTAAATCAGGCATTGGAAGAATTAGCGAATTGGGTAAATAAAACCGATAAGATCAGAATTGATTGTTGGACAAAAGGTGAGTCATTTCGTTTTGACGCCAATAAAGAACTGGCCATTTTTAGGGTTTCTCAGGAGGTGCTAAATAACGCAATTAAACATTCGGAAGCCGAACACATAATAATTAATTCTCGCTATACCAATAAATATATTTCGATTGTTATTCGGGATTACGGAAAAGGTTTTAATATGCATGATAAAGTGCAAACTGGTCTTGGTTTGAAAAACCTGGAAAGCAGAATGGAAATGATTAATGCAGGTTTTAAACTGAAGTCAGAGCCTGGAAAAGGAACCACTGCTATAATACTCTTGACATTATGACGAATGGAAAGTTTGATATTATTGTTACTGACGATCATCGTTTGTTTCGAAAAGGCATGTGTGCCCTTCTTTCCGAATTTGATGATGTAGGTTTAACAGGCGAAGCGGGCCATGGCGAAGAATTGATCCAACAAATTAAGTTGGGGGAAATTTCGCCGGATCTTGTTTTGCTTGATATTAATATGCCTGTTATGGATGGGGTAGAAACGACCCGGTATTTAAAAGCACATTATCCTGGAATACGTATTATTATCCTTAGTATGGAAGAGGATGTTCAATTGGTCACCCATTTGATCGGTGAAGGTGTGGATGGCTACCTGTTAAAAAATTCTGATCCCGATGAACTTGAGCATGCTATTCGAATGGTAATGAGAAATGAGTTTTACTTATCAACCAGTCTTACTGGTGCAATCTTCCGAGGAGGAACTGCAACGGACAAAGTCGGAGTTCCTGAGTTCGATTTTACCGAGCGTGAGTTGGAAATTTTACAGTTGATTTGTGAACAGTTTACCGCTACCGAAATTGCAGAAAAACTTTTAATTAGCGCTCGCACAGCTGAAGGTCATCGAAGAAAACTTCTTGAAAAATCAAAATCTAAGAATATGGCAGGCTTGGTTGTTTTTGCCATTAAGAATAAATTGGTTGTAATATAAAAATCTTTCCTAAGCTATATAAAAAAGAAAGGGGTGCTTACAGGCACCCCCAGGTTGAAAATCTGTTATCCTTAACTTTTATCATCGTTGTTCAGGGAAGTGGGACAGTAATCGATGTGGGTATATTTTTCAAAACTGATGATAATACTGATAACAAACACAAGTAAGAACTTTTGACAGGAAACTTTAAATGCGTATTTTGTTTGTTTCCGACGTAACAAAGTTGTTAAAGAATAATTTCTCCTGAAAGAGTATTTCTACGCAAAATGAATAGGTATTTCTACGCAAAATGAATAGGTATTTCTACGTGTTCGGTTAACATAAATAAAAAAGAGCTGTTCCAAATAGAACAGCTCTTTAATTAGAATATTCTGAATAATAATTATTTCAGATTGGCTTGAGCAGCAGCAACACGTGCGATTGGAACGCGGTAAGGAGAACAGCTTACATAATCCATTCCAACACTGTCGCAGAACTTAACTGATGAAGGTTCACCACCATGTTCGCCACAAATACCCACTTTGAGTTTTGGTTTTGTGCTGCGTCCTTTTTCAACGCCCATGCGAACAACCTGTCCAACACCTTCCTGATCAAGAACCTGGAACGGATCGTTTTTCAGGATGCCTTTTTCAATGTAAATAGGTAAGAATTTACCGGCATCGTCGCGTGAATAACCAAAGGTCATTTGGGTAAGGTCGTTGGTACCGAATGAGAAGAATTCAGCCACTTCAGCCACTTTATCAGCGGTTACAGCAGCACGAGGAATTTCAATCATTGTTCCAACCATATAATCTACGGTTGCACCTTTTTCTTCGAATACTTTTTTAGCAGTTGCATGGATAATATCCGATTGCAATTTTAATTCTTTAACTGTACCAATAAGCGGAACCATGATTTCAGGACGTGCATCAACACCTTTCTGTTTCAGGTTAACAGCAGCTTCAATAATAGCGCGGGCCTGCATTTCAGTAATTTCAGGATATGTATTTCCTAAACGACAACCACGGTGTCCCAACATTGGGTTAAATTCGTGAAGGTCTTCTACCAAAGCTTTTACTTGTTCTACTGTAATTCCCATTTCTTCAGCCATTTCTTTTTGGTTGGCTTCTTTGTGAGGTACAAATTCATGTAAAGGCGGGTCAAGTAAACGGATAGTAACCCCGTATCCTTCCATCGCTTCCAGAATTCCTTCGAAGTCTTCACGCTGGTAAGGCAACAATTTATCCAATGCTTTACGACGAGCAGGTTCTGTTTTTGCGAGGATCATTTCACGCATTGCTTTAATACGTTCACCTTCGAAGAACATATGCTCGGTACGGCATAATCCGATACCTTTTGCACCAAAGTCGCGGGCAACTTTTGCATCGTGAGGAGTATCAGCGTTGGTGCGAACGCTCATTCTGGTGAATTTTTCAGCAAGATCCATGATCTTTCCAAAGTCACCACTGAGGTCTGCATCCATGGTAGCTACTTTGCCTTCGTATACTTCACCGGTAGAACCGTTTAATGAAACCCAGTCACCTTCGTGAAACTCTTTTCCATCAATGGTCATTACACGGGTTTTATAATTGATTTTTACCGCGCCTGCGCCTGATACACAACATTTACCCATACCACGGGCAACCACAGCTGCATGAGAAGTCATACCACCACGTGCGGTAAGAATCCCTTTCGCAATGTGCATACCTTCCAGATCTTCAGGAGAAGTTTCAACACGGATTAAAATTGATTCCGGATATTTATTGGCTTCATCGGCAAAGAAAACAACCTGGCCGGTGGCAGCTCCCGGAGAAGCTGGCAAACCTTTTGCCAATACGTTGGCTGCTTTCATCGCAGCTGTATCGAATACAGGGTGAAGTAATTCGTCAAGTTTACCTGCATCGATGCGTTTCAAAGCTGTTTTTTCATCAATACGTCCTTCATTCAGCATATCAACGGCAATTTTTACCATGGCAGCACCGGTACGTTTACCGTTACGGGTTTGAAGCAACCACAATTTACCTTCCTGCACGGTAAACTCTAAATCCTGCATATCGCTGTAATGGTCTTCCAGTTTTTGCTGGGTAGCATTTAACTGAGCATAAAGCTCAGGCATTGCTTCTTCCAGTGAAGGATATTTTGAAGCTCTTTCTTCTTCACTGATTCCCTGAAGTTTTGCCCAGTTTTTAGAACCTTCCAGGGTAATTTGCTGTGGTGTACGAATACCGGCAACAACATCTTCACCCTGAGCATTGATCAGGTATTCACCGTTAAATACGTCTTCACCGGTTGCAGCGTCGCGGGTAAAAGCAACACCTGTTGCTGAAGTTTCACCCATGTTACCGAATACCATGGCCTGCACGTTTACTGCAGTACCCCATTCATCCGGAATGTTTTCCAGGCGACGGTACAGAATTGCACGTGAATTGTTCCAACTGTTAAATACAGCTGCAACAGCTCCCCACAACTGTTCCCATGGATCAGTTGGGAAATCTTTTCCTGTTACTTTTTTTACGGCAGCTTTAAAACGAACAACTAATTCCTGTAAATCTTCAGGAGAGAATTCAGTATCAAGAGTAATACCTTTTTCTTCTTTTAGTTCTTCAATGATTTCTTCGAAAGGATCAATTTCTTCTTTGCTGGCAGGTTTCATATCCATTACAACGTCGCCGTACATTTGAACGAAACGACGGTATGAATCCCATGCAAAACGAGCGTTACCCGATTTTTTAGTGATAGCTGCCACAGCATCTTCGTTCATACCCAGGTTTAGAACAGTGTCCATCATACCAGGCATAGAAGCTCTTGCTCCAGAACGAACAGAAACCAAACAAGGATTTTCCTTGTCGCCGAATTTTGTGTCGGTAAGTTTTTCTACCAATTTAACCGCGGCTTCAACCTCAGGTTTAATCAGGTTAAAAGTAGCTTCCTGGCCCTGTTCGTTGTACATCGTACAAACTTCTGTTGTAATGGTAAATCCGGGAGGAACAGGAACCCCAATCAGGTTCATTTCCGCCAGGTTTGCACCTTTACCTCCAAGGAGGTTTTTCATGTCTGCTTTACCTTCTGCCTGACCGGCTCCGAAAGTATATACATGTTTAGTCATAAAATGTATTTTTTAGTTATGAATATTAGAATTAGAATTAACTTGAAAACGGGGTGCTAAAGTAAATTTTATTTTTAAAAATTGAAAGTTTTTTGGGGCTTAAGTAACTGTTATTTAGACTTAAATAATGTTTAATAAAAATAATTCAGAACAATTTATTCCCGTCAAATTTCTTGAATAACAATATTAGAAATTCAATCCATTTGTCCGTCAGTGTTTTAAGGAAATTCTGAGGACAAATTTTTATAGAGTCTCATTGAATATTCCTGGTTTTTTCTTTAATTATTGTATAAGAATTGTGATTCATTTACTTGAAAATTAACTCTTAACATTCTTTAACTTCCGTTGATACGAGTTAACGAAAATGCACTTTACTTTTGTATAAAGAATTTGAATAGTTTTAGTGTTTTTTCATAGAGAATAGATTTGGTTAGGTTAGAAAACAGAGGTGATATTGATCGTCTCTGTTTTTTTATGTCGGAATTCTGCCAAAACTTCCTTTTATTTTTTTCATTTCTGAAATAATTTCCACTTTTTTGAGATTCGTTTGACATTCTGTCTTTCAGTGTGTTATGGTCTGTTCTTTGTTTCTTCGGCAAGGTTTAGAAAAGGAGGATTGAACTATGAATATGAATAATTTTACTATAAAGTCACAGGAAGCCATTCAACAGGCCTTTCAGGTGGCACAGGGAAACAATCAGCAGGCTATAGAAACCGGGCATATTTTGCAGGGAGTATTGCACAGTGCAGAAAACGTTTCCGATTTTCTTTTAAAGAAACTGGGAGTCAATACGGTTATTTTCAAACAGGCTCTCGGCAAAATCATTGAATCGTATCCGAAAGTTTCGGGGGCTGAACAATACTTATCTTCTGGAGCTAATCAGGCTTTGCAAAAAGCATTGGCACTGGCACAGGAAATGGGCGATCAGTATGTTTCGGTTGAACATATTCTACTGGGTCTGCTTGAAGTGAAAGATTCAACCAGCCAGTTGATGAAAGATAATGGTATCGCGAAAAAAGAACTTCGCCTGGCGATTGAAGAACTTCGTAAAGGATCGAAAGTGGATAGCCAGACAGCCGAAGATAAATTCAATTCGTTGAATCGTTTTGCGGTGAATTTGAACGAACGTGCTCGTTCGGGGAAACTTGATCCGGTGATCGGCCGTGATGATGAAATCCGTAGAATTTTGCAGATTTTGTCTCGTCGTACCAAAAATAACCCGATCCTTTTAGGTGAACCTGGAACCGGTAAAACTGCCATTGCCGAAGGTTTGGCTCATCGTATTGTACGTGGAGACGTTCCTGAAAACTTGAAATCAAAACAGGTTTTCTCTCTGGATATGGGAGCATTGATTGCCGGTGCAAAATACAAAGGGGAATTCGAAGAACGTTTGAAAGCTGTTGTTAATGAAGTGGTTCAGTCAAACGATGAAGTTATTTTGTTTATCGACGAAATCCATACCTTGGTTGGGGCAGGCAAAAGCGAAGGAGCAATGGATGCTGCCAACATTTTGAAACCTGCACTCGCACGAGGAGAATTACGAGCCATTGGTGCAACAACGCTTTCAGAATACCAGAAATATTTTGAGAAAGACAAAGCTTTGGAACGTCGTTTCCAGGTTGTTCATGTGGATGAGCCGGATACTTTGAGTGCAATTTCCATTTTAAGGGGAATCAAAGAGAAGTATGAAAATCACCACAAAGTGCAGATTAAAGACGATGCAATTATTGCAGCGGTTGAATTGTCGCAACGATACATCTCCGACCGTTTTCTGCCTGACAAAGCTATCGATCTGATGGATGAGGCAGCGGCAAAACTGAGGTTGGAAATTGATTCGGTTCCTGAAGAACTCGATGAAATCGAACGTCGTGTTAAACAACTCGAAATTGAACGTGAAGCAATTAAACGGGAAAACGACACAAAAAAACTTTCAAGTTTGAACGAAGAGATTTCGAACCTGAAAGAAGAGCAGTCACGACTTCGGGCTAAATGGCAGTCGGAGAAAGCGGTGATTGAAGCGATTCAGCAGAAAAAAGCAGAGATTGATAATTTCAAATTTGAAGCTGAACAGGCTGAGCGGCAGGGTGATTATGGTCGTGTAGCTGAGTTGCGTTATGGCAAGGTGAAAGAAGCAGAGGCTGCTATTGAAAAATTGCAGAAGGAATTGGAAGAAATGAAGCAAGGTGAGAACCTGATAAAAGAAGAAGTGGACACGGAAGACATTGCTGAAGTTGTAGCTCGCTGGACCGGAATCCCGGTTTCGAAAATGTTGCAGAGCGAACGCGAAAAACTGCTGCAAATGGAAGACGAATTACACAAACGTGTGGTTGGTCAGGATGAAGCAATTGTAGCAATCTCGGACGCGGTTCGACGCAGCCGTGCAGGCTTGCAGGATGAAAAACGTCCGATAGGCTCGTTCATTTTTCTTGGTACAACCGGTGTGGGTAAAACCGAGCTGGCAAAAGCACTGGCTGAATACCTGTTCAACGATGAGAACATGATTACGCGTATCGATATGTCGGAGTACCAGGAGAAATTCTCGGTAACCCGTTTGATCGGTTCGCCTCCGGGATATGTGGGTTACGACGAAGGTGGGCAGCTGACCGAAGCAGTTCGGCATAAACCATACTCAGTAATTCTTTTCGACGAAATTGAAAAAGCGCATCCCGATGTGTTTAACGTGTTGCTGCAGGTTCTTGATGATGGTCGTTTGACGGATAACAAGGGACGGACGGTGAATTTCAAAAATACCATTATTATTATGACCTCGAATCTTGGCTCGCACATCATTCAGGAGAATTATGAGCAGATGAATGCGGCGAATTCGGATGCTGTTCTGGAGAGAACCCGAAACCAGTTACTTGAGTTGCTCCGTAAAACAATCCGGCCAGAGTTTTTAAACCGTATCGACGAAACAATTGTGTTTACACCACTGTCGAAGGAAGATGTTACACAAATTGTAAAACTACAGTTCAACCAGGTTGTAAAACGTTTATCGGGTAGCGATTTGAAAATCGAGATTACTTCATCTGCAATTGAATTATTGTCAACTGTAGGATACGATCCACACTTTGGAGCGCGACCGGTTAAGCGTGTTCTTCAGAAATATGTTCTGAATGAGCTTTCAAAACGGATTCTGGGCGGACAGGTTGATAAATCAAAACCGATTGTTGTTGATGTTGACGGGAATGAACTGATCTTCAGAAATTAAAAAACAAAGATCATACCTTCAGGACGGCTCTCACAGGGGAGCCGTCTGCTTTTTCATATGGCAGCGGATAGCAGGAAAACTCTCCTTTGCTTTCTTTTAAATCATTGGGAAAATTCAGGTTTTCAATAATGATCAGTCCTTTTTCGAAAATGGCGTAATGATTTCTGTAATCGGTGCTTTCAACCGGATCGGCAGAAATGGTGTCGAAACCAATTCCTTTCAACGGAAAGGTTAACAGATATTCGAGTGCTTCTGAAGTTAAAACAGGAAAACTTTCGAAATACTTTTTATCTCCCCAAAACTTACTCCAACCCGTTTTGAACAGCACAAATTCAACTATATCAAGTTCATCTGCGAATTGTTCCAGAGATGATTTGTCAATCTCAAGAATTCCTTTCATGATTTCTATAAACAGTGCTTTCCCGTGAAAGGATGAAATATCCATTTGGTCTAATGCATATCCGTTTTTAAGCATGTGGGCCGGTGCATCGATGTGCGTTCCCAAATGCGATTGAAAGCGAAGAAAAGTTTCTCGATATCCTTTTTGTTCAATAGTGGCGGTTTGCTTAAAAACAGGTGATTGAGTTCCAGGGAATACCGGTGTTTCGTTGTTTAACGGATGCGATAAGTCGAATATCATATTATCAGGTTCAATTTAAAATTTGTGCTTTACTGGCAATCGCATTATATTAAGTACGGGGGTATTTTTTAGGATAAGTGTACTTGGCATAAATTAAATACACGGCCATAAAAATATTTACGATGTAATTGAAGTAGAGTGGGAAATGAGCCATCCCCGTTTCCCAGTCGCCCAGTAAAATGTAAATAAAGGTCAGAATTTCGCCCCAAAACCAGAGCCATAAAAACAATACGCTTAAATCGTTGGCACTTTTTGTGCGAAAAGTTTTTAATACCTGGGGCAAACCGCAAATGGCAAAAAGAATATTGCCAACCCAGCCAATGGTTTCGTTGATCATTTCATTAAACTAAACAAGTGTTTTTTTCAATTCGAGTAATTCAGGAATAGCTGCTTCCATTTGCTGAAATGCCCGGCTAACCATTTCAGGAACTTCCTGCAGTTCTTTTGCTTCTACTTTTAACTGAATACTTTTCAGCAAGGTACCCGTTTCTTCCATTCCAAAAGTTAGTACTGACGATTTGGCGGTGTGTGCTTCACGTGCAAGAACCGGCCAGTCGTGTATTTCGAGTGAGCTTTTCATTGTTGATATGAAATCCGGAATCTGTGCAAGAAAAATGTCAACCAACTCCAGCAAAAATTCATTATCTCCGTTTGCGATGGCTTCAATGTGTTTAGTGTGTATGTAATTGTAACTTTCCATCTTTGAAATTTCAAGTAAAAATGCAAATATTTGCCAAGAATAAGCGATCCGCTGATAAAATTCATGTAGATGTAAATCTCGAATCTATAGTTTTGCAAATAATTAACTGATAAAATGAAGACAACCGCATTTAATAAAATACATAAAAGCCTGGGAGCTAAAATGGTAGAGTTTGCAGGTTATGAAATGCCAATTGAATACAGTGGTATCCGTGCCGAACACATGATTGTACGCGAAGGAGTTGGCGTATTTGATGTTTCACACATGGGCGAATTCTGGGTTAAAGGTCCCAAAGCGCTCGAATTGGTTGCAACAATTACATCGAATGATCCTAGAATTCTGACTCCCGGTCAGGCTCAGTACAGCTGTTTTCCGAATGGAAAAGGTGGTATTGTAGACGATTTGCTGGTTTATTGTTACGAATCTGAAAAGTATATGTTGGTGGTAAATGCCGCCAACATTGATAAAGACTGGAAGTGGGTTGTGAAACAAAATGAAACGATTGGTGCCGAAATAGAAAATGCTTCTGATAACATCAGTCAGCTGGCCATTCAGGGGCCGAAAGCTACCGCGACCCTGCAAAAACTAACTGATGTAAATCTTTCAGAAATCAAATTTTATACGTTTACTACCGATAAATTTGCCGGTTTCGACGATGTGATCATTTCTGCCACAGGTTACACAGGAGCAGGAGGTTTTGAATTATATTTCAGAAACGATATCGCAGAACAGATGTGGAATGCCATTTTTAACGCCGGAGAGGAGTTTGATATCAAACCGGTTGGCCTGGGAGCCCGCGATACTTTGAGGCTGGAAATGGGTTATTGTTTATATGGAAACGATATCGATGATACCACTTCTCCGATTGAGGCTGGTTTAGGATGGATCACCAAATTTAATAACGGTCGTCAGTTCATCGATCGCGAATTATTGACTATGCAGAAAAATGAAGGTGTTTCCCGTCGTTTGAGAGGTTTTGTACTGAACGATCGTGGCATTCCACGCCATGGCTACGAACTGGTGAATGCCGAGGGAGCTACCATTGGTGAAGTAACTTCCGGAACTCAGTCGCCGATTCTCAACAAAGGGATTGGAATGGGCTATGTTGCCCGGGAATACTCTGCTTTTGGAACCGAAATTTTTGTAAAAATCCGGAATAAACTTATCCCTGCCGAAATAGTTAAGTTACCATTTATCTAATCAATAAAACAAATAGAACCTTAAGAGCCGCTTTCAAAAGAAGTGGCTTTTTTCATGGTTATTCTAACTTAACCGGCTTGTAGTGTTGAACACTGATTTTCTCCTTATTTGCTAATTTTTAAATTTGAAACGGTCTTCTCGTCCTGGTGCAAGAAATCTATCGAAGTAATCATTAAACAGCGAAAATTTTTCTTTTGAATTTGGAGTAAGATATTTGTTTTCAGCGTAAATTTATACGAGTAAAAGAAGCAACTTAAGTTATTCATTTTAAGACTACAAGCCATGTCTAAGTTTCACGAAGCAGTAAAAAATGCTAAAAAAGCTCCCCAAAAGAGCATAAAAGAAAAGAGGGCTGAGAAGAGAGAAAAAAAGATGATGGGGAAAGGTTCCATTCATACGTTAAATGTTTTTGAGGAAAAAGAAAAGCAGGGTTAAGATTAATCCGGATCTTATCTTCAGTCCCCTGAGAAAGAGCCCAAATACAATCCAATTGACAGCACACCATTATTGCTCGTTGTTAGCATTGTTCCTTTTTTGAATATAGCTATGCAAAGAGTAATACTAAAAAATTATTCGATTTGAATGTGATTCATAACGATTACTTACTATCTCTTTATAAAAATCATCTGCTCAATTTAAACTCTCATTAAATAAATGTTGATTCTAATTTTATTATTGGTTTCACTTGGTTCGGTTTGCCAGAATCAAATAACTTTGTTAAAAAATAACAGATTGATACAGAAAATGATATCGTGAAATTTTAAGGCGAAATGATAAGTGTCATCTTTCAGTGTTGGGTATCAATGTTTTAAAACTCATATAATAAAATTTAAAGTTGATTTTTCTCATCTGCTAAACACCAACAATTACTGACCTTTGCTTAGGTGTTTGCAACAGGAATTAAAATTATTCACCTTAATTGTTGTATTTATGAAGAAGCACAATTTTTACGCAGGACCTTCAATCCTGCCAGAATTCACGAAAGAGAAGACTGCTGAAGCAGTGATAAATTTTGCTGGCACCGGTCTTTCTTTAATGGAAGTTTCACACCGGAGCAAGGAATTTGTTGCAGTAATGGACGAAGCGGTGGCTTTGGTAAAAGAGCTTTTGAAAGTTCCGGAAGGCTACTCCGTTTTGTTTTTACAGGGTGGAGCAAGTCTCCAATTCCTGATGGCGCCCTACAATTTACTGGATAAAAAAGCCGCTTATCTGAACACAGGTGCCTGGTCGAAAAAAGCAATTAAAGAAGCAAAATTCTTAGGAGAAGTAGTGGAAGTAGCTTCTTCAGCTGATGCTAATTTTAATTACATCCCGAAAAAATATGATGTGCCTTCAGATGTAAGTTACCTGCATTACACCAGCAACAATACAATCTTTGGAACAAGGGTTGTTGCTCCGAAAGTGAATGTTCCGTTGGTGGCTGATATGTCGTCAGATATTTTTTCATGTCCAATTGATGTTGCCAAATATGATCTGATTTATGCAGGTGCCCAGAAAAATTTAGGACCATCGGGAGCAACACTGGTGATTGTTAAAGACAGTGCACTTGGGAAAGTTGAACGTCCGATTCCTACGATGCTGGATTACCGTACTCACATTGATAATGGTTCGATGTTTAACACACCGGCTACCGTTCCCGTTTATGCCAGTTTGATGACTCTTCGCTGGTTGAAAGAACTGGGTGGTGTGGAAGCAATTGAAAAAATCAATGCCGATAAAGCAGCCATTTTGTATAACGAAATCGACCGTAACAAGTTGTTCGAATGTACAGTGCCACACATCGAAGATCGTTCGCTGATGAACGTTACTTTCGTTATGGCTCCTGAATATGCAGAACTGGAAAAAGAGTTCCTCGATTTCGCAACCTCAAAAGGTATGGTCGGAATAAAAGGCCATCGTTCGGTCGGAGGATTCAGGGCCTCAATTTACAACGCCATGCCGGTTGACAGCGTAAGAGCGCTTGTGGAGGCCATGCAGGATTTTGAAAAGATGAAATAAAGATTCGATATCAAAAAATGCAGGGTGAAAGTCCTGCATTTTTTCAATGGGGAAGTCAGTATCCCAATTATATTATGAGTTTCGCTAATCAACCTAAATAACAATATGATGAGAAAAATATTGATAGCCACAGAAAAGCCGTTTGCTCCGGTTGCTGTAAAAAAAATCACTAAAATTTTTGAAAAGGCAGGCTACGAAGTCAATCTGCTGGAGAGGTACACTTCGAAAGCCGTGTTGTTTGATGCAATCGCTTCTGCTGAAGCAGCAATCATTCGCAGTGATAAATTTGATGCAGAAGTATTAAATGCAGGGAAGAATCTGAAAATCGTAGTTCGGGCTGGTGCCGGTTACGACAATGTGGACCTACAGACTGCAACCGACAATGGAATTGTAGTGATGAATACCCCAGGACAGAATGCAAATGCTGTGGCAGAACTTGCTATCGGATTAGCAATTTTAGGTTTAAGAGAAATGTTTTCTGGAAAACCTGGAGGCGAAATGCGGGGACGTACGCTCGGCTTACACGGATTTGGTTTTGTGGCAAGAAACGTTTTCAGGATTGCTAGAGCAATGGGAATGAAAGTGATTGTTTATACCCGTTACAGCAAAGCTGCTGCTGCCGCTATTGGATTAAAAGTTACAGGTTCTTTGGAAGAATTGTATGAAAAGAGTGATGTGGTTTCGATTCACGTTCCGGCTCGCGGCGAGCACCTGAAATCGGTAAGCTATGAAATACTGAAACACTTAAAAGATGGAAGTATTATTGTAAATACCGCCCGCAAGGAAGTGATTAATGAACCAGACCTGATTCGTATTATGGAAGAAAAGCCCGGAATTAAATACATGTCGGACCTGACTCCGGATATGTTTACTGAATTTGAAAAGAAATTCACAGGAAGATTCTTCTTTACACCTAAAAAAGCAGGAGCACAAACTGCAGAGGCAAACCTGAACGCAGGCTTGGCAGCCGCTGAACAGATTGTGGATTTTTTTGAAAAAGGCGATGTAACATATCAGGTCAATAAGTGATTGGCTGAATGAGTAATTGAGGAGTTGGGAAAATAGCTGAACATTTTCTAACTTTTAGATTAAAATTATTTACCATGGGAAACCATCCTTATTCAGGTCACTTTGATTTTGAATCACTAGAGCTTTACAAAAAATCGCTCGGCTACGTTGATTTTGTGTACACATTAATACAAAAATTTCCTTCTAATGAAAGATTTGAATTAACAAGCCAGTTTAAGCGGGCTTCCAATTCAATTACTTTGAATGTTGCTGAGGGTTACGGTGAATCTATTCCATTGTCACTAAAATATTTGAAGATTGTTCGCGGGTCGGTTAGGGAATGTCTGGCATGCACAACAATAGCTTATCGAAGAAAATTTATCGATGAACAAATATACACCGAATCCAGAGAAAAGCTAACCGAGCTTTCAAAACTTACTGCCGGATATGGAAAATATTTAAAGAATAAACTCGATAAATAACTATTTTTGAAGCCTGGTTGCAGTTAATAATGAGAGAAAACTAATTCACTCACTCACTCACTCAATCACGCATTAACTCAATAACAAAAAACATGGCGATTATTAAACCATTCAAAGGTCTGAGACCACCCACAGAAATTATTGAAGAACTGGCTTGTTTGCCATATGATGTAATGAACTCGGAAGAGGCTGCAAAAATGGCTGATGGAAAGGATAAATCCTTGCTTCGGATTACAAAAGCCGAAATTGAACTTCCTGAGGTAGAGGATATTCATTCTGAGGTGGTGTATGAAAAAGCAGTTGAAAATTTTAAGGCTTTTCAGCAAAAAGGTTGGCTAAGACAAGACGTTGAGGCTAAATACTACATTTATGCACAGACCATGAATGGAATTACACAGTACGGAATAGTAGGCGCTGCCGCCTGTGCTGATTACGAAAACGGAATCATTAAAAAACATGAGCTTACCCGTCCTGAAAAGGAAGAAGACCGTATGGTGCTCACGCGCTATTTAAATGCCAATATTGAACCTGTTTTCTTTGCCTACAAAGCAGTTGCTGAAATTGATGAGATTGTGGAATCCATTGTAAAGAACCAGGCTGCGGAATATGATTTTGTTGCCGAAGACGGATTTGGACATCATTTCTGGACCATTGATGATCCTGAAACAAATGCAAAGCTCGAACAACTTTTTAGAGAAAAAGTTCCGTTTACATATGTCGCCGACGGACACCACAGAACTGCTGCAGCAGCACGTATCGGATTGGAAAAAACAGCTCAGAATTCAAATCATACCGGCAATGAGGAATATAATTTTTTTATGGCGGTTCATTTTCCGGACAACCAGCTTCAGATCATAGATTATAACCGGGTGGTGACCGATTTGAACGGACTTTCAGATGTGGATTTCCTGGCTGAGTTATCGAAAGGATTTGATGTGCAGAATATGGGACCGGAAATTTATAAACCTTCTGCACTCCACGAATTCAGTCTGTATTTGGGAGGAAGTTGGTATAAGCTTACTGCCAAATCCGGAACTTACGATGATTCGGATCCGATCGGTATTCTGGATGTGACTATTCTTTCGAAACAGGTACTCGATCCGATTCTCGACATTAAAGATTTGCGTACATCTAAACGAATCGATTTTGTAGGTGGAATCCGTGGTT
>DAOPJR010000002.1:1302-107826 GCA_035399765.1 Draconibacterium sp. | reverse complement strand
AACTGGCACGCCTGGAAAGCGTGTGTACCGCGAAACGGTACCGGGGGTTCGAATCCCCCTCTCTCCGCTGATTGGGAGTACGTTCTGATTTTTAGTGAACATTTGAAAATTTAATAGGAGGCACATTTTTTGTGGAAAACTCAAAATATTTAAATAAAAATCAATACAAAAACAAAATCAAGAGATTATTAATTAAAAATTCAAATCAATTATGAAAAGACTATTCGCGTTAATAGCCGTATTTGGGATGCTGTTTTTTATGGCATCTAATGTAGCTCTTGCTCAGGATGAACAAGCTGCTGCTCCAGAACAATCTGCTACCGAACAGGTAGATATGTCTGCTGACCAGGAAGAACAAGCGGCAGCTACAGCTGAAGAAGGACAATCCTTACACAGCCAGTTAAAACAAAAATTTATTGAAGGTAACCCTACTTTCATGACCTTTGTTTTGATTTCATTAATCCTTGGTTTGGCTTTCGCTATTGAAAGAGTTCTTTATTTGAACCTGGCAACCAGCAACACTAAAAAATTACTTACCAACGTTGAAGAAGCACTAGAAAGCGGTGGTGTTGAAGCAGCAAAAGATGTTTGCCGCAACACACGAGGACCGGTTGCCAGTATATTCTATCAAGGTCTGGATCGTTTCGATCATGGTATCGATGTAGTTGAAAAAACAGTTATTTCTTACGGAGGTGTTCAAGCCGGTCTTTTGGAAAAAGGCATGAGTTGGATAGCTCTTTTTATCGCACTTGCACCTATGTTAGGTTTCATGGGTACAGTAATCGGTATGATTAGTGCATTCGATTCTATCGAGGTTGCAGGAGACATTTCTCCCTCACTGGTAGCTTCTGGTATTAAAGTAGCTTTGATTACTACCGTAACAGGTCTTGTTGTTGCTATCATTCTTCAGATTTTCTACAACTACTGTGTTGCTAAAATCGATAGTATCATCAACAACATGGAAGATGCTTCCATCTCGTTGATCGACTTGTTGGTAAAATACAATATGAAAAAATAGGAGTACTGAGAAATGGGTAAAACAGGTAAAATAGTTAATATTATTCTGTGGGCTCTACTCATTGTGTCGGCAATATTAATCGTATCGTTGATGGTAAACATTAATGAAGAAGTTGATACTGATCCGGCGATGTTGAGTTGGTTAAATACCAATTTAGTTTGGGTCTACATATTGTTAGCTTTTGGTGCTGGCATAGCAATCTTTGCATCGTTATTCCACATGTTCACCGATAAAAAAGCGGCAAAAGGAGGGATTATATCTATTGCATTTCTTGGAGCTGTAGCATTGATATCTTATTTGTTGGCATCACCGGAAATTCCGCAATTTGTTGGTGTTGACAGATTTATTGCTGATGGCACATTGAATTCGCAAGTAGCAAAATTAGTAGATACTGGTTTATATGCAACATATATTTTATTGGCCTTGGCCGTGTTGGCTGTTGCATCTTCATCAGTAATGCGTTTATTCAGATAATATTAATCGTGGTAAAATAAATACAGGAAATTATGAAAAAAATGCCTGAAATACCGTCCGCCTCACTGGCTGACATCGCATTCATGCTCTTAATCTTTTTCCTGGTAACAACCACGATGGACGTTGACAGCGGTCTCCGCAGGAAATTACCCCAATGGGTAGATCCAAAAGATATGCAAGATCAGAATAACGATATTAACGAACGTAATATTTTTGTTGTGCTGGTTAATAAAAACAATGATCTTTTGGTTGAAGGAGACTATGAACGTGTAGAGAACCTGCGTGAAAGGGCAAAAGAGTTTATGGAAAACCCATATAACAGTGCAAATTTGCCCGAGAAAGAACCTAAGGAAATCCCATATTTCGGAGAATATATGGTTAGTAAAGGGGTGATTTCGCTGCGTAACGACCTCGACACGAAATACGGAACGTATATCGCTGTGCAAAACGAGCTGGTTGCTGCCATTAACGAATTAAGAGATGAATTAGCAAAAAGTAAATTCGGAAAATCATACAAAGATCTGGAAGAAGATAAACAGGAAGCCATTCGTGAGATTTATCCGTATAAGATTTCTGAAGCTGAACCAAAAGGTAAGATTTAAAAGAATAAGATATGAGCAAGTTTAGAAAAGATACATTCAAGGAGTTACCTCCTATTTCAACGGCATCATTGCCGGATATCGTGTTCATGCTTCTGTTCTTTTTTATGGTTAGTACAACAATGCGTGAAGTAACCTACAAAGTAAGGATGCACCTTCCTGAAGCCACTGAGTTGGATAAATTGGAAAAGAAATCCCTTGTAAGTTACATTTATATTGGAGAGCCTCTTCCGATGTATCAGAAAACATTTGGTAAGGCGCCCCGCATTCAGTTAGACGACCAATTTGCTGATGTAGGCGATGTACAAGATTTTGTCATTGCGGAACGCGAAGCAAGAGCTGAAGAAGAAAGACCTTCGATGATTACTTCTTTAAAAATTGATGATAATACGAAGATGGGTATTGTAAACGACGTGAAGCAGGAATTGCGTAAGTCGGCTGCACTGAACATCAATTATTCATCAAGGAATAAGGCTGGTCAATAATTCAACCTATTCAATACAATAAAAGGGAAGCAATGCTTCCCTTTTTTGTTTTATAATTTTCTACGTTTTTTTCTTTTTTGGCGTTCCTTAGTCCGTGAGAATTTATCTTCATAAGTTCTTTTCTGTAAACCTCTTCTTTTCTTTTGATGGAAAGCGCCCTGGTAGGTAGGATCATCAATTTTTCGTTGACGATCAATTTCCTTCAACTGTTCCTGGTTTTCGGCAAACTCTGTTTCCACTACTTCAATGCCTTGCGGGAGAGGCTGTATTTTTACCTCCTTGCGCATGAGCGAGCCAATTTTTTTCCAATGCCAAACATCCGAAGGATCAATCAAAGTAATTGCATCTCCTTTTTTACCGGCTCTTGCAGTTCTGCCAATTCTATGAATGTAATCATCATAATCACGTGGCAGATCAAAATTGATTACATGACTTACCTCACTTACATCCATTCCACGTGCTGAAACATCGGTAGTTATCAAAATCCTGACTTCACCGTTTTTAAAAGCCTGAATAGCATTGATCCTTGTATTCTGAGCTTTATTTGAATGAAGGATACGTTTCTCCCCTTCCGATTTTCTCTCAATAACTTTGAAAACCGATTCTGCGTGCTCTTTGGTACGAACAAAGATGATCACTCTGTTAAACTTCTCTTCATCTTCCAACAGGTACTTTATCAGATTAAGTTTTGTTCTGAAATTTGGGACTGAGTATGCTTTTTGAGTAACCAAATTAACAGGAGTTGCTGAAGGGGCAATTTCCAACTTCTCGTAAAAATCAATAAACTCTTCCACAAGTTTCTCAACTCCCTCCGAAAATGTAGCAGAAAATAACAGGTTTTGCCGTTTGGGGGGAATGATCTCCTGTAATTGTTTAAGTTGTGGCATAAAACCCATATCCAGCATTCGGTCGGCTTCATCAATTACCAGGTGTTTCACTTTTTTCAACCGGAGCACACCTTGCTGGTACAGATCCCATAAGCGACCGGGTGTAGCTACCAGTATATCAATTCCGGGCTCAACCAGTGCTGCATGTTTTGTCCAGCCAATTCCTCCGAAAACGGCTGCATGTCGAATATCAGAATATGTGGTTAATTCTGCAATATCCTCTCCCACTTGTATCGACAATTCACGGGTTGGAACCAAAATCACAACACGCGGGTCCACTCCTTCCGGCTTTTTTAATTTGGTGAGAAGTGGTAACAAATAAGCCGCCGTTTTACCGGTACCTGTTTGCGCAATCCCAACCAGGTTCAGCCCTGAACTGATCATCGGAATTGCCTCCTGTTGTATTGGTGTTGGTTTTTTAAACCCGATATCATCCAATGACTTTAATATCGACTTTGCTACTTTGAGCTGTTCAAACGATTTCTTCATCTCATTATTATTGTCACCTTTTAAAGGTATTCTATGGAACTCGCTACTAATGATTCTCATGTAAAAGAAAGAATCTGCGCGCTCGTTTCATGCTGCAAAAATAGAAAGGAAATTGGTTCTGAGAAAATTACCTTAAACGATACATTTTTCCCGGCAGGGCAATAATCACATTTTTAAACTCCAAAGTCAGCATCATTGCAGAAACACGACTGACAGGAAGTTGAACAGAAGATGAAATCTGATCAATAAATAATTCTCTTTTTTCTTTTAATAGATCCACAACTTTCTGTTCATTTTCATTCAATTCAATAAAAAGAGAGGATTGAACAGCCTGCTTTTCTTCTTCCTTTTCCCAACCCATAAAATATTCCAGGTCATCGATCCCTTGAATCAAATTGGCACCATTATTACGGATCAACTGGTTGCAACCAACCGAATACATATCACCGGCTCTGCCGGGGAAAGCAAAAACGTCGCGGTTATAGGAAGAAGCAATATCGGCAGTTATTAGGGCACCTCCTTTTTCTGCCGATTCTACAACAATAGTGGCATCGGCCAGACCGGCAATAATTCTGTTTCGCTTTACAAAATTCTGTGGATCGATTTTCGTGCCGCTTGGGAAGTCGCATAAAAGCCCCCCGTTCTCCTGCATCTTTTTAGCAGTTTCGCGGTGTAATGCCGGGTATAATAAATCTAAACCATGCGCTACAATGCCAACTGTTGGAAGTTCATATTTAAGTGCCGCCCGATGAACGTGAATATCAATTCCATAAGCAAGACCACTCACGATCAATATTTTGTATCCGCGTTCTGAAAACGATTTGACCAATTCGTCAATCACCTGTTTCCCATATTCAGTAGCATTTCGTGTTCCTACAATACTGATCACTCGCTGCTCGTCCAGGTTCATATTTCCCTTGGTATAAATCACAACAGGAGCATCAATACATGTTTTCAGGCGGCGTGGAAAATCTGAGTCGGTATAAAAACTGGCTTTAATCGAATTTTTCTCCATAAATTCAATCTCTTTTTCAGCTTTTGCGAGAGCATTCGATCCTTTAATCCGTCGGGCATTCGCTTCTCCAATTCCCGGAATTTTCTTCAAAGCCTGAACAGGTGATTTAAAGATTTCCTCCAAATTTCCGGTGTATGCTAGTAAATTGCGAGCCAATACTCCACCTATTCCCGGCAGCATCGACAGAGCAATTTTATATTGAAGTTCAGGGTACATTCTATTTTGCTGATTAACGATGAAGAATCTTATATAAACTCTCCTGCATCTTTTTCCGGTCGTCGAAAGATAGAGCCGATAAACTAACCGATGGATATTCGGCAATTCCGCGTTGCGTACGTACAAAAAAAGTTAGATCGGATAGTTTACCAAAAACAGAATCCTCGAAATGTGCATTTTGTATTATATTTTGGGGAAACTCGATCGAGTGGTACGATTTAGAACCAAAACTGATGATTTTGAAATATCGCAAAAGTATTTTTCCATTCTCATCACTGTATTCAATAAACTGGTAATCGGCAACATGAAAATAGAGATACCACAAGGAAAAAACACCCACTCCTGCAAGTCCAAAAATGGTTAAGTCAATTAAAAATAAAGTAAGAGTAACAAGCGTGATCGCAATGCTTACCAGGAAGAAAATACGCTTATATTTTGTTGCTGTTTTTTTATTCGAAATTTTCATTCGTTACTAAATATCAAAGAGTGTGAGCCCGTTATAGGCAAATAAAAACCAAAAGCTATTTTTATTGTAACTTTATTGCAATTTAGCAGCTACTTATGGGAAATTCAAAAATTTATTCCAAAATATTATACACCCGCGAGTTTGAAACTGAACTCCGTTCTTTAATTGCTGATTATCCGAAAGGAAAAGTCTTCCTCGCAACCGAAGAAACAGTTGACAACCTCTGGATTTCGAGATCCAATGTTTTTTTTGAAGAATTCGAAATTAATAAGGTTGTAATCCCGGCTGGTGAACAAAATAAAAAAATCGATTCAGTGGCCAAAATATGGGAGTTCCTGTCGCAAAACGGTGGCGACCGTAAATCGTTATTAATAAATATTGGCGGTGGAATGCTCACCGATCTGGCTGGTTTTGCTGCTACCACTTTTAAACGCGGGATCGATTTTCTAAACGTTCCTACTACCCTGCTTTCGCAGGTTGATGCATCGGTGGGAGGAAAAACGGGCATTAATTTCAACGGTTTGAAAAACGAAGTGGGGACTTTTAAAGAGCCTGTAGCTGTAATTATTAATACCGATTTTCTGAAATCAATCGATCGCGAAAACTTTATTTCAGGTTTTGCCGAAATGATCAAACATGGTTTAATTCACAACCCTGTTCATTTGGAAGAATTAAAAGCAGTTGATTTTGATTGCATTAATTACGATGACTTACAGGAAATTATCAGGCACTCCGTGAACGTAAAAGAATATTTTGTTGCCAACGATCTCACCGAACAAAATATCCGGAAAGCACTGAACTTCGGACATACGGTCGGACACGCTTTTGAGAGTTTTGCCATAGAGCAAAAGCGACCAATTCTGCATGGTTATGCCGTTGCGTATGGAATGATCGTTGAGCTTTATCTCTCTTCAAAATTATGTGGATTTCCTAAGTCTGATTTGGATAGACTGACAGTCTGGCTACAAAGTATTTATGGAAAATTTAACGTGAAAGAAGATGATTTTGAAATTCTTTACCAGTTGATGACTCATGACAAGAAGAACGAATCGGGCCGGATCAATTTTACCTTACTTCCCGAAATCGGCAAAATTGAAATCAACCAGAATTGCAGTAAAGAGTTGATAATGGATGCCCTGAATTATTATAAGAATCTTTAGCACTCCGGACTGAATTCAAAATTTCAAAATCTATCCTATGGTTTATAAAGTCTCAACAGATATAAAACACATTGAAGGAACAATTCATCTTCCATCTTCCAAAAGTATCAGCAACCGGGCTTTAATCATCAATGCGCTGAGTTATAGTCCCTACCCGATCCGAAATCTTTCGGACAGCGATGACACCAGGGTAATGGAAGCCGCTCTTTTTTCAAACAACAACCACTTTGATATTGGTCACGCCGGAACGGCAATGCGTTTCCTGACTGCGTTTCTTTCGAAAATTGTAGGCGAGTGGGAAATAACCGGTTCTGAGCGAATGCAGCAACGTCCGATCAAAATATTGGTGGATGCTTTAAAAGAACTGGGAGCAAAGATCGAATATATTAAAAATGAAGGATATCCACCTTTAAAAATTTATGGTTCTCTTCTTGAAGGAAAAACCATCGAACTCGATGGCAGCATTTCGAGTCAATACATTACTGCACTTTTATTGATTGCACCAACTATTCAGAATGGGCTGACTTTGAGACTGAATGGTGAAATTACTTCCCGCTCGTATATACAGTTAACCCTGGAGTTAATGGCCAAGTTTGGAATTCGCTACCAGTGGCACGACAATGAAATTGTTGTTCCCGAACAAAACTATTTTCCAATCGATTACATTTGTGAAGCCGACTGGTCAGGCGCTTCATACTGGTACGAAATCATGGTGCTGGCAGATTCCGGAAAAGTGTTCCTGAAAAATCTTCAACTTGATAGCCTGCAGGGCGACTCAGATATTGCATCCTGGTTTGAACCTTTTGGTATTACTTCTACGCAGGTAAAAAATGGAGTGGAATTGGAAAAAGTGAAAAACATCCAGCCCGACCGCCTCGATCTCGATTTTATTGAAAACCCTGACGTGGCACAAACTATGGCATGCCTTTGCGTGGCAAAACAAATACCTTTTCATTTTACAGGATTGAAAACCCTGAAAATCAAAGAGACCGACAGGATTGAGGCATTGCAAAATGAACTAGCCAAATTTGGTGCCCGTTTGGAAGAACCGACACTTGGGGAACTGGCCTGGGATGGCAAAATCGATACAGAAATCATAGAAGAACAACCGCTTATACAAACTTACCATGATCACCGGATGGCACTTGCTTTTGCTCCGATGGCAATAGCAGGATATCCAATGGAAATTGAAGATCCGATGGTTATAACCAAATCTTACCCTGGTTTTTGGGAAGATTTGAAAAAGGTAGGATTCTCCATAATGGAGTAGGTCGTCATCCTGTACTGATTACGTCGGAATAATCCGGGATCTGTTATAACTTAATGAAAATCTTCTTCTTATAAAGGAACCAAACCGGAATAAAATTCAGGCAAATAAATAAAAGAGCAAATGTGAAACTGCCAAATTTCATACTCCAGCCAAAATGCTCGAACATATTCATCCAGTGCCCGCTTAAACTAGCTCCACCAACCTGCCAGCGGTAAACCGGCAATGTCAGAATATCAGCTAAAACATAAGCGGTAATCGCATTCGAACCAAATATGATCCCAGGTTTGGTAAATCGCGTGCGTCCTAAAATATCCACGACAAAAATACTAATGGACAAAGTCATACCCGCCAAACCCGAAGTAACCAAAACAAAAGAACTCGTCCAGATATTTTTGTTTATCGGGAAAATATAGTTCCACATAAAACCGCCGATAAAAGCCAGGAATGAAAATGAAAAAAGATACATTACCTTTCGCTGCTGTTTCATATCACTTAGTATCAAATGACCGGCCAGCATACCTGTAATACCTGTTGCAATAGCAGGGAAAGTACTTAAGATTCCCTCCGGATCCCAGGTTTTTTGATACATGTAACCAGGAAGAAATTTACTATCAAACCAGGCCGCAATATTTACACCCGGCTCAAGCATTACTTTCCCATATCCCGGAGTTGGAATTAGTGTCATTATCAACCAATAACCAACCAATAATATCCCTGCAATAATAGCTTGTGTTTTCCATTTTGTATTCAGAAACAAGAAAGCACTAATCATAAAAACAATGGCGATACGTTGCAGAACACCTGCAATTCTTATACTTTCAAAATTAAACTTTGGGAAAAGCCATAAAAGAATTCCCACGGCAAAAATCTTGATTGAGCGAAAAAGAATCTTCCGATACATGGGGCTCTTTTTAACTCCCGCATTTAAGCGCTTGGTATATGCCAGAGCGATAGAAACCCCTACGATAAAAAGAAAAAAAGGAAAAACCAGATCGGTAGGCGTCAGTCCGTTCCATGAAGCATGCTCCAAGGGTGGATACACATATTTCCAGCTCCCGGGATTATTTACCATGATCATTGCAGCAATGGTAAAACCGCGGAAGGCATCAAGGGAGATCAGTCGTTTGAATTCGCTCATTGTATTGATGTAGGTTTTTAATTTTCTTAAGATTAGATAGTAAACATAGAAAATCTTTCTATTAAATTGCGTAGTTGGAACTTATCTTTTCTCTTTAAAGAAAGCCTGCATCAGCTCTCTGCATTCAGTTTCGAGAACTCCCCCAATTACTTCAGTTTTCGGATGTAAAGCACCTTTTGTGAATTTTTTGTACCCGCGTTTTTCATCGAATGCTCCAAACACGATCTTTCCTATTTGCGACCATCCTAATGCACCGGCACACATTACACAAGGTTCGAGGGTAACATATAAAGTACAATCGTTCAAATATTTTCCACCCAACAAATTGGCGGCGGCTGTAATTGCCTGCATTTCGGCGTGTGCCGTAACATCGTTTAGCGTTTCAGTCAGGTTATGTGCCCTGGCAATAATCTTTCCCCGTGCAACAACCACAGCTCCTACTGGAATTTCTCCTTTTTCATAGGCCTGTAAAGCTTCCGAGAAAGCTTTTTTCATAAAATACTCGTCGTTGAATGGTTCAATCATAATATAGAATTATTCCCGCGAAGTAAATAAATCTTTATATCAATATGAATCATCTTGAAAGAAGTTTGTAATTCAATTTTGAGATGTACTTATCGTTCTCCTGCATGATTTACATTCTTCAATCGTTTTAAAAGGGGGTGGTATACACCCAGGGCCTGTTGAGTAAAATACCTCTTTACAAAGGCCGTCTGTCGTATCAAAATAGTAACCTCTGCGATTGTCTCTGTGCGAACCAGACCTAACAATTATATTCCCTTCTTCATCCAGAATTACCGCTTTCCGCTGAAATGTTTTTGTCTGAGAAGTTTCTTTATTGACCGGGGCAAAACTTATTGAAGCACATGATGTCAGGAAAACCATAAATACAATAAAAACAATTGATTTCATCTTGATTTTTTTGAATATCTCAGTCAAATATCATTCCGAAAAGACATATTTAACAGGCTTCTTAATACTTCAACTTCAAAAAACAGAAACAATGTAACTTACAAGTAAACCGGTCATTAACCATGAAATGTTACGAAACAAAAGATTACCCTCCAGAAATGCTACCACCATTAAATAACACTATTAAATGTCAGACATAATTACCAAAATATCGTTATTTTCGCAAGCTAATAAAATGGAAGAATCATGTACAGAACACATACTTGCGGCGAACTTCGGATCGGGAATGTAAACAGTGAAGTAACACTTGCCGGCTGGGTGCAACGCATCCGCGACCTGGGAGCCATGTCGTTTATCGATCTGCGCGACCGCTATGGAATTACACAGTTGGTTGTTGATGAAAACACCGATAAAGCTGTTGCAGAACAACTTGATAAGCTGGGCCGCGAATTTGTGATTCAGATAAAAGGTCTGGTTCGCGAACGTTCGAGTAAAAATAAAAATATACCCACTGGCGAGATTGAAATCGCACTGAGCGAAATCAGAATCCTGAGTTCGTCAGATGTACCGCCGTTCACCATTCAGGATGATACTGATGGTGGCGACGATTTGCGCATGAAATACCGTTACCTCGATTTGCGCCGTGCTCCTGTGCGCGACAACCTGATTCTGCGCGCTAAAATGGCGCATGCGGTTCGTAATTACCTGAATTCAAAAGATTTTATTGAAACCGAAACACCTGTTTTGATCAAATCTACTCCGGAAGGCGCCCGCGACTTTGTCGTTCCGTCAAGAATGAATCCGGGTGAATTTTATGCTCTGCCACAGTCGCCGCAAACTTTTAAACAGTTGCTAATGGTAGCCGGTTTCGACCGTTACTACCAGATTGTGAAATGTTTCCGTGATGAAGATCTGCGTGCCGACCGTCAGCCTGAGTTCACTCAAATCGACTGTGAGATGTCGTTTGTGGAACAAAAAGATGTACTGGAAATGTTTGAAGGTCTGACCCGCCACATGTTCAAAGAAGTGCTGGATGTGGATGTGGAAGAATTCCCATGGATGCCGTATTCCGAAGCCATGGAAAAATATGGTTCGGACAAACCGGATACCCGTTTTGAAATGCAGATCAACGAACTGACAGAAACCGTAAAAGGAAAAGATTTTGTTGTATTTGATTCAGCTGAATATATCGGAGCGATATGCGCCAAAGGCTGTTCAGAATACACACGCAAACAACTTGATAGCCTGACTGAGTGGGTAAAACGTCCGCAAATCGGTGCAAAAGGATTGGTATATGTAAAATGTAATACTGACGGAACTTTCAAATCGTCAGTAGACAAATTTTACACGGAAGAAGATCTGAAAAAATGGGCAGAAATTACCGGAGCAGAAGCCGGTGACCTCATCCTGATACTTTCCGGCGAGAAAAAACACATGCAGGAAGCTCTTGGAACATTGCGTCTGGAAATGGGCAATCAGCTTGGACTGCGTGATAAAAATGTATTCAAACCATTATGGGTGGTTGATTTTCCGCTTTTGGAATGGGACGAAGACACCAAACGTTTTTATGCCATGCATCATCCATTTACTTCACCGAAACCTGAAGACATTGCGTTGCTGGATACCGACCCGGGAAAAGTTCGCGCCAATGCCTACGACCTGGTTATCAATGGTGTGGAAATTGGCGGTGGTTCAGTTCGAATATTTAATTCAGAGTTACAGGCAAAAATGTTCGATAAACTGGGATTCACGCCCGAACAGGCACAGGCTCAGTTTGGTTTCCTGATGAACGCCTTTAAATACGGTGCTCCGCCACATGCTGGTATTGCTTTTGGTTTCGACCGCCTGGTTTCGATGTTTGCCGGAGAAGATACCATTCGCGATGTGATCGCTTTCCCGAAAAACAACAGCGGCCGTGATGTAATGATCGACTCGCCCGCACCAATTGCCAACGAACAACTTGATGAATTGAATATCAAACTCGATATAAAAGAGAAAAAATAAGAAAGGAGCTGAAAAGCTCCTTTTTCTTAAGTGATGAGACACTTGTAAATATGTAACTGTTCACATTTTCCAGCGCTCGAGTGTGGGCAATAAACTTTCAGCCATTTCGCGGGCACTACTCTCGGAAATATTTAGTTTTGTTACTGCAATTCGAATGTTCTTTTCAATCTTCTCCTGAAGCGATATTCCTTCATCCAGAAATTGACCATCCTGGTAACAAAAACTGCAATATTTATCACTTTTAGTTTGATCCACATTGGTTCCGCCCATCCCAGGGTCTTTATCGATCGGCATTCCGCAACTCTGACAAATTCTGATTTCGTTGTTCATTTTGTTATCGGTTCGTTATAAACTGACTACTTCAAATAAATTTCGGGACTTTTAACATGTTTGATAAATGCTTCAGCATAGTCGCAACCGAACTCCATGCCCCGGAACACCTCCATCCTTCCATGATAGTTGGCGTATTCCTCTTCAATTTTCTGGCTTACATGTACAAAGCATGATTGATGCTTAATCCCGACTACAGAAGAAATATCAAGGTAATCGGTTGGCGAAAAATTTTGTGACTGTGTTCCGCTCATTACCTCCCCATAATAAAGAGCCGCTTTTCGTCCAAGGTTCAGCCACGCATCATATACAAGAACAGAGCAAATCCGGTGGTCGCGATGAGTGTCAACCGGCCAGTGTGTAATAATAATATCGGCTGCTTCTTTTTTAATAAAGTCAGTGACCTGCCTGTATCTTTCCGGCGTGATTTCACAACTTCCATCAATTTGCCCTAAAAATTCAGGACGAACCTTTAAAATATCACAGGCTTTTAATGCTTCGGCAGTTCGTATTTTCGCTGCTTCATCGTGCGACTTGCCATCAATACCGGCTTCACCTCTGGTTAAATAAGCAGAAACAACTTCGTGTCCGGCTCTAGAATACAAAGCCATAGCACCACCGCACATTGTTTCAGGATCATCAGGATGAGCGCCAACCACTAAAATTTTAAGCTTCTTTTCACTGTCGCCATAGGAATTCCCTAAAGCATTTACACTGGATAACCCAAAAGTAGCAGCGGCAGTGGCCGGTAAGGTCCTTGTCATAAATTGTCTGCGAGTAGATTTAGTCATTGTTATTTAGTTTTGAATAATTAACTGAAAGTCAAAAACCTACGCTAATTTATGAAAATAAAAGTGTACTCACCTATTTTTACGCTTTCTGAATAAACTTATAGTGTGGCGATCTTCTAAATCCCGTTGATGTCACAATTATACCATCCTTGATCGATCGTAAATCCGTTCTTTTTGTAAAAAGCAATCGCAGGCTCGTTCCAGTGAAGTACCTGCAACCGAAAGCGTTTGCAATTTTCCTTGCGTGCCACTTCCAGCATTTTATTCATCAGAAGCGACCCGATATTTTGTCCGCGGTACGCTTCCTTCACATAAAGGTCTTCGAGGTACATCGATTTCCCAACCCAGGTATAATACACAAAATAGTAGAGCGACATCCCCACAATCTCGCCTTCATTTTCGGCGACATAACACTTAAAGAATTCCCTTTCTTCCTGCATTTGTTCGAGCGTGTTTGTCACCTTATCAAGACCTTTTTCAAAAGCAGCTAATTCTTTTATCAATCCCAAAATAGCCGGTAAATCGTTATCTCCTGCCTTTCTGATAACTATATTCATTTGCCTTTATTTATTGTTAACTCTGATCTTTCAAAAATGAAAGCTTAAATCTGATTTTCCAAATCAATTCTTCCGCAATTGATCAATAAAAATTAAAAAACAAATAAAATACTCAAATGGCGAAAACCAAGGTCAGATAAACCTTGTTTACTCAAAATACATTTATCTTTATAAGAAATCAGAAAGTTATACATATGAAATCGATATTTCGTTACTCCTTCTTTTCCATCATTATTTTAAGCTTTGTCTTAAACGCTGCAGGACAAAGTAAAAAAGACAAAAAGCAGCAGGCGAAACATTTAAGTAAGTACGAAACAGAAACACTTTCTGACAACCAGTTGCCCGTACTGATGCCGTATAACCGATGGATTGATCCGGCAGGCGAACAAATCTATTTTGGCGATAACGAATTAGAAAACCATGCACTTGACTGTGCTGCCTCGCCCGATGGCAAATGGGTAGCCGTTGAAGGACGTTATTCAATTGTTATCCTTTCAGTTGAAAACAACAAAATAATTGACCGTGCCACTTTAAAAGATCTGCTTGGCACAGGTGCAATGAATACATTTTCAGGAATAAGCTGGCGCAAAGTCGATAATGATTATGAATTATATTGGAGCGCCTCGGGTTCCGGCAAATCATATGTAATTAAAGCTTCGTGGAACGGCAGAAAAATAAAATTACTCAACACATTTGAGTTTTCTTCTGAGGCACCTGCATTGAGTGCCTTACCTAACGAATTGGTCGTTTCGGAAGAAAATGGCATTACCTTTTTATATGTAGTATTAAATGGAAACAACAAGCTAATAAAACTCAATGTCGAAAGTGGTGAAACCACTTGGTCGGTACCGACTGGAGTAGCGCCTTACGGAGTAATAAAAACCGCCGCAAAGATTTATGTTACCAACTGGGCCGGTGCGGTACCCGATGTAAACGACAAAGACGTAGCCGGAGTTCCATGGGGAAAAGCAAAAGTATCTCCTGAAAATGGCTCTACTCGTGAAGGAACAGTGTCTGTTTTTAATCCTATCAACGGAGCCTTGTTAAAAGAAATTGAAGTAGGACTTCATCCAAATGATATGATCTCCAGCCCTGATGAGCAGTTCGTTTATATTGCCAACGCGAATAGCGATGCGATTTCGGTAATTGATACAAAAACAGATGCAATAACTGAAACAATACCTGTTAGATTGGGCAAAGAAAAGAATCCCTATTTTGGAGATTCTCCGAATGGATTAGGAATTTCAGAAGACGGAAAGACATTGTATGTTGCTGTTGGAATGGACAATGCAGTTGCTGTAGTTGAACTGGGTAAAAATGCTTCTGCAAATTCAAATAACGCTTCCAGTAAAATTGCCGGCTTTATTCCAACCGGTGCTTATCCC
The DNA here is from genome assembly GCA_035399765.1 of Draconibacterium sp. Lineage (GTDB taxonomy): Bacteria > Bacteroidota > Bacteroidia > Bacteroidales > Prolixibacteraceae > Draconibacterium. Next base: position 92,630 of record DAOPJR010000002.1, on the reverse strand, counting down.
GGAGGAGTTTGTGTTTTAAATAACAGTCGTTTGTATATTCCTAATATTGAAGCAGAAGGTGCGCGGATTCCAAGTGTTTCAGGAGTAACCGGAGTAACATCGTATAACAGTCACCGTCAAATGGCTTCGGTTTCGATTATTCCGGTTCCGGATAAAACACAACTTGCCAAATATACCAAACGTGTTGAAGAAACAAACCAGCTTTTCAGAATTGCACTGTCACAAAAAATGCCAAGAAAAAATGTAACACCGGTTCCCGTTCCAGCCCGAATTGGCGAGCCGTCCGTTTTTAAACATGTAGTTTATATTATCAAAGAAAACCGTACTTACGACCAGATTTTAGGCGATGTGAAAGCCGGAGACGGAGAACCTTCTCTTTGTATTTTCGGTGAAGAAGTGACCCCGAATACACACAAAATTGTGGATGACTTTTTATTGCTTGATAATTTTTATGTCTCCGGGAAAAGTTCAGCAGAAGGCCATCAGTGGACAGACATGGCCATTGTTACTGATTATGTGGAGAAAAACGTCCGTGCCTGGTTCCGCAGTTACCCGCATGTACAGGAAGATGCACTGGTGTATGCACCAACCGGTTTTATCTGGGATAATGCACGCGAACACGGGAAAAGTGTTCGTATTTATGGTGAAGCCTGTGTGCCACAATTCGACAGTAAAGCCACATGGACTTCCATTTACGAAGGATTTCAGAAGGGAGAGAAATTTGAATTTACCAATCATACAACCATCGATCCGGTAAAAAATATTTTGAGTCAGAATTACCCGGGTTACGACAGCCATAAAATACCTGATGTCCTCAGAGCTAAAACTTTTATCGATGAACTAAACGAATACGATAAGATGGAAGGTGACCAGTGGCCGGAATTACTTGTTGTTGCACTTCCGAACGATCATACTGGCGGAACACGCCCTGGCCTACCTACGCCGCGCGCACAGGTAGCTGACAACGATCTGGCACTGGGGCAAATCATTGAAGCCATTTCAAAAAGCCGCTTCTGGAATAATACCGCCATTTTTGTTACCGAAGACGATTCTCAGGCTGGCTGGGACCACGTTTCGGCTTACCGGACCGTTGGTTTAATAGCCAGTCCTTACACCAAATTCGACCAAACCAATCACACCAATTACAACCAGGTTTCAATGATCCGGACCATTGAACAGATCTTGGGAATTCCACCGATGAATATTCAGGATGCTACTGCCATGCCAATGTTTGACTGTTTCAATTCATATCCTGAAAACAGCCCTTTCGTTTCGGTTCCCAACCAGATTCCGTTGGATGAAATGAATCCCGGTCTGTCTCAGCTTAACGGAACCGCACTGCATTACGCAAAAAAGAGTATGCTTCCACAGTTTGACCGCGTAGATGCAGGTAATGATGCGTTATTTAACCGGATTGTCTGGTTTGCTTCAAACGGGAAAAAACCATACCCGGCTAAATACAGCGGAAAAGATGACGACGACGATGATGATTAGTTTCGTTCCTGAATAAAATGATCAATTTCACCGCGATAAGGCGCCGATGGTTGAGCCCCCATTCGGGTAACTGAAATAGCGGCGGCGGCACTGGCAAACTGTAGCGATTCTTTCAGGTTCTTTCCCTCTGTAATTGCAACCGCAAGTGCTCCGCAAAACGTGTCTCCCGCTGCAGTCGTGTCAACTGCTTTAACTTTGTAGGAAGAAATGTTTTCTTTCTCCTGATTGGTTAAAACGAATGCTCCTTTCTCTCCTAAAGTGATAATAACTTTTTCGACTCCCTTGTCGATAAGTTTCCTTGCAGCTTTTTCCGCGTCAGCTTCATTTTCAACTCTCATTTCAGCCAAAAAACCAGCTTCCACGTCATTTAATACCAGGATATTTACTTTTGGTATATATGAGAAATCGAAAGTCATTGCAGGCGCCACATTCCACATCACCGGAATGTTTTTCTTGTTCGCAAGATCAATCACATATTTAATGGTTTCTTCAGGAATTTCAAACTGCATAACAATCAAAGCTGCGTCATCAAAAACACTGGAAGCCTTTTCAATTTTTCCGGGCAGAAGCAGATTATTTGCTCCCGGAGCCACTGAAATTATATTTTCACCCTCATTGTCAACCATGATTAGTGCGTGGCCACTGGCAATGCTCTTTTCGTGAAAAACAAAGCGAGTATCAATATTCTCATTTTGATAATTCTTTACCATTTGAGGGGTATAACCATCATTCCCCACACAACTAACAAATGCAACATTTCCTCCGGCACGAGCCGCCGCCACCGCCTGATTGGCACCTTTTCCACCATAAACCTGCATCAGAAATCCACCAATTACGGTTTCGCCCTTTTCAGGAAGATGATCCATTTTCATTATCAAATCGACATTGGAACTGCCAATTACTACGATTTTCTTTTTCATAGGTATTAGAATTTTAAGCCAGTCGGGCAAGAATAATTAAAGCCAGACCAATAATAAAAAAGGCAAACATAGCAGTTAGCATCAGGTTGGTACGCTTGGGTGCCCCCGAAAATTCCTTCCACACAAAAACGCCCCAGATCGCAGCAACGAGTGTTGCCCCTTGTCCAAGTCCATACGAAATGGCATAACCGGCCACATCGCCAGACATAATACTCAACATCATTCCCAAATTCCAGATCATCCCACCTAATATTCCAACCAAATGCAGTTTGGGTGTTCCCTGTTGAAAATACATCTTGAAAGTAAGCGGTTTTCCACTTACAGGTTTCCGCATGAAATAATAATTAAATACAAAATTCGAAATGAATATTCCTATCGAAAAAACAAATACCGCACTGTAAGGAGTAAAGGTTCCGGGGGTGATATGAATCAAATCTGTCGACATCGAATCCGCTACAAAGCGATAAAAAAACGACATCAGAATACCGGCAATAAGTGAGATCAAAATGCCCTTGGTTGACTTACTGCCTTTCGAGACATTTTTGTAGGCCATGGTATTGATGATGATAGCAATCGTTACCAAAGCTACTCCCAAAAACAGGTAAAAGGTTTGGTAATCTTCAGGATTTGGCAGGTAGTTATTAAAAACTCCCAAAACCAGCGCCAGCCCAATACCGATTGGAAAAGCAATAGCCATTCCCGCAATTTCGATCGCAGCCACCAGCAACAGATTGGCGATATTAAATATTACTCCACCAAGCAAAGCATACAAAAACGATCTTGAAGAAGCACCTATCAGGTTCGGAAGAAAAGCTTCGCCATTCTCTCCCATGCTTCCAATTGTAAAACCGAAAATCAGCGAAAGAATAATCACGCCCAAGGTGTAGTCCCAGTAAAAAAGCGGGAATCCCCATTCTTTATAAGCAAGTTTCTGCGTGTTTGCCCACGAGCCCCAGCACAACATGGTCACAATGCAAAACAGTACCGCTACAGGGTATGAATCAACAATGTACATAGGTTTAAGTTTAGTTATAAGTTAGAAAGGCTTTAGTTTACAAATCGTTTTTTAGCTTCTTCCAAAATGGCAATGGTAGCTGTAGCTCCGCAACGAGAACAGCCTGCTTCTTTTACCGCAAGCAAACCGTCAAGCGTACGGACTCCGCCTGCTGCTTTCAGCTTTACCTTTGGGCCGCTGCTTTCGCGCATAATATTCAGGTTTTCAATCGTGGCTCCTTCATAAGAATATTTACCATCAACACCTTTTACAAATCCAAAACCGGTAGAAGTTTTTACATAATCCGCTTCCACTTTGGTACAGATTTCACATAGTTTCCGGATATCTTCTTTACGGGTAACATAGTCGGTTTCAAAAATCACCTTAACAATCGCCCCGTTTTTATGACAGGCTTCCGTTACAGCACCTATTTCCTTTTCGATATAATCCCATTCGCCTTGAAGCGCTTTGCCAATATTGATGACCATATCTATTTCCACAGCCCCGTCGCGACAGGCAACTTCGGTTTCAAAAACTTTTACTTCAATGGCCGAGTTTCCCGCCGGAAAACCAATCACACAGCCCACCAGCACATCTGAATCTTTTAATAATTCAACTGCCTGCTTCACGGCATACGGTTTTACACAAACCGAAGCCACATCATATTTTCTGGCTACTTCACATTCGCGTTTGAGATCCTCGTCGGTCATCGTAGGATGCAGGATCGAGTGATCGATCATTTTCGCCAATTCTTTTATCTTTTCCATATTATATATTAATCGTCAATGGTTTGAAAAACAAGTTGTCTGAATTTCCAGCCGGTTACATCATCGACTGGCCCCTGTGTTTGTTTCATTATAATCCCTATTACATTTTCTTTCGGATCGGCAAAATATTGCGTATTAAAATAACCTCCCCAGTCAAATGTGCCTACACTTCCTGAACCACCTTTATCTTGTCCCTTGGCGGTAACAATTCCAAACGCCAAACCGTAGTACTGGTTAGGAAAACCAAATAATTCTCCCGTTTGATTTCCCATGATAACGTCAACAGTTTTCCTGCTTAATAATCGAACACCATTATACTCGCCGCCATTTAGGTACATCTGAAGAAAAGTTGCATAATCCTTTGCGGTACTCGACAGTCCGGCACCTCCTGAAAAGAAAGATTTTGCACCTTTTACCGGGTAATCGGTATCATAAAAAGTAACCGGGTACTTTTCCCATTTGCCATTTGTTTTATGCTGAACATCGACCAAACGGTTGACTTTCGATTCGGGGAAATAAAAGCGGGTGTCATTCATTCCCAGAGGATCGAAAATATGCGTCTTTAAATATTCATCAAAAGGCATTCCTGAAACCACTTCAATGAAGTATCCCAAAACATCGAGCCCCTCGCTGTAAATATAGTTCTCGCCAGGATGATGATGTAAAGGCAACTTTGCCAGGCGCTTCACACTTTCTTCAATGCTTACATTTTTTGTTGTAAATAAGTCAGTAACACCAGCTTTTTGATATATCATTTTAAAACGTTCATCTTTGTCTATCACACCGTACCCGATGCCGGAAGTATGTGTCAGCAAATTACGAATCGTAATTTCTTTTTTCACCGGCACACCTGTCCACGTAGTATCGCTGTAGCTAAAACCGGTCAATACTTTCTGATTTTTGAATTCAGGAATGTATTTTGAAATCGGATCGTCGAGTTGAAACTTACCCTCTTCCCACAGCATCATTACCGCTGTTGATGTAATTGCTTTTGATTGTGATGCAATTCTGAAGATATCGTCACGCTCCTGGGTTCGACCTTCAGCGGTTGCTTTTCCATACGCTTTCCAAAGAACAATCTTTCCGTTTCTGGCCACCAATATCACTATTCCGGGAAGATTTCCTTTTGCCACTTCTTCCCTACACATTTGATCAATTCGTGCCAAACGCTCCGAAGAAATACCTACACTCTCAGGTGTTGCTTCGCTTAAAGGAGCTGACTTTTTAATTGACTTTGTTTGAGCAATACTGACTGATCCGAGTAATAAGACCGCCAGTGCAATTGCAATTATTCTTTTAGCCATAAGTATAAATTTAAGTATTGTATAATTCGAATTATGTTCGTATCCTCATCAAACCGCTTAGCCATCCGGCACTGTGCGGAATCCAGTCTTCATCCGTAAGAGAGAACGGGCCGTCGTTTTCCTTTTTTGGTTCTGTGTCGAATACAAATTGGGTACCGGTGGAGAAACCGTTACAGATTGATCCCCGCGTTTGGAACCAGGTACCTGCCCAGCGTTTCCCGATATGACAAATCATGCTGGCAGGCAAAGCTGCTCCTTCCGGAACATCCGTACTGAAAACAACACACCCTAATTTAACATTCGCAGTGGTAATTCCCGCATTCAGCCCGGCAATCCACTGGAGGTTTCCGTATGCAATATTTTTCAATTTTGGCTCGTCGAATAACTCTGCCAGTTCAAACGCCAGTGCTGCTGTATAACCATAAATTGAATTTGTTCCGTGGAAAGTGCCGCAAAACCAGACCGGACCTTCGTTGTCGAAAATTCCTTGTGGAACAAGATAAAAAGGATTGGCTTCGCACGCCGGGATCAGGTAGCCATAAGTAAAGTTATAAAGTGATTGTTTCCATTTTTCTGCGTCTTCGTGTTCAGGAAACAAGCTAAGCATTTCGACAAAAGGTAAAAGGTAATTTGGATAGATACCTCCAATATCTGCCCCAAACTCCGCGCCATTCTCCGAAGGAGCAATGCCTTGTGTCCACGAGGTTTCAGCGTGTTTCATCGAAGCAAATTCATAGAAATTTCCGTAATAACCACTTTTAGCTTCTTCTTTCGGAATCTGCCTTTTTATAATTTGTCTCGCAAAATCAATGGCATGAGATGACGCATTTTCAACTCCGATTTTATTCATTTCTAGTGAAGCTGTGCAAAAACCTATCAAATCGCGAGTCGGCCATTCATCCATCGGGATTACAGTATCAGCTGCCAATCCTCTTTGAATTCTCATATATCCGTAGTCGCCCATTGGCCTTGCAGTTTGAAGTAACCACCGAAATCCCAATTTAGCCGATTCTTCGTATTGCTCCTTCTTTTCTTTGTAACTGTCAGGAAGGAGACGGGCTGATTTTGCCAGTGCAATTACAGCTTTCCATCCATCTGTAGCAAGAACATCCTTTTCATGTCCATGCAAATCATGGGTAAATGCCCCTTGAGGAAATCCCAATTCTGTTGCTTTTTGTTGCAACATTACAAGATAATCGGAACCAACTGTAATTTGAGTATTAATACGATTGATAAATTCATTATCAAATCGATCCTTACTATTTTCGAGTAATTCTGCAAGTGCAATAATCATAGCACTTTGAGCCGGACTTTCAACCCAAAGTGTTCCTGCATCCTGCCAACCTGCGCCCACTTTTGTAAAATGACGGCGTCGTTCCAGCATATCAACTGACGACCATTCGATAGTTGAATCCCAAAGCCCGTTTTTCTTTATTACCAAACCTGTATCAGAAAAGATTGTCTCACCATTTTCATGAATTTCAAGCCGGTATTCTCCCTCCGAATTGATATCTGAAAATTCGGCCATCCACCAATGACTTTTCCAGACTTCTCCCCAGTAATTAAAATCAGTCGTGTATTTTTTCCCGTTTTCTTCAGAAAAAAGTACACATTCAGAATTACCAGGGAATAACACTTTTTCAGGCACTCTGACAACAATTCGAATCGGGAAACCGGGTTCATAACTTAACTGAGAATAAAGAACTCCGGCTACCCCAAATGAAGGATCAAATCCTTTTAAATTAAAAACCGGAAATTCAGGTTGAGGTTTTATTTCAGGAGAAGAACATGCTGGCAAGGTCATTGAGCCTGCCAAAGCTGCAGACCCAATTGTTGCGTTTTTTAAAAAGTTTCTTCTTGAAAAATGATGTTTATTCATAGTGGTTTAGATATTATAACTGTTCCCTATCGGATAGTTTTCCGTATTACAGTATAACTCACTGTAAATATTTAATTTAGGCTGACTTGTTTTGAACTTTACTGAAATATGCAATACAGGAGCTATAATTTTTACCTGTAATAACTCGGCAATTTCCTTAGAAGCGAATTCGGCCCTGAGTTCTTGTTCCGAACCAATAATCTCGATAGAATAGTTACGACTCAAAGTACGAAAAAAGGAACCTTCCACAAATTCACTTTCAATAATGCCAGTCATTCCAAAATCAGCTATCCAGTTACTTTCCAGCATTACCGGTACATCGCCTACATAACGCAATCTTTCAAAATAAATACATGGCATGTCCTTTTCAGCATCTGAAACAGGAAAATGAATGGAACGACTCCACGATGAAATCACCGGCTTTTGTAAGAATACTGTTCTTACATTATCGCCAACAGCGTCGGAGAAACCTTTCACATTCAACAATCCCAACGACTTACGACGCTCACGCACAACACTTCCTTTCCCGTGTTTCCGTTCTATAAATCCTTCTTTCAGAAGTTCATCCAAAGCTTTTCGCGCAGTGGTTCGCGTAATAAAATATGTACTACAAAGCTCATTTTCAGATGGTAAAAGATCACCTTCAACGTATTCCCCAAGCTGAATTTTTTGTTTCAGATCTTCTCTAATAATTTGATATTTCTTCAAAGCCTATTCAATTTTCCACCAAAGATATGAAAATACTTGTACGTACAAGTTATCTTTTTGTAATTTTTCGATTCCATTATAAAAAACGGTTTGCTTTAAAACGAATTTTACTAACTTCAAAGAAACCTAAGCATAATTATTTCGTAACGTGCATAAACCTAACATTATGGCAAACAGACGAACTTTTCTAAAATCGCTGGCAGGAGCAACTGCCGGATTAACAATCTCAACTACATCATTTTCACAAACGTCTTCGGGTGACCGCCTGGGCGAAGTACTACCTAAACGTAAACTGGGCAGAACCGGAGAATATGTAACCATGCTTGGAACCGGGGGATATCATGTAGGATGGACAACTGAACGTGATGCCCAGGAAGTAATTGAAGCGGCACTTGAAGGTGGCGTGCGTTTTTTTGACACGGCAGAAAGTTACGGTGATGGAAAAAGTGAAGAACGATACGGGAAATATCTTACTCCAAAATATCGAGACCTGATTTTTCTGACTTCGAAAACAACAGCTCCCGATGTAAAAACAGCACAGGAACATTTGGAAGGGACATTACGCAGATTGAATGTTGATCAACTCGATTTGTACCAGGTACATGCTGTTAGTACACCTGAAGACGTAGATAGCAGAATTGAGAATGGTGTTTTGGATTACTTACTGAAAGCCAAGGCACAAGGCAAGTTCAGGTATCTTGGATTCACTGGACACCAAAATCCGTATGCACATTTACGAATGCTTGATCGTACTGGGGAAAGTGATATTTTCGACACCGTACTCATGCCAGTTAATGTTTTGGATGCTTCTTATTATAGTTTTGCAAAAAATGTATTTCCTGTAGCTTTGAAACGAAACCTGGGTGTAACTTCCATTAAATCCCTGGCCGATGGACGTTTCTTCAAAGAAAAGAAGGAAGCCGGCTGGACCTCGGATGATCCGATAATTCCAAATTATTTAAGTATTAAAGAAGCTATGCATTTTGTGTGGTCATTACCAGTAAGCGTACTTATTTCCGGAAACGAAAATGCAACATTTATGAGAGAAAAAATTGCTCTTGCCAGATCGTTTATAAAACTTAGTGAGGAAGAACAAAATGCACTTATTGAAAAAGTCAAAAACCTGGCTGCCGACGGAAAGAGGGAATATTACAAACAGAAAGAAACATAAAAGAAAATCCCGGGGTCAACACCCCGGGATCAAAACTAAACCTAACTAAACCAAACTTATGAAAAAACAGCAAATTGCTGTGAAGTATCTTGTTTTCTAATAAATAATCGTGGAAAATTGTTTTCTGTTTCCACGCTTAATTGTTTTCATGACTACATATGAATTCACAAATACCATGCCAAAAAATCATTAGCGGAGGACAAACCGGCGTTGATCGTGGTACACTGGATGCCTGTTTGGATTTGAACTTCCAATGTGGTGGTTCATGCCCCAAAAATCGGAGGGCTGAAGACGGAACCATTCCTGAAAAATATCCACTAAACGAATTGAGTGTGAGTGATTATGATTACCGTACACGGCAAAATGTCATAGATTCTGACGGAACGATCATTATTTCCGGTATTCCTTTGAAAGGAGGCACTTTATTAACTCTCAATCTGGCTAAAGATTTAAATAAACCTGCTCTACACATATCTTCTTCCATATCACTCGATATAATTATGGATTGGATGATTAAAAATAATATTCGAACGCTAAATGTAGCCGGACCAAGACAAAGTGAATGGGAAGAAGGGTATTTTCAATCATATCAGCTTATCAGTCAACTTATCAAGCAAATAAGAAATTTGACCCACAGCCTGTGAACTCATTATTCTAGTTTTAAAAATTAAATATCTTTGCGCAAAATTTAAAAACCTATTTATCAGAATAGGTGTTAATGGATGGAAATGGAAAACATACGCAACTTTTGTATTATAGCACATATCGATCACGGGAAAAGTACACTTGCTGATCGTTTACTCGAGTATACAAAAACGATTACCGAGCGCGATATGCATGCACAGGTACTCGATAGCATGGAGCTGGAACAGGAGCGTGGCATTACCATTAAAAGCCATGCCATTCAGATGGATTATGAGCATGAAGGCAAACCTTACAAGCTGAATCTGATTGACACTCCCGGACACGTTGACTTTTCTTATGAAGTTTCACGATCGATTGCGGCTTGCGAAGGGGCCTTGTTGATTATAGATGCCACGCAGGGGATTCAGGCGCAAACCATTTCCAACCTTTATCTTGCCATTGAACACGACCTGGAAATTATTCCTGTACTAAACAAAATGGACCTTCCGAATGCCATGCCGGAAGTTGTGGAAGACCAAATTATTGATCTGATTGGTTGCGACCACGAAGATATTATACGAGCCAGTGGAAAAACCGGCGAGGGTGTAGAAGAAATACTGGACAGAATTATTAAAAGAATTCCAGCCCCAAAAGGTGATGCAAACGCTCCGTTACAAGCATTAATTTTCGACTCAGTCTTTAACTCTTTCAGAGGAATTATTGCCTATTTTAAAATTTTAAACGGACAGATTCGTACCAAAGATTTGGTAAAGTTTGTTGCCACCGGAAAGCAATATAACGCTGACGAAATAGGAGTATTAAAATTGAGCTTGCACCCACGTGAAATACTGGGACCTGGCGACGTTGGATACATCATTTCAGGAATTAAAACGGCCAAGGAAGTAAAAGTGGGAGACACCATTACACAAGTAAAAAATCAAGGGAAAGCCATCGAAGGATTTGAAGAAGTAAAACCCATGGTTTTTGCCGGAGTTTACCCGATTGATGCCGAGGACTACGAAGACCTTCGTGCAGCTATGGATAAGCTTCAATTAAACGATGCTTCCCTTACTTTTGAACCTGAATCATCAGCTGCACTGGGTTTTGGATTTCGTTGCGGGTTCCTTGGATTACTTCACATGGAAATCATTCAGGAAAGGTTGGAACGTGAGTTCGACATGAACGTAATTACCACGGTTCCCAACGTTTCGTACAAAGTTTACCTCACTGACGGTACTGAGCAACTGGTTTACAATCCATCAGGAATGCCGGCAGCCTCAACAATTAGTGAAATTGATGAACCTTACATTCGCGCCAATATTATAACAGCTTCTGAATTTATTGGTCCAATAATGCGACTTTGTCTCGACAAACGGGGAGAGATGGTAAGCCAGAATTACCTGACGACAGACCGCGCTGAATTAATCTTTAATATGCCTCTTGGTGAAATTGTTTTCGACTTCTACGATAAACTGAAAAGTATTTCGAAAGGATATGCTTCTTTCGATTACCACATAAGCGGATTCAAACCAGCAAAACTGGTACGACTAGATATCCTTTTAAATGGAGAAATGGTGGATGCGCTTTCTACTTTGATCCACTTTGACAATGCTTACAATTTCGGTCGTCGCATGTGTGAAAAACTGAAAGAGTTGATTCCAAGACAACAATTTGACATTGCCATTCAGGCAGCAATCGGAGCAAAAATTATAGCCCGTGAAACCATTAAAGCGGTTAGAAAAGATGTAACAGCAAAATGTTATGGTGGTGACATCACCCGTAAACGTAAGCTTTTGGAAAAACAAAAGAAAGGTAAAAAGAGAATGAAGCAGATTGGAAACGTGGAAGTACCACAAAAAGCTTTCCTGGCTGTATTAAAACTCGACTAAAATATTTTCCACAAAAAGTGGAATTGATCAGGAAAATTCGGAACCTAAATAAAATACCCGCAGTAGCGGGTATTTTTATGTCACATAATCAGTTTATATCCTTTACCATGAACGTTGATGATTTCAACAGAAGTCTCGTCTTTAAGATGTTTGCGTAATTTGGTAATGTATACATCCATGCTCCGGGCATTGAAATAATTATCATCAATCCAAATCGACTTCAATGCATAATTCCGTTCCAGAACCTTATTGGCATTCTGGCACAACAACTTCAGCAATTCCGATTCTTTTGTAGTGAGTTTTACTGATTCTTCTCCTTCGCTAAGCGTCTGCTTTCGAGTATCAAAAGTAAAACGGCCCAGTGTAAAAATCTGTTGCGAACCTGAAGCACCTTCCTGCGAAGTCCGGCGTAAAATAGCTTCGATACGCATAATCAGTTCTTCCATGCTAAATGGCTTGGTAATGTAATCGTCGGCTCCCATCTTGAAACCTTCCAGCACATCATCCTTCATATTCTTGGCTGTCAGAAAGATCACAGGAATTTCAGCGTTTACTATCCGGATATCTTTCGCAAGCGTGAACCCGTCTTTTTTAGGCATCATCACGTCCAGTATACAGATATCATAATGTTCTTTCATAAAACCTTTGTAAGCAGCTTCTCCATCGGGATACAAATCGGCATCATAGCCTTTTGCAACCAGGTATTCTTTTAACAACAAACCTAAGTTCTCATCATCTTCGGCCAGTAGTAATTTTGTTTTTTGTTCCATGGTTAATTATTTATTTGCGGGAAATAGATTTTAAATTTGGTCCCTTTGTTTATTACACTTTCAACTTTAATTTCTCCATTATGAAGATCGATAATTTTTTTCACATAACTTAATCCTAACCCGAATCCTTTAACGTCGTGAATATTCCCGGTTGGAACACGATAAAACCGTTCAAAAATCTGGCTATGATGTTCCTTTGCAATTCCAATGCCATTATCCTGAACCGCAACCATAATCCTGTCTTTTCGGTTTTCGGTTATTATTCTTATTTCCGGAATTTCCCGGCTGTATTTCATTGCATTATCCAACAAGTTAAAAATAACATTTGTAATATGCACCTCATCACCTTTTACAATTGCATTCTCAGCTTTAATCTCAGTAATTAACTTACCATCTTTACTTTTTACGCGAAGCTCGAAATTACTTGCAACATTCTCGATTAGTTTGTTGATATCAAATTCCCGAAGTTTCAGTTTTAATCTTCCCTCGTTAAAAACCGCCATTTGCAAAACTTTCTCAACCTGAAAACTCAACCGCTTGCTTTCCTGGTTAATTACTTTAGAAATGTGCTCAATCGTTGACGGCGTGTTCGAAATAGTTCCGTCCTGTAACATTTGGCTGGCGAGTGAAATGGTTGAAATTGGCGTTTTCAGCTCGTGAGTCATATTATTAATAAAGTCATTTTTAATGATCGACAACTTTTTCTGCCGGAAAATAACCATGATAGTATAAGCAAATATGGCAATCAGCAAACCGGTAAGAATAATAGTTGGTATTATGGACAAACCAGTTGCCTTAAAAAGATACTGCCTTCGATGTGGAAAATACACATATAAATAATTGGGTTTGGGGCCGTCAAAATCATTTTGAAAAAGCAATTGTGAATACTCATTGCGATTCGATTTGTAATCTGCGTCTCCAAAAATCACAGTTTCTTTTGCCATTGAAGAATTCTTTATGGCGTATTTATATTCCAAATCGATATCGGCTTGTTTCATTGCTGTTGCAAGGATCAACGACAATCGAGTTGTATCAATTCTTTCCTGAATGGTACGACCTTGCAACAAAATCCACCAACTCTGCCAATCTGTACTGAACACCCACTGGCGCCACAACTCTTGTTGACGGTAAGCCTGTTCCATGATTCCCGGTATACTAAGAATTGATTCGTTCGGTACTGTATCGACTGATTGAATCTGAATTTCCTCGCGGTAAGAACTGTAACCATCCTCTTCTGAATAAGAAAGGCTGAAATTAAGCATTCCTTTCCCGGGGTTGTTACGCGGGAAAACGTTACTTACGGCATCACCTTCCTTTGTCATTCCCGGGATCTCTCCCCGCCGTGCACTTTCGCGTGCCAGTCGTTGCTCATCAAGATCGAGCTGCGCTGCTACTATATCCAAAGCATTCGCCACTAACTGATTGAACTGTTCTTCCCTGATATCAGAAGCAGATTTGATCATGGACCATTGCACCAGGATCAGGCCTGACAAAACAACAGCCATCACAACAATCAGTGTTATCAACATCTTTCGACTCATGCCTCAAAGATAATTTGAAAGAAATCGCCTGTTAACCAAGCTTAACATTATTTAACAAGAACATTAAAAATGTAAAGTTTATTAACCTGAACTCTGTAATTATAATATTCCGGTATTAGTATCAAACTATAATTTACGGAGAACTTCTTCGACAATAGCAGGGAAATGCTTGTATTCCAGTTCATGAACTTTTTCCGCTACCTGCTCAGGAGTATCGCCTTTTAGCACCGGACAGGTTGCCTGAAAAATAATGGTTCCTTCATCGTAGTTTTCGTTCACATAATGAACGGAAATTCCCGATTCAGTTTCACAATTATCAACCACTGCCTTGTGAACATTCATTCCGTACATCCCCTTCCCCCCGTACTTGGGAAGTAATGCAGGATGAATATTTATTATCGTGAAATTGCGGATCAGGGAATCAGGGATCAACCAGAGGAAACCAGCCAGTACAATCAGGTCGACTTTACGTTCAGTTAACATTGAGTTGATTTGGCTGTTATTATAAAACTGTTCCCGGTTAAATATGAATGTTTCTATACCTGAATTCCGGGCTCTGACCAGAGCATATGCATCGGGTTTGTTGGCCCATAGCGAATCAACAACAACATCTTTATTATCAGCAAAATATTCAATTATATTCTGAGCATTTGTACCCGAACCGGAAGCAAAAATGGCTATTCTTTTTTGTTTCATTTTAGAATGTCATTATGGTTTTTGAACATTTAAACAAAGTATTCAATTTTAGTCATTTAGAAGTTAGGATACCTGTTGTGTTTAAATCTTTTTTCTATTTTTTCTTGGAAATATAAAGCGTAAATGTATTACTTTGCAGCGAATTATTTAAAACAAAAATTAGTATTAATTAAAATTAGAAATTATGTCTGACGTTGCAGCAAAAGTAAAAGCAATCATCGTTGACAAACTTGGTGTTGACGAAAGTGAAGTAACTCCAGAAGCATCTTTCACAAATGATTTGGGTGCTGACTCACTCGACACTGTAGAATTAATCATGGAATTCGAGAAAGAATTCGATCTTGCTATTCCGGACGACGAAGCTGAAAAAATTTCCACCGTAGGTGAAGCAATCGCTCACATCGAATCAGCAGTTAAGTAATTTTCTCATATTTTTCATTTCATGGAATTAAAACGGGTTGTAATAACCGGTGTCGGCACCGTTAATCCATTGGGAAATTCGGTACAGGAGTACTGGGAGAATTTAAAGAATGGTGTGAGTGGAGCAGCTCCAATCACACACTTCGATGCCTCCCATTTTCCCACCAGATTTGCGTGTGAAATTAAAAATTTCGACCCCCTTTTATACATTGATAAAAAGGAGGTTCGTAAACACGACAAATACACCCAATATGCCTTTGCGAGTTCGGCCCAGGCAATTGAAGACAGTCAGCTTGATCTGGACACAATTGATGGCGACCGCGTTGGTGTAATCTGGGGAGCCGGAATTGGGGGGCTCGAAACTTTCTACAACGAAGTTCGCGACTACACTCCGGACCGACCACGCTTTTCTCCGTTTTTTATCCCAAAAATGATCGCCAATATTGCAGGTGGTTTAATTTCGATCAAGTACGGATTCAGAGGTCCTAATTATACTACGGTTAGTGCTTGCGCTTCAGCGTCTCATGCCATGATCGATGCTTTCAACATGATTCGTATGGGGAAAGCCGATCTTATGATCACAGGAGGATCGGAAGCAGGTGTAAATGAGGCTGGTGTTGCCGGGTTTAGCTCGATGCGTGCTATTTCAACACGTAATGATGATCCGAAAACGGCATCCCGTCCATTTGATAAAGACCGTGATGGTTTTGTAATTGGTGAAGGTTCTGCTGCATTCGTTTTGGAAGAATACGAACATGCGATAAAAAGAGGGGCAAAAATTTATGCTGAATTTGCCGGCGGTGGTATGTCGGGCGATGCCTTTCATATGACCGCACCTGATCCGGACGGAAGAGGTGCCAGTCTGGTAATGAAATGGGCACTTGATGATGCCGGACTAAAACCTGAAGATGTTGATTATATCAATGTTCACGGAACATCAACTCCTCTTGGCGATATTGCAGAACCAAAAGCCATTCTTAAAGCTTTTGGGGAACATGCCTACAAACTGAGTATCAGTTCAACCAAATCGATGACGGGACACTTACTCGGTGCTGCCGGTGCCATCGAAGGGCTTGCTTGTTTGCTGGCAATGCAAAATAGCATGGTTCCTCCTACCATTAATCACTTTACCGATGACCCGGAAATCGATCATCGTCTTGACTTTACATTCAATAAAGCCAAGCAACGGGAAATCAATATTGCGATCAGCAATACTTTCGGTTTTGGAGGGCACAATGCTACTTTGGCTTTCAAAAAAATATAGAAAACTGTGGTAAGAAAAATAGTACAACGAGTAAAACTCTTTTCGTCTGATCGAAAAGAGTTTTATTTATTTTTAAAGGACTTGCTTGGCTTTTATCCACGCAACCTAAAGCTATATGATCTTGCCTTTATTCATAAGTCTGCTTCTACTGTCGATTCGCAGGGAAACCTGGTAAATAATGAGCGTCTTGAATACCTTGGAGATGCTATTTTAGGTGCCATAATTGCCGACTTTTTATACAACCGCTTTCCGCAGGAAGACGAAGGCTTTCTTACCAAAACCAGGTCAAAACTGGTAAACCGTGCATTTCTTACAAAACTTACCCACGATATGGGTTTGTATGTGTTTATCGATTCGAACACCACAAAAAAAATTGACAAAAGCCATATTTACGGCGATGCACTGGAAGCTTTAATTGGTGCTATTTATCTCGACCGTGATTATCGGGCTGCAAAATATTTTGTCACCAAACGCATTCTTTCTCAATTTGTTAACTTAAGTGAGATTGAACAGGAAGATTCCAATTTTAAAAGCCAACTGATCGAGTGGAGCCAGAAAAACAAACACGAAATTGAGTTTGAAACCACCGAGGAAACCGATGAAGCATCGAAACAACCCAGATTTAACGCTATTGTTAAAATCGACAACAAAGTAATTGGCCGCGGAACCGGTACTTCAAAAAAAGAGGCACATCAAAATGCTGCCAAAGAAACCCTTGACAAACTGAGTGAAATAGAATAAATGCACCTTTATATTTAATCTTTTCTATTTTTGTTTCTTCAAATTTCAGCATGGACCATATTCTGATCATAACACTTGGATTTCTGGCACAAATTCTTTTTTTCATACGAATCATTGCACAATGGTTTAAATCGGAAAAAGAAGGAGAAGTGCTCTCACCTGTCATTTTCTGGCAAATTAGCTTAGTGGCTTCAATCCTGATGCTGACATACGGAATCTTACGCCACGATTTTGCCATTGTATTTGGTCAACTGCTTGTTTATTTGATTTACATCAGAAACCTTCAGTTAAAAAACGCATGGAAAAGCATGCACTGGCTGGCCCGTTTACTGGCAGTCGTTGTTCCGCTTGGATACGTATTCTGGCTGATATTTTCAGGTAATTTTACCGCTATTTTCAAAAACGAAGAAATAACTGCTTTTTGGCTGATATGGGGCACAGTGGCACAGGTCGTATTTATTTCGCGTTTCTTCTACCAGTGGATTTTTTCAGAAAAGGAAAAAGACTCGGTTTTCCCACTTGGGTTTTGGGTTATCAGCATTATCGGATCTATAATGATTTTCACCTATTCGATACCACGCCTCGATCCGGTTCTGTTTGCCTCTCACGGTTTTGGAATTTTTGTTTACTCGCGCAATATCTTACTTCATTACGGCAAAAGAAGCCTCTTTAGTAACCTGGATCAAAAACCAATTATCAATAAAATAATTGGAAAGGTTTCGGA
Source organism: Draconibacterium sp. (assembly GCA_035399765.1). GTDB lineage: Bacteria > Bacteroidota > Bacteroidia > Bacteroidales > Prolixibacteraceae > Draconibacterium. The sequence continues at coordinate 74,724 of DAOPJR010000002.1, read as the reverse complement.
CAAAATAAAATAAGGACCACTTTACTGAAAAATAATCATCAAATACGTATTAATTTTTCTTTTCCTGGATTGTACAGAAAAGATTAAGAGTGTTATCTCTATTTATTCTATTCATCAAATAACGGTACAACTTCTTCAATTACCAATGGTATTTTACGAAGAGACATACCATTCTCTTCGTTATAATCGGATGATGTTATAACCAAAACCATATTCAGATCTCTGATAATCATTATATACTGACCACCATAACCGAGTGCTAAAAACATATCATGCTCATCATTACTCCCATGAACCGGATTTTTCCACCATGGTGTGTTTTGTTTTGACCTGTACCACCACTGGTATCCATAATCGAAAAATTCCGTTTCGGCAACATGTGGTTTCCCCGACTCAATAATCCATTCTTTTGGAACGATTTGTTCACCGTTGCGGGAGCCGTTATTTAAAACAAGTAATCCGATTTTTGCCATGTCGCGTGGAAGCATCTGAAGCTCACTCTGGCACGGCAAAACACCATTTTCTTTTTCCCATTTAAATTCGGAAATGCCCAACTTGTTAAACAGCACTTCTCTGGCAAAGTCATCCGCTTGTTTTTTTTCAAGTGCATTTATTATACTTCCCAGAAGATTTGAGTTGTTACCATTGTATTTAAATTTTTCCCCGGGACCAGATTCCAATGGCTGAATGAGCATTTGTTTTACCAGGTCGTCTGGATCATTTTTCTCAAATTCATCATCCTCGGGTAACCCGGAAGTCATTGTTAAAACGTGCTTCAGTGTAATCTTTTCCTTTTCGGGAGTGATTAATGAATCAAATTGCGGGAAAAAACTAAAAACAGGAACATTGACATCAAGATTCTTATGACGCCCCAATGATATTCCCAAAAGCAAAGAAGTGATGCTTTTTGTACAGGAGTGAACCGGATGTAGCTGAGTCCGATCATAGCCATAAAAATATTCTTCAAGAATAAGTTTCTGATCTTTGATGAGTAAAAAAGATTCCAGTCGGCCAAATTCCTGTTTAATGATCTTCTCCATCATACTGTAAAATGCAGTTGAATCTTTTACAAATCCAAATATCGAAGCTGTTTGCAGCTGATCATTACAATTGTCAGGTTGACGATAGATATATCTAATGCTTCCATCCTGACCGGGAGGATAAGGAATAAACAGCCTATCTATATTCATATCTTCGTCGCGAACAAAATCAAGTTTATTGGCATCAGTCGTATCTTCCTCATCCCAGTAAGCGATACCCTGTATCAATTCTTTCTTATCGTCAATTACTCCCTTATAAATACTACCATCGTTATATGTTATGATCAATTGATTGGTAGAATCAATGAACTCCATTTTATTGAAGTTCCAGTAATCATAAAAATGACCTTCCCAAAGGAAGCAGCCTCGCGCAGAGAATTTACCCCGAGCATTTCCACAAATCAGAATGATAGGCTCAAGCGTTCCGTGGGGATATTTTATGGATGTTTCGGGTGTAACCCGCCAAAGTCCGTCAAGTGAAACATACTGTTTGACATTGCCATATCCAACTGTATTTATTTCTGTATTTACGTGCTGGTTACAACCAACAAGAAACCCGAAAATCGCAATTAATACTAAACCGTATTTCATGACATTCGTGAGATTACGTTTTGGAACAGGAAGCAGGGAACAATCAGAATTAACTCATTCTGGCCTTGACTACTACTTTTAAAACATAATAAAAAATCATTGAAAATATAAATACGATCAGCCCCCAAATGGGAGCATAAAAGCTAACAATTGCTCCGTTCATCACAATTTCCGCAGAAATATCAGCAGCAGCTTTAATCGCCTCGAGTGCCCGGACAATCCCAACAACCTGCGATAAAAATCCTAAAGAAATAGCTAACCATGCTGACATTTTTACCAGATCGAGTAAGCGAGTATTTACGTTTCTTTTCCTAACAATTTCAATAACCTTCCAAAGGGTAATCCCCAAAGCAATAAGTCCGAAGATTGTTATCAGATTCATAAATACACCACCTATTTTATAAGCCTGCATTACATATTGAAAACCGGTTTCTGCTTCGTCTAAATTGATCATTTTGTTTGTTTTATTGATTACTGATTGCAAGCTAATACACAAAACACGATTCAATCTACTTTAATCGTTGAATTACACAAAATTACAGTTTAACAACCTCTGACAAGTAAAAAGTTGTTGGTGCCCGATTTTGGTTGTTCGGCTTTTGATTTACTACTTTTATCGATTGAATTTCTGATTAATAAAAATCCACGTTATTTTCCTATTTTTAGAATACAGTGGCTGATAAATTACAACATATCATTCGGAAGATCAGTTCTACAAAAACACTCAGAATTTTACTCCACTTCCTGTTCTGGTTAACTGTAGGGTGTTTTTATTACTTTATTTTTGTCTGGAATAGTGAATTTCCAAAGGTTTCTTTGATTTTTACTATCGGGCTTTTACCGGTCGCTATTCTTGAAACCTATCTTTTCAATTATGTGCTCATTCCTAATCACTTAAGCAACAAGAACTACGGCAAATTCTTTTCCTACAGCGTTTTTACAGTACTGGTTTCAACCTGGCTTTCATTTTTGATTGTATTTTATGCTTTGATTCGGATTTTAAACTCGGAGGCCTCACTTGATCCGGCTGTCTTGCATCCGGAATTACAGGTGATTTCGCTAAATTTCATTGTGTTTTTTGCTATTGCCGTCAAACAGGTAAAAAGGGCATTTTACATGCAACAGGAAAAAAATGAGCTAGAAAAAGCACAACTTACCACACAACTCAAATTAAAAGAGGCCGAATTGAAACTTTTAAAAGCACAGGTTCATCCACATTTCCTATTCAATACCCTGAACAATCTTTATGGTCTTACCCTGGAAAAATCGAATGATGCTCCAAAGCTGGTATTACAGTTATCCGAAATACTGGATTACATTTTGTATCGCTGCGATGCTCCCAAGGTTTCACTGACTGAAGATTTAAATAACCTGAAAAACTATATCGAAATTGAAAAAATCCGTTATTCAGATAAACTTGAACTGACTGCCGAAATTCCGGAGGTAGAACAAAAATTCAAAATTGCACCGCTGATTTTGCTTCCTTATGTAGAAAATGCTTTCAAGCATGGCGTAAGTCATTTCCCGGGAATTGCCTTTGTTCATATAAAAATTTCAATTGTTGCTGGCAACCTTATATTTCAGGTTGAGAACTCCAGAAATCAATTACTTGCCAAAACTGAAGATAGATCAAGTGGAATTGGAATGAAAAACGTGCAGCGCAGGCTCGATCTGCTCTATCCTGCCAAATACATACTTGATGTAAAAGAACAGGATGAAACCTTTTCTGTAACTTTAAACCTGAAACTGGAAGAATAACATGTACCGTTGTGTGATTATAGATGACGAACCAATTGCCATTCGGGTAATCAGGAACCACCTTGCTTCTTTTACTGAATTTGAAGTGGTAGCCGAGTGCAGGAATGCACTGGAAGCAATTAGTGTTCTGTCAAAAGAGAAAATTGATTTGCTCTTTTGCGATATTCAAATGCCACAACTTACCGGAGTAGATTTTGTACGTTCACTTCCTCATCCGCCTAAAGTTATTTTTACCACTGCCTACCGTGATTATGCTGTCGATGCATTTGAACTGCATGTAGTTGATTACCTGCTTAAACCCATCTCGTTTGAACGTTTCACAAAAGCCATTCAACATTTTTTAATTGATGGGACACAAAAAACCCAGCCTACAGAAACAGGTCAATCAAACGAAGAAAGAGATTTCATCTTTCTGAAAGCCGACAAAAAACATTACAAGGTGAATCTCGACGAGATATTGTACATTGAAAGCCTGGGAGATTATGTAATTACGTATACTTCCGAATCAAAAATTGTATCAAAGGAACGAATCAGTCATTTAGCAGAAATTCTTCCATCCGACCGTTTTATTCAGATACACCGAAGCTACATTGTTTCCATCAACAAAATTGAATCAGTTGGGCCCGGATTCGTTGAAATAAGGAAAAAGAAACTATCCATTGGCAGAAATTACAAAGCCGATCTTTCTTCTCTCCTTCATAATAAGCAGTAAAACTTTTATTATTTTTAACTCCCATTATATGGAAGATAGCAAAAAATACAACCTTCGTGCCGGATGGTTTTCCATCATTGGAAATCTTGCGCTTTCAGCATTGAAATACTGGGCAGGCATTTCAACCGGTTCGTTGGCATTGGTTGCTGATGCCTGGCATTCCATTTCCGATGTTGTTACTTCAGCTGTTGTATTGGTAGGAGGAAAAATTTCACGTAAACCAGCCGACGAGGATCACCCTTTTGGTCATGGTCGCGCCGAACACATTGCTGCGATAATTATTGGTGTAGTCCTTGCGATTGTTGCCTTCGATTTTATAATTAATGGTATTGAAAAATTTGGCGATCGTACACAAACCTACTACAGCACCTTTGCCTGGATTGCCATAATAATCTCAATTGTATTGAATGAAGTAATGACTCAATACTCGTTCTGGGCAGGCAAAAAAATAAAATCGAGCATGCTTATTGCCGATGGATGGCACCACAGAACCGATGCACTCTCTTCAATAATTGTTCTTATCGGTATTGCTTTGGGAAGTTCCTATTGGTGGACAGATGCTGTGTTAAGTATTATTGTTGCCTTGATGATCGGTTACGCGAGTTATGAAATCCTTTCGAAAGAAATTACCTCACTACTCGGAGAAAGTCCAAGTGAAGAACTTTTACAAGCCATCCGCGAAACTGCTCAGAAAAGCTCTGATATTCCTCTTTACCTGCATCACATACATCTTCACGACTACGGGAAACACACCGAAATGAGTTGCCATATAAAACTGCCTGCATCGATGACACTGCAAGACGCACATAATATTTGTACCCAAATTGAAAGTGCGATTAAAAAAGAATTTGGATTTATTTCCACGGTGCATCCCGAACCCATTACATGGAGAAACAAGTAAAATTCATCTTTTTCATAGATTTACTGTCCCGAATACTCTGGTTACACCATCCTGAAGGTTAATATATAACTCAACAAAAGCCATTTGTAATTTAATTTTTTTCTTTAAATTTGCGATCTAATTAAATTTTTTAAAAACTCTTTCAATGAAATTAAAACAATATCTGGTGTTAACAGCGGCGTTAATTGTTACACTGAGCGCTTGTACCGAATCGGTTCAAACTGATCTGACGCAAACAGCATTTATTCCAAAGCCAGTGAGCGTTACGGCTACCGGCAGTGCTTTTAATTTAAACGGCTCAACCACTATTTACGTACAGGAAGGAGTGGACGGCTTGCTAAGTTCTGCTGAATTTCTGGCGAAAAAAATAGACCAGGTTACAGGTGCTTCAGTAAGCACCGAGACAGTCAGTACAAAACCTACAGAAGGAGTTTATCTTTCGCTTTCCGAAGACGGAGGAATGACTGAACAGAGTTACGAACTGAATATTGATAAAAAACTGATAACCATCACCGGTGCCGATGCTGCCGGATGTTTCTTTGGCGTGCAGACACTATTGCAGACTATTCCAGTAAAGGGAACAGAGGAAGCTCTGCTTGTACCTACCGGAGTTATCTCGGATCATCCTGAATTTGGATATCGTGGAATGATGCTTGATGTAGCCAGGCATTTCTTTAATGTAGAAGAAGTGAAGCAGGTTATCGATTTTCTGGCCATGTACAAAATGAATTACCTACACCTTCATCTTTCTGATGACCAGGGTTGGAGAATCGAAATAAAATCATGGCCAAAACTTACTGAAATTGGCAGCAGTTTGGAAGTAGGTGGTGGTGCCGGTGGTTTTTACACTCAAGAACAATATTCTGAACTGGTTCAGTATGCAGCTGACCGTCAGATTACCATTGTTCCCGAGATTGATATGCCGGGGCACACCAACGCAGCTCTGGCTTCGTATGCCGAGTTAAATTGCAATGGAAAAGCAACTGAACTTTACACAGGTACAAAAGTAGGTTTCAGTACACTTTGCACCGACAAAGAAATTACCTACCAGTTCATCGACGACGTTGTAAGAGAAATCTCGGAAATTACACCTGGCCCTTACTTTCATATTGGTGGCGACGAATCGCATTCTACACCACTTGAAGATTACATACCCTTTGTTGACAAGGTTCAGCAAATTGTATTAAAACACGGCAAAAAAGTAATTGGTTGGGATGAGATTGCCAATGCCACCCCGGTTGAAAATGCAACTGTACAATTCTGGGCTGATGTTGAAAACACAACTATGGGAGTTGAAAAAGGTGCACAAGTATTGATGTCACCGGCAGCACGCGCGTATCTCGACATGCAATACGATTCAACCACTCAGTATGGATTACACTGGGCCGGATATATCGAAGTAGATCATGGCTACGACTGGAATCCTGCTACATTGGTTCCCGGAATTGGAAAAGATAAAATTTTAGGAATCGAGGCTCCGCTGTGGTCAGAAACCGTAACCAATATCAGTGAAGTAGAATACATGGTATTTCCCCGCCTTCCCGGTTATGCCGAGATTGGCTGGACTGCGCCCGATCAAAGAAGCTGGGATGAGTATAAAGTTCGTTTGGGAAAACAAGCCAAAGTTTTCGACGCTCTTGGAATTAATTATTACAAATCAGCTCTCGTTCCTTGGGCGGAATAATCATATGAATTACTTATAAAAAGCAAAAGGATTAATTCCCAATGCTCTTTAATAAAAAGTCCTACTTGTATTTTCTTTTTAAAAGTGAAAGAAATACAGGTGGGATTTTTGTTTCAAAGACCAATTTTTCTTCGGTAACCGGGTGTTTAAAACTGAGCTTTTGAGCATGCAGACCAAGTCTTCGAATCGGACTTGATATGGCTCCGTATTTTTTGTCACCCACAATACTGTGCCCCAAATCCTGCATGTGAACACGAATCTGGTTCTTTCGTCCCGTTTCCAAATGAATTTCCAACAAGGAATAATTGGCATTCGATTGTAGAACTGAAAAATGAGTGATCGCTTTTTGTCCCTGTTTTGGGTTTTGTGAAGAATGAACGTGGTATACTTTATCTTCCGACAGGTACGAAACGATTGTTCCTGATTGTTTTTCCGGCTTGCCTTCCACAACAGCCACATAAGTTTTTTCAACTTCTGGCTCGTTCCAACTCTCCTGGAGGCTACGTTTCACTTTTTCGTTTTTTGCAAACACTATCAAACCTGAAGTCTCGCGATCAAGTCGATGAACCACAAAGATTTTATTTCCCGGGTCCTGTCTTTTTACAAAATCACTAAGCATGCTGAATGCAGTCATTCTTCTTTCGTTTTTTGTAGCAATCGACAGCAACCCGGCCGACTTATCAATCACAATCAGGTGTTCATCTTCAAAAACAATCGTGAATTCGGTAAACCTCTTTTCCATTCTGCTCCGGCTTCCCGAAACTTTCACGGTCTGTCCTGATTTTAATGGATGATTAAACTGCGAAACAATAGCATCATCAACCCATATCTGCTTATTACGAAGCAATGCTTTGATATTGTCGCGGCTTTTGTTTGGAAGTTGCGCAATCAGGAACTCCATTAAAAGTGCATTTTCTTTGACTTCGAGTTGTAAGTCCTTTCTCTGTGCCGGTGAATGTGATTGCCCGGTGCCGGATTTTTTCTGCATGAATTCTGGTATGTGGATTCTAAATCAAAGGTAGCTGAATTACTTGTATACAAAACTAATTTTTGCAATTCTCCCATCACTACCAGCTGCAAAACCTATTGATTTTCCGGGAACGGCCCTGAAAGTATAATATCCTTCATTTGAAAGAAAATTCCAGGAAATACCACCATCCAGGGAATAGTCGCAACCCGCTTTACCAATTGCCAGGGTGAAATCCCGATTTCCATCGCTTATAAACTGAACACATGAGCGGTATCCCGAAGGCATTTCAGTGGAAGAAATCCAATTTTTTCCACCGTCGATTGTATAGGCAGCCACGTTGGTATTTATTTCAGGTTGATCGTAAATTCCCCCAACTACAATTCCTTCCCGGTCGTTTTTAAAAGCTATCGAAAAAATACCTGATGAAGCCTGTCCACGTATCATTGGCGTTTTAGCCACTTCCCAGCTTTTGCCAAAATCTTCTGAATAAAATACCCTGGCTGTCATTCCTCCGGTGGCTATCCAGGCTTTTCCCGAAGGCAGGTACTCGATACAGGTGTTTGAAGCGGCAAAATTGGCTTCGCCGTTTTCCACTTCAGGCATGTTGGTAACCCGTTCCCAGTTTTGACCTCCATTTTCAGTTCGGATCACAAAGAATTTACCATCAACCGGATCGCTTACAGCTAGTCCATTTAAATTATCAGCAAATTTTAACGAATTAAAAAACAATCCTGTTGTAGTATCCTGATAAACTACTTCCCAAGTTTCACCTCCGTTTTCAGTTTTGTACCCGAAATCGGGACCTGCAACACCAAAAACCATTGCCCTGTTTTCGTCCCAGGCATGAAGACTTCTGAAATCATTGTTTTCTGCTCCGGGAATTTGCATTGTTTTCCAGGATTCTTCACCATCAACTGAACGAAGAACGGTTCCGGCTGAACCACTCGCCCAGATCACGTTTTCGTTTACAACAAACAAGCCCCACAGGCTTGCATTTGTTCCACTTTCTAATTTTGTAAAAACAGCAGAAAGAGGCTGATTAACAGAGTGACAACCGTTCAAAATGATAAAACCAAAAATCAGGAGAAAATGTATGTTCTTCATAACTACATTCAAGTTTTTATAAAAATACAAAGAGAATTCAATAATGACTGTCAGAAGTATAATTGGTGAAATAAAAATCCAATTACTTCAACAAATTGGGAACATAATATTTTTAATATCAGCCATTTAAAGAACACTCTTTGTACTCGAGTTTTTTTTGTTAATGAAAACTAAAGACGAACTTTGGTATTTACTTTTTGCTACTTTCGCTTACTTTTTTATGATTAAAATGATGAAGGGTTTATTTATTTATCTGATTGTTACAGTTTTGCTAAGTTGCAATTCAGGTACGAACAACTTATCTTCCGGGCTGTCTGACGATATGGATATGAGTTTGCCTTTTACCATAGAGCAGGAAGCTGTAAAACCACTTTATACCTATAAGAATGAGGAGTTACAGAATGCTCTGGAACAAATTATAAACAAACAACCACGATGGAAATCACTTGTGGCAGAAAAGAAAATGGCAGTTGGATTGGTAGTATTGAATGATACCAGTAATATCAAATTTGCACGAGTTAATGGCGACGATATTATGTATGCAGCCAGCCTTCCCAAGATTGCAATTTTATTAGCAATGGAAGATGCCCTTGACAAGGGTGAAATTAAAGAGACTTCTGCCATACACGATGATATGCGAAAAATGATTGCCCGCTCTGATAATGAGGCTGCAACCCGACTCATCGATCTATTGGGTTTTGAAAAAATAGAGAAAGTATTGACCGATCCCGAGTACCTGCTTTACGATGAAGAACACGGAGGAGGATTGTGGGTTGGCAAACGATATGCTAAAACAGGGAAAAGATATCCTGAACCAATTAAAGGCATTAGTCACGCCGCCACGGTAAACCAGGTATGTCGATTCTACTACTTGCTCGTTAATGGACAATTGGTAAGCCCGGAGCGATCAGCCCAAATGCTGGACATTATGCAGGATCCTGAGTTGCACCACAAATTTGTGAACTCGATTGAAAAAGTAGCTCCAAAAGCCAAGCTATTTCGAAAATCCGGAACATGGCACGATTATCATGCTGATTCTATTTTGGTGTGGGGCCCCAAACGTAAATACATTCTTGTAGCACTTACCGAAGCTTCTGACGGAGAAAAAATTTTACGCGATCTGGCTTTAAAGGTCGATAATACTTTAATCGCTCCAAATTAATTCCTAATTTTCCACTCAACTTCCTTTGTATAATTCATGGAAACGAATCCGTTGGGTTGGAACACGGCCCTGTTGGGCAAACCAGTGAAATTTTTACTGTTGAAATTCTTTGATCTTCGGGAAGGAGAATATAAACGCGCCTTTCTGATGCAGCTAAATATTTTCCTGATTATTTCAACACTTCTGATTGTAAAACCATCTGTTACAGGCATGTTTCTTTCGCGCTTCGGGGTAGAAAGCCTGCCTCTGGCTTTTGTTCTTGTTGCCGTGGCAGCCATGATCCTTTCCTATTATTATTCAAGGATATTGACCCGGATTTCATTTTACCTTCTAATGAGACGGACTATTGCCATTTCGGTTGGAATTTTAATTGTTTTTGGTGTCTTACTTGGATTTCATTTTCTTGTAAGCTGGGTTATCTATTTTTTTTATATCTGGGTTGCACTGTTTGCCGTATTATCTGCTTCACAATTCTGGATTCTGGCCAACCTTGTTTTTAATATTCGCGAAGCCAAACGTCTGTTTGGCTTCATTGGATCAGGAGCCATTGCAGGTGGCATTTTCGGAGGTTATTTAACATCCATTCTAGCACCGTCCATCGGTTCTGAGAATCTGCTTTTCGTCAGTGCATTTTTACTCTGGCTTTGCATTCCGATCACAAAATCGATTTGGCGCGACAATCTTAGCGGGAAAAAGAATCCATTCAGAAGTAAAAATAAATTGAATGAAATTGTGGAAAGTCCGTTTCGTTTAATCAGGAAATCGAAACATCTGACCTATCTTGCCGGGATTATTGGCATGAGTGTAATTGTTGCTAAACTGGTGGATTACCAGTTTAATGCTCTTGCTTCCATGAAAATCAGTGACCCGGACGAACTGACCGCCTTTTTTGGATTCTGGTTTTCCAACTTCAATCTCATCTCCTTGTTAATCCAGCTTTTTCTGACCCGCCGTGTAGTTGGTGTTTTTGGCGTTGGCACCTCGCTTTTCTTTCTACCTGCCGGTATTTTAATCGGCGCACTGCTGGTGCTGTTTGTACCTTCGCTATTTGCAGCAATCATTATAAAAATGGCAGATGGCAGCCTAAAACAATCGATTAATAAATCGGCCACCGAGCTGCTTGCGCTCCCGATTCCACTTTCAATAAAAAACAAAACAAAAACCTTTATCGATGTTTTTGTCGACAGTGTGGCAACGGGAATTGGCGGAATCATCCTTATTTTGCTTGTAAATGCTTTTCAGCTTTCCACTCCATTTATCAGTCTGATGATCATTGTTATTCTTGGCATTTGGTTTTATTTTGCCTTGAAGATTCGTCGCGAATACATCCTATCTTTTCAGAATAAACTGAAACAAAATTCCCAAGGAAAAGAAAGCAAGGAAATAAATATTGCCACAGAGTCAGTTTTAAATGGTCTGATCAATGTCCTGGAACAGGGAACGAACAACCAGAGAATGTGGGTTTTGTTGAAAACCCGTGAAAAACCTGACGACAGGCTTTTCCCTTTTATTCTGAATTTGCTTAATAATGAAAGTGGCGAAGTACGGGCCTCTGCACTTCAAAACCTTTCTCTCTACCGAAACCAGGATATTATGGATAAAGTGCAAACAATGATCATGGATCCTTCGCAGGAGGTGAGAATTTCTGCCTTTGAATTTCTTCTGCAGCAACCTGTTGAAAATAGGGTGGAATTGATGCAGCAATTTATGACTGACACTGACAACAAGGTGAGTGGAGCAGCTTTATTAAGTCTTGCCGGTGAATTACGTGATAATCCCGAACTAAAAAAACAATACGAGTTGCGCCAGTTTGTTACAAAAAGAATTGAAGCATTAAAACTGGAAAACGATCCCGAAAAGATCGAATATGAAACCAAAATAATTTTGGAAACCATCGGGAAAGGAAACATGCCCGGCTACTTTTCATTTGTTGAGCAGGGTTTGTTGAATCAAAATTCCGAAATCAGAAAAACCGCCATTCGGGCAGCTGGACTGACCATGGCTTCCGAGTTTATAGACCATCTCTTTTTATTGCTTGAAAATCCTGAATATACTGAAAATACACAGTTAGCGCTGGCACAATACGGCGTTGAAATTATTCCTTTCCTTGAAAACTTATTGGATGATACATCGAAAATTGAAATCCATCGAAAGATTCCGGGAATTGTTGAGAACATCGATTCACAACGATCAGTTAGTTTTTTGTTTGGACTTCTCGACTCAGAAGATGTCGTATTAAGAAATAAAGCACTGATTTCACTTAGTCATTTGAAAGTAAAATTCCCGTTTCTACATTTCGAAAAGAAAGCCATTATCAACCGGATACTGGATGAAGCCCGAGTAATTCAGGACACCTTGTCTATATTGTATGTAGAATCCAGGTTTGAAGATGCTGGTGAAAACCCCGGGTTAAGCGATGCCAGAAAAAGTCTAATCGATTTATTGGAGCGTCGACTTGATGGAGGGTTGGAGCGGATTTTTCAGCTTTTAGAGCTCAAATATCCCCCCGAAGATATCAGTTCGGCATTTAAAAGTTATCAAAGTAATAAAAACGAAACGCGTATTAGCAGCATCGAATTTCTAGATAACCTACTTGACACAAGGTTAAAGAAAGTGGTCATTCCAATTCTTGAAACAACGCTTTTGGATTCGCTCACTGAAGAGGCTCTTAAAAATCTTAATATCGATGTCCCTGATGAACTTACCTGTTATTCGAAACTGTTGGGTGGAAATGACATCAAAATAAAACTGGCTGTACTCTACCTGATCATACAAATGAAAGACAAAATTTACCTTCAGTTGGTTGAAAGATACAGGAATAATCCAAACCAGAAGGTCCGGGATTTTGCCAACCATGCATATGAAGCGATTACTTCCGTCTGAATTTATTTCCTGATAACATCATCGATATAGGTCGCCAGGGTTTGGTGATCGATGTTGGAATTCTTTTTCAACACGTTCGACATCAGTGCAACCAAATAAACCGTTCCGTCAGGATGCTCGACAATTGCCACCGAGTTCATGTAATTTTCCACGTTGCCCATGTATTTTTTGCACTCGAAACCTTCTTCTTTTTTGCATTTGTACAAACTCCCCGACTTGAAGTAAACTGCAGCTTTTGTCAGTCGGGGTGAAGTGGCATACCGAATTCTCCGGTCCGTCATATACAACAAACGTTTTATTTCGAGGCTCGATTTTACATCCACAATTTTGCCACTTTCCAATGCAATCAAGTATTTCATCAATCCCTGCGGACAGCCAATACTACCTCCTTCTCCCGGGATAAAAGACTTGGCTCCCTGAGTAAACATACTTCCCAGTCGCCATTCTTCTTTGGTGATTCCTAATTCCTGCAGAGGTTCATTTACGACCAGGTTGGCCAATCGACGTAACGAATCTTTTGGAAATGTTTTAAAAAATTGAATGGCCTGTTCTTCATTCAAGGCCGGATAATCTTTACCAAAGTGACGCATCAGAATGGCTTCCCGCCACACCACACTTGCCGCACCGTTGTTACTAACCGAAAGCATATGATCTACCCATTCGTAGATCGTAAAAACATCATCTTCCTTCACTGTTCGTTTCACCAGTTTTTTTGTTTCGGGATCGAAAAAAGGGACGGTGTGTTCATCGGTCATCGCCCAGCGACCAGCACGAACCGATTTATTTTTGAGCAGTTGCTGGCGCTTTTCAAACGAGTTGGGATAAATACGTTGCAATTCAGTAAACAATGCGGCAACAACGGCCAGCTTCCCAACACTTCCAGGCTGAAAACCACGTGTCTCCTGACGAGTAGCATAACGAATTGGTTTTCCTGGAGTAATATCGAGTAAGGTAACCGAATAACTTTCATCCAGATTGGGGAAAAGAGAACCTAGTTTTTTCTGAAGAACCGGATCGGTTTTAGGCAACGTAACAAGGCTATCTCCTTTTAAATTCATTAACTGTAGATGGATATCAGCCAGCGTTTTTTGCGCCCCTTCGATAGGCTTGGTGTCCTTGATTTCACCATTCAGGATCATTTGCAAACGTAACAAACGCCGGATTCCCGTAAGTGCATACCCATCAATTGGGTAAGCTGAAGCAAAGTCTGCCAGGATTAGTAAAATCGCTGCAAGTACTATTTTTAGGGAAGTCTTCATATTACAATTTTTCTGAAAGTGAAATCATTTTCTTCTCATCGGGTTTAACCGAAATTGATTTAAGATAATCTGCCCCGGCTGCATTTTTATTTTCCACAAAAGGACGTACCTGGAACAGCCAAAGTCTATTCTGAAGGAAACCGAGTTCTACATCAAAAGGACCTTCCATACTTTGAGTTTCTTCCATTTTCTGCTGAAGTTGTTTACTGAACTCACGTACTTTTGCTAGGTTTTCTTCTCTCAAAATAGGAGATTCAAAAGTAGCAAATGCTTTTCCTGTTCCTCCTGTTAAGGGCAGCGTATTGTAGGAGGGTTCGCGTGCAGGAGAAAGTAAACGATTGGTTCCGTTTGCTTCAAGCAGATACGATTCAGCTGCCTGCCCGTCTACTGCGCCACCGGCTCCCCGGCTAAATGCAATGGTTAAATCATCTGCATTTCCATTACTAACCCCCTTCGTAATTAGCACTCCCGAATAATCCACATTCACGCTTGGAATAACCAAAATGGATGGATACACATTTTCAGGATTTAGCAGAAAACTCTGCCTCCAGCGAAAACTACGCTCTGAATACGGCGAAGCCCACACCTGTTTAATACCTTTCAATATTTTATCTACATCCACTACGTTGAAGAGCGTTAGATTCAGACCAGCACCCGTAAAATCCTTGAGATCCTCCATGTTTGTGTCACTCCGCAAAAATACAGGCAGATCTCCCATCTCCTTACCAAGCACATTTACAAATCCCGATCTCAGGTCGGCTTCAAAACCCGGCAGAAATTTCATTTCAAGAATGGCATTTCGAAGCGTTTCCAATTGTTTCAGTACAAACACATCCATATCGGCTTTTTCTGCTCCAGCCTTTTCCATTTCACCAGCTTCAGCAAACGTTTTATTTAGAAAATCCCAGTATGTTCCGTTTTGCCCGGGCATTGACTGATCCATGTGTTGTCTGAATATACCAAACGGTATCACGAGTCCCTCTACCACGTAATCAGGAAACATGCGTTTGAGTTGCCCCAGGTTTGCAGCCTTCGGGCCACAAAGTTTTCCCGAACTTTTGGCATCCACATCACGAAGATTGAGGACAGTGGTTTGCTCCAAATCAAGTTTCTCGGTTCCTACCCGGATTTTTCGCTCTTCCCGTTTCTTCACTTCAAACAGTTTCTTTTCACTGTCATTCATGTTTTCAGCCAGTTTCATCGTCACATTTCCGTTAGGAGTTACTGCATAAAAAACTTCCCTGCCTTCATATTTTATAAGGTCACTCATGTTTTGCATCGATAACACAGCATTTGGAATCCCAAGATTTCGTGCCAGTAACTGAACATGTGACACCATATTTCCTTCTGAAACAGTAGCAATTCCTGCCACCGGTTTTAAATCTGACGGTGGGTGATTAAATACATATATTTTATCGGAGGATACTTCAATTTCTTCCGGATTATCGGTTACCACCAGTACCCCTTTGGCAAAACCGGAATTAAGGCCACGAAAATACCCCTGATTTGCCAGGTCGAAAACCTGATTAGCTCCTGAGGACCGAGCAGATAAAAAGGCACCAAGCTCACCCACACTCTGTCCTAACTGTAATAAAACTGACGAGCGAATCAAATCATCTGCAAAACCACTGGTCAAAGGTTCGAACCCTTCGAAAAGCGTAATTTCCTTTCCATAGTTGGCCCGAATCATACCGGTACTCCATTCAACTACACTACGTGCTGTATTTAAGCATTCGGTAAGTTCACCAAGCGAAAGTTGAGTTTCAGAAAAAGGTTTTAGTAATGGTGCAATGGTTTCCCATTCCCACATTTCAATATAACCTGCACCGGCGGCAGCCATCGAGAGCACATAGTTTTTTCGAAGGATATCGGAAAGGTCAACAGGTTTCCAATTCGGAAGTTCCCTGAAGATCATTTCTTCCGTTTTAACAGAAAAATCAAGCAATACATATTTATCTTTCGGTCCAAACGCCAGAACTATTTCTCTTGTTTCAAGAAGCATTGCAGCTGCCCGTTCAATTTTCTGACCAACTTCAGGCAACGCATTAATTTCGCTTACCCATCCTTGTATCAAATTTCTTTCATCGGGTCTTAATGATTTGTTCGAGGCAAAGCTTCCTAGTGAAGTCCATTCGACAGGAGTATAAATGCGTTGCATTTCAGTAATCAACTCATCCAGTTTTGCCGCGTTAGCTGATGAAATTTTTCCGGCATTTTTCTGTTTGAACCCTTTTACTGCATCAATATCCGAAGCTTCTGGCTGGCCATGGATTTTAACCCGAATGTTCATAAAAGACGGAATACTGTCAGCTATTTCAAGTGAGAGCACCCGCACTTTCCGAATGTTGGCAGTCTCTGCTTTGTGAGGAATATTTTTAAACCACTGCCGCAATAGGAAAAAATCGGATAAATCAAGACTTTCTTCTTCCAATGTCCACTTCAGAAATTTTTCGCCCCAAGCGTTTTCATCCTCATCCTGAAAAGCACCCCGGTAGAATTTTGCCTTTTGCTGAATCCAGCCATTATCAATTCCTTCCAGATAATTTTCAATCTGATATTGTTTAGCCCGTGAATATTGGTTTTCAGCATCCAGAAATTGAGCATAATCAGTAGCCGCCAGAATTTGACCCAGAAAAATGTGATTGCTTTTTGCCAGATTTTCCACCCATAATTTGTATGTAGCTCGCTGCACACCTCCCGGCTCTGGGCAACGCTCACGGGGAGGTACTTTCGATCCATCGGGGCAAAACCACATAATTTGCTGGTACGGCCCTTTTGCATCTTTTTTATACGCCTCCACTTTGCTTTTTATCTCAGACTTTTCAATCACCTGAGCCTGAACAAACTGAAACGATAGTAAAACCAATAAAACAGATGAAATTATTTTCACTTTTTAACTCATTTATACCTGAAGAAAGATACAACAAAAAAAGGTCCGCACATTCGACGAAATATTGAAACTTGTGTCAATTTTCAGGATTTATTTACATCAATCTTGCATATTAAAGTGAAAGCTATTTAAATAAGAACGGGAAAGCAGATCTGCTTTCCCGTTCTTATATTTCAGAAATTTTGGTAATTACTTCGTTATTCATCGCATTCGGGAAAGTTATTTGAAAGCAATACCCAAACCTTCCCAAGTCTTTCATATAGATTACTGATATGTGTTCCCGGATTTGAATAGGTCTCAAATTGATGTTTGATATGCATGGAATTGAGCTGCTCATTCAACATTACATTTGGCTGATACATTCCAAGTTCATCGTTTTCGCCACAGTCGAAATAAACAGTTTTGAGCTGACGCAGGCCTTTTTCATATTGCTGCGATAATGCAGGAAGATTCTGCGCATCAACTTTAGTCATTAATTCAGGATTAATCACTGGCACACCATCTACCATAACAAAAGTTAAATCGCAGAAATACGGCGGATTACCCAGATTGGGTAACCAGTTTTGTCCAAGCATGTATGCCGAACAATTTGCGAATTTAAACGGACTGTAAGGAGAATAAAGAGTTGGTCCGGCGGGTACTCCCCAATTATCAAACCAAATTTGGTCTTCTGCCAGCATGTACTGGGCTATTACCATCCAGGTTTGTTCGGGGAAATGCGCTGGTGAGAGTGCTCCAACATATCGAAAAACTTTGGGATGTTTCATGGCAATACTCATCGCGCCGTATCCTCCGGCACACTGGCCTGAAATAGCACGCCAGTTAAAATGCGGAATGGTTCGGTAGTGGCTGTCAACAAACGCAACAACATCTTCAACAATGTAATCTTCAAAATTTCCAATTACAGAATTGTTCACATACATCGAAGGGCCAAACAAGGTACTTGCGTCCGGCATTACAATTATTACTTCGCGCATTCCTTCATCATCTATTAGGTTATTCAGCCATGGTAAAAATCCTTCTGCGGGGAAATCAACACCTGCTGCAAGCTGTGCCATTTGCTGGAATATCCCAAAAGGAACGGCTTCCATCAGCATGTCGCTCCAGGCTGGCATTCCGTGCAAAAAGTAAATAACCGGATAATGCTTTCCAGGGCAATTTTCATAGCTCTTCGGAAGATAAACATTTACTTTTCGATCGGCAGATAAACCCAGCAAGTTGTCCTCCAGTGCCGGACTGTGAATCACTTCCGAAACTACCTTTCCTTCACCAATGATGACAGATTTTTCGGTGGGAACAAGATCATCTTTTTCAGCAAAATTGTCTTTTTCGCAGGAGACCAGAGCAAATAAAACGGCCAGTACTCCTATTAAAATTTTGGTTTTCATTGTAATTAATTTTATTGGTTAACTGTAACGAAATTAGAACAATGCCATCCGTCCGGCTTTTTGAAATTTCCCTGAAAATTGTGGACTTTTCCCATTAAATGGGAATTTTTATTGAGAGAACTCCTTAACGCTGATTAAGAAACTCCCGTGGGCTTTCACCAAATTCATCTTTAAAAAGCTGACTAAAGGTTGAAAGGCTTTTCATACCAACCTCGTAGCCTACTTCAGTAATATTCATGTCGGTGGTCTGAAGTAATTCTTTAGCGCGTTTCATGCGCTGACGGCGGATATATCGTGCTGCCGAGTCGTTAGTGAGCGCCCTGAATTTTCGGTACAGCTGCGACTTGCTCATGGCCATGTCTTCGCAAAGTTGATGAATGTCGTAATTCTCGTCGCTAAGATTCCGGTTGATCGACTCATTCAGGCGTTCAAAAAATTTATCTTCTTTCAGAATCACCGGATCGGATGAAAATCCGGATCCATTTCCATTACTGTAGCGTTTAAAAAGATTGCGTCGAAGTTCCAGCAATTTCTGCATACGTACAAGCAATTCCTGTTGATTAAAAGGCTTTACCACATAAGCGTCAGCACCTTGCTCGAGCCCCTCGATACGCGATGGAATATCAGCCTTGGCAGTAAGCAAAATGATGGGGATGTGGCTGGTACGAAAATCGTCTTTTAGTTTTTTGCACAATTCAAACCCATCCATTCCCGGCATCATCACGTCACTAATAATAATGTCGGGAATATATTCCAGCGCCATCTGGTAACCCGTCATTCCATCTTCTGCTATTATTATCCTGAAATTATTCTGGTAACACGCTTTTAAATAAGCAACCACATCAGCATTGTCTTCCACAATTAACAATTGCTGATGATTACTGGATTGCACTTTTGAAGTATCTAATTTTGACTGGAGTATTTTCTCATCGTCAAAATTTAAACCTTTCGTAACTTCTTTTAACTCTGTCTGAATTTGATGTGTAACAGGTAAACGTACCACAAACACGGTTTCAACTCCGGGAACACTTTTCACACTTATGGTGCCCTTCATCAAATTCACCAATTCGCGGGTAAGTGCCAGTCCAACTCCAGCTCCACCGTTTTTTCGTGTATTTTCTCCATCTTCCTGGTAAAACCGATCAAATATTTTTTCCATTTTTTCTGCCGGGATACCAATTCCATTGTCTCTGATTTCGATGTGCAAATAATTCGAAACGGCATATACCTTCAAGGTAATGCTTCCTCCTTCGGAAGTGAATTTGATAGAATTATTCAGCAAGTTAGAAATGATAGCAGCGGTTTTCTCAGGGTCGAAATCCAGCTTGTATGACTGGCTTTCAGAGAAGAATGAAAAATGGATTCTTTTTTCTTCAGCATAAAATTCCTGCAACTGGAAAACATATTTCAAGAATGGGATGATGTTTGTATGTATTTTGCTAACGGTCATTTTGCCCGACTCAAGTTTACTCAGGTCCAGCATTTGATCAACCAGTTGTAATAGACTTTTACCATTCTTTATTATGGTATCCATTTTCGCTTCAATGTGGTTTTGCTGTCCGGCTTTGACAGAATCGGCCAAACCCAGAATAACTGTTAAAGGAGTTCTGAACTCGTGTGTAATGTTAGTATACAAACGTGTTTTTGCATCGTTCAATTCCTTCTGCCTCTGCGTTTCAAGATGTTCCATTTTTGTGTAAAGGTTCGAAGCATACAGACTGAAAAAGAAAATGTATCCGGTAATTAACACAACACTTGAGACAAAAGCAATGACATTTTGTTGCGGATTAAGAGCATATCGTGTGGGGAAAAGTGGTTCAAATACAGCAAGAAGCGTCATTGCCACAACAAAAATAAGCGAGACAGTTAGTATTTTGCGCATATTCCGCAATATTACGGTACTTGTAACTGCCTGCACCGAAAGCAGGAACAGCCCACCGCTAGTCAACAAACCTCCCATTCTTATAACGTAAATGGAGGAGATCACTATCATGGCAATCTTTAGAAGAAATAAAAATTTACCTATATTCTTTGCTTTTAGAAAGAGGTAATTGGCTCCTATCATGAAAAGTATATAGACCCAACAAAACTCGGCAAACATTTTGGCTTCAATGACCCTGCCAAGAATAAACATCGCTGACAATCCGCTTATCGCTGCTGCTCCCTGTGTCAGCATGTATTTTTTTGTCACTTCTTCGGAAGGAGTTAATTGCCGGTCGCCAATGATACGTTCAAGAATAGCATCCAGTCGATCAAAAAAAATAAAAGTTGAAGCCATGGTCTGCAGTTTTTAAAAAAATACGATAATGGTCTGTAAAAGTTTGAAGATTTCCCGGAAGTTAGTTGCCCTATTTTCCCTAACATTTGCTGATTTATCCCAAATATGAATGACTTAAAATAATATATTTGAAAGCATAAATAAGATAGGTTCTTTCAGAATAAAGCAGATGTCTTTATCTTAGTCGAGCAAACTCATGTAAATAAAACAAGCTGGTAAATATGAATTCAAGAGAAGCTTTTTTAATATCCACTGAACATCGTGACCCGGGACGTTTGGTGTTGGACTTTGGAGCCACAGCACTCACCGGAATCCATGTTCAAACCATTTCAAATCTGCGCCGCCATTACGGACTATTGAGAAATCCAATCCGAATTATGGAACCTTTTCAAATGTTGGGTGAAGTGGGTTGGGAAATGATTGATTCCATTGGGATAGATGTGGTTGGAGCCTGGAGCAGGAACAATGTATTTGGATTTAACAACCATGCACCGTTTATTGAGTGGAAAACTCCCTGGGGACAGCGTGTTATGGTGCCTTATCAGTTTCAAACCAATAAAGATTCAAATGGCGACTTGTTAATGCACTCACAGGGCGATCTGACTCAACCCGTCTGTGCTAAAATGTCAAAAAACGGTTTTTCGTTTGAAAGAAGTCAGGAACATTCATACAACGAAATTCCAAGGATTACATTACGATCTCAGGATTTGGACCACTGGCGAATTGAGGTAGATAAAGCTTATTATTCAGGAAAAGCAGTGGTTGCCGACTTTGGAATTACTACTCCGGGAAACATGGAAGAGCTGGTAAAACTGAGTGGCGAAAATTTGGAAAAACAATTGAATTCAGAAGCCGAAATCACCATTGAAAACCTTCAGAAGATTTATTCTGCTGTTGGCAACAAAGTCAATGCAGTGCTGTTTTGTAAAAAAAGCTTCGCATCCCACAGCACAACACATTCCGAGAAACTGGATGGCATTTTATTTCCTTATTATCAAAAACTTAACGACTGGATCCACGATAATACTTCCTGGCTAAGCATGAAACATACAGGAGTTTTTGCTAATGATGCAATCGACAGGATTATACGTGCTGGTTTCGATATACTGCATTTATCAGAAGGCAGCGAAAGCACTGATCTTTCCATACTCAAAAAGAATTATGGCCGCGACCTGGTTTTCTGGGGAGGAGGGCTAAATACGCAAGGTACCATGCTGACAGGAAAACCGGAGGACGTTCGTAAAGAACTCCTGCAACGATGTGAGATTCTGGCAAGAAACGGAGGTTTTGTATTCAACACTTCCGGAAATATACCGGCAAACGTACCCATCGAGAATTTTGTAGCCATGCTCGATGCCATCAGAGAATTCAATACTTAATTATTATAACCATAAAAAAACCTAATAAATGAGCAAAGCAATTGACTTTTTAAAAGCACACAAAATGACTGCCGACAGTATTAACATGAAAGAGGTGGTCAATTCTTTTTTAATCGAAATGGAAAAAGGACTGGCAGGTGAAGAAAGTTCACTTTTAATGCTGCCTACGTATATTGAAGCGGACGGTGAAGTAAAAGCCAACGAGCCTGTAGTAGCAGTCGATGCCGGGGGCACAAACTTCAGGGCTGCCAAAGTATATTTCGATGATAACCTGAAACTGATTACTGAAAACATTCAAAAAGGGAAAATGCCTGGTGTGGAAGAAGAACTCTCGAAAGAAGCCTTTTTTAACACTCTTGCCACTTACCTCAAAGACTATAAATCAGTTTCAGACAAAATCGGATTTTGTTTTTCGTACGCTGCCGAGATTTTCCCGAGTAAAGACGGGAAACTGCTTGAGTGGAGTAAAGAAATTAAAGCACCTGAAGTGATCGGACAAATGGTTGGTCACGAACTACTGGCTGCCATGGGAACGCCTGAGAAACAAATTGTACTGATGAACGATACTGTTTCGACTCTGCTGGCCGGAAAAGCTGCACGGGCTGTAAAAAGCTACGATACATACATTGGTTACATTTTAGGCACAGGAACCAACACCGCTTATATCGAAGCCAATAAAAAGATCACCAAAACCGATGGGCTGGATATGGACGGCAACCAAATCATCAATATTGAATCAGGTGCTTTTGCCAAAATGCCGCGTACTGATATTGATCTTGCTTTTGACAACACTACAAAAAACCCGGGACGTTATGCCTTTGAAAAAATGTTTGCCGGAGGTTACTTCGGGGGGTTGTGTACAACTGCATTAAAAACCGCAGCAAAAGAAGGTGTTTTCGCTGATCCTGAAATTTTTGAGAATCTGGAAGAACTGAGCACCGAACAGGTAAACAAATATGTGTATGGAATTGATGATGCAAAAAGTGTATTGCCGGGTGTATTCACCGACCAGTCGGATAAACTTCTTGCTGCCGAAATTATCGATGGACTGATTGACCGTGCAGCCAAACTGGTTGCTGCCAACCTGGCTGCCGTAATCCTGAAAAGCGGTAAGGCAAAAACACATGAGAAACCCGTACTGATGACTATTGAGGGAACTACTTTCTATAAATTGCACGGATTTAGATCGCAATTCGAAAAATACCTGAAAAACTTCCTGTCGGGAGAAAATCAACGTTTTTACGAAATTGTAGAAGTTGAAAACTCAAGTTTGCTCGGAGCAGCTATTGCCGCTATCGTGAACTAAGTAAACACTTCAATAAAATATATGCCATCTTTCTACCCGGAGGATGGCATTTTTAATTCGATTACTTTCGACTTCATTAAATCAAAAAACAGAATTCGCTGGAAAGCTGACTCTTTTTCATTGAGAATAAAGTTGGATATATTTGAATTTCGGGTATTCCGGAGTAAATCACCGGTGATCAGCAACCAGTATTCATCCAGTTGTTGCTTCCTGTAGAGGTACATCTTTTCTTCCTTTTTCTGAATCAGGCGATGAAGATCGGCTTCAATATCCTCTGAAATACCTGAGTTGTTAACTTCTTCCCATAACGATTCGCTTATTTTTGGGTGATGAATTACCAGTACCTCATCAATCCCTTCAGGAAGTTCTTTCGAGGAAAAGTGATAAACAAAAAAACTTCGCTCGTTTTTATTCGAAAGTTTTACCCTGAGCAAATTGGCAAGCTGTGCAGCAAGCGCTAAAATACGTTCTTCACCTATCTTTTTCTTTTCGGAAAACAGAATCTTGACAAAACATTTCGGCGAAGAGGAACGCTCAAACAATTCCTTAGTTATTTCGATAAGCTCAAATCGCAATTTTTCCGATTTACTTTCTTCAGTCGAATGAGATGGGGCTTCAGGAAATAAACGGACCAACTCAATCCCAATTTTCTTACTGTGCTTCGCACGAACAATAAAATCAGGTGATTCAGAAAGCAGCATCCTACCTTTTGGGAAAGCAGGATAACAGTCCCGAAAATAACTGATTAGTAAAAGCTCAAGCTGTTTTTTAATTTTCTGCATCCAACATTATCACTAATTTTTCGGAGTCGCTTCTTCCATTTTGGTGAATAAATCATTTACAATTCCATCGCGGTTGAAACCATCCCAATACACAATTTTGTGTGGGTTGTCAGGTTGGTCCTCCCAGGCCTGCTGAATTAGTTTTGGCGCCGGAATTTCATGTTTTGTACCCCACTTTGGATTTTTCAGAATTGCGATCACAACCATATCAAATAACGGACGTGAAGGCGGATAACTATTCATTTCAGCGTGATCAAAAAGGTTTTTGGAGTAGTCTCCAAAACGATTGAATTCACCACCGTGTCGTCCGGTGATCGTCATTTTTGAAAGCGGACCTTTCCCTGCCATGTACTTATCCACTTCTTCGGGTGTAACCCTAACTGCATCGGTTGCTGTTGGCTGACCATAGCGAACCGTTACCATTTCAAATTCAACACCCGATTCAATTACCGGATTAACGGCCGTAATATCATTCACAAGGTTGTACTCACCCGGTGACGGATAATTTCCTCCCAGCCACACTACTTTTACCTTGTCCACAATTTTTGGCTCTTTCAAAATTGCCAAAGCAATGTTGGTCAACTTCCCGATTGGTGCCAGAACCAATTTGCCTTTATCCTGCTTCATGGCTTCCGAAACAATAAAATCTACTGCCGGTTTGCCATCAAAATCGGCTTCGTTAATGTGTGGGGCAATTTCTTCGTAATCATTGGTTGCTCCCATAAAAAGCGGCACCTGATCTTCCAGGTTAAACAATTGAATAATTCGCTCGGCTTCATCGTATTGCCCGCGAATTCCATAGCCATTGTCGGTATTATTCACCGTAACACCAACCACATCAAATACATCGGGATTCAGAAAAGCATAGGCAAGTGCATGTTGATCGTCCAACTCGTTATTGGCATCCGAATCGATGATGATTTTGATTTTCTCGTTTTTTTCAGAGTCACAAGCTGCCAGAAATATAACCAGCAACACAAGCAAAAAATGTATTTTCTTCATTTTAAATTTTTATTTTCCGGGAATCCCAAAGTTTTTATCTGCATTATCAAGAACCAGCACCCAATCGTTTCCGCGTCCACCGGTTGCAGGTTTAAACGTTTTTAAATTCTCATTTTGTATTTCTCCTCCATCTATTGTTTCGCCAGTCCGGCAGTTGTACCACCAAACTTTCGACCGTTCCCAGCCACAAAGTTTCAGATCAAGAGAAGCTTCCCAGCCGGTAGGAATATATACCATCACATAATCATTTCCGCGCGTAGCCACGATATAATCGGTTTCGGGAACATAGTCATTTTTTATGATTTGCTGAAATGGAATACGTTCTGTAAAGGGCCTCGATTCAATCAACTTTCTTGCATGAATCATGTCCCACGCACCGGGCAGATCAAGATCGTCGTACCAAAAATTTCGTGCCAATCCAACCGGTTCACGCCCGGGAGCCAGCATTTGCCAGATAGCATGACAACCATAAGTATGTCCAAAACCTCCGGTAAAAAGGTTCCAATAACAAGCCTGACGTACATCTGCATCGTCGAACCAGCCAAGAATTTCAGGTTTCCAAGCACACGGATGGTCTTCATAACGAGGCTCCCCATCAAATGCTGGTTTCACTGGAAAGCGAATGTAATCAGGTGTCAACAATCGTTTATAAATAGCATACGAACGCTGTCCATGTCCGGTTTGCATCATATTGAAATCAAGCCAGTCTGCATCCTGAAACCACTGCGATGAGCTACTTTCTCCCCACGGATGATAAGTCATCAGGTGGTTTTTATCTTTCGATTTTATTCCCTTCGCTAACGCATTCCAAACTGCAAAATTATCTCCTCCTCCCTGACGGTCACCGCCGTTAATCCATATAATATTTTTGAAATCTTTATACCGGTCTCCAAGGATTTCGCCATAAATTTTTGCATTCTCAGCATTAAAAATAACAGGGCCAACTCCCCACTGTTTGTCAATTTTATCACCCCAGGTTGGCAGTAAACCAATAAATATTCCCATTTCTTCGGCTTTTTGAATTACCCAATCCACATGTTTAAAATAGGCCTCATTTAGTTCAGTCGGGTCATTGTCAATCAAAGGTTTTTGCCCTTCCATGTTTGGTGTGTTCAGACCATCCAGTTCGGCAAGTATGACCGCCTGAATCACTGTAAAACCTTTTTCCCGTCGGTTTTCCAGATACTTTATTGCATCTTCTTTCGAAAGCCGGTGAAACAACTCCCAGGCAGTGTCGCCCAGGTAAAAAAACGGAGTACCATCTTCAAACTCAATAAAGCGGTGGTTGTCTGAAACCTGTAACTTACCGTGTGAAAAATCGACGGAAGGCCCGGACCATTTTAGCTCCTGTGCCGACAAAAGAAGGATAGAAAACAGACTGAGTTTTATTGTTATGATTATTAGAAGCGCTCTTTTACCTGTGAAATTTAAAATCATACCAACATCTTTTATTATCAATATAAAAATAGAACATCCATTCTATTTTGAGGTTAGACATACAGAATAATTTCAAAAACCAGCCAGTATTTACGCTTCCCGCTATCTGTTCATACCTTTTTTGTTTTCGATTTTGAGTTCAGAACTTTCATTTAAGATTAATACAGAACCAATCAAAAATACTGACAGATAAATCAAAACTTCCTGAATCAATTGTAACTTTAGATAATAATTCTATTTTCGTAATCTAGATCAGTGAAATAATAACATTAGATGCTAAAGAGTTTAGTAGTATTATTTTTATTAATCATTTTATCACTGACCCCTTTAAATTTATTTTCTGAAATCGCATTTTACCATTTCGGACAAGAAAATGGCTTGAATGAAACCAATATCAAACAAATAGCCCAGGATTCAGTTGGATTTATCTGGCTGGCCGGTGAATTCAACCTTACTCGTTTCGACGGACATCAATTTAAAGAATACAAAAACGATCAGGGACAAAAGCATCCGTGGAATAAAATTCATAATATATATTCCGACAAGGATGGCAGACTTTGGATTGGCTCTGACATGGGAGTCTCGTATTACGATTTTCGAAAGGACGAATTTATACCGGTTGTGGAATGGAATGGAACGGTTATCAACGAATTTGCCGATGGTTTAAACGGAAAACTCTGGCTGGCAACGAACTTAGGCCTTGGGTGTTACGACAAAAACGAGAAAACATACTCATGGCTCTCGGGCAAAGAAAGTAACATTAATCCCAGTCGATGCAATATTCCGGATACAGAGGTTAAACACCTTTGTGTTCAACCTGATGGAAAGATCTGGATATCTTTAACTCCCGAGAGGCTGTATTTAATGGATTCACAATCGTATAAAGCCTCTGAATTTGAAAATCCGGGAGGAATCGCCATTTCTCAATTCGATATCGGTCAACTAAGTTTTACAGGAAATAAATTATACATTCTCTGTTATAAAAACGGAATGATAAGTTATAATCCTCAGAACGATAAGATAAAACGGCATGAAACAGGAATCGATAATTCCGGTCTTAAACATTTCAGTTTTATCGGTGATTCGCTCGCTTATCTTGGGACCAACAATGGCCTTTTTCGGATTAATCTATTCAATGGCAACTATTTACAGTATGCGACTATTCCGGGCGATATACTTAGCATTGTGCGTACACCTATTGATTTTTTCATTATTGATACGAATAAAAACCTTTGGTGTACCTCCGGAACAAAAGGAGTAAATTTTGGTTTAAACACTCCTTTCCGCCATTTTATGTTTTCCGAAACGCTTGCTTACAATTTAAGTGAGAAGTTTGTAACTGCTATCACATTCGATAATAATAATAACTTATGGATGGGATACGAAGCTGGCTTAATAGAAAAACATAGTTATGATCCGATAATGAAAACAAAGTTTTTCCTAAGCTCCAGCAGTGGTAATTCTACTGGCACGATAATGAGTATTTTCGCTGACAGTAAAAACAGAATATGGGCAGGAGGCTGGCAGAGTGGTCTACAGAAAATGAACGCCGACGGAAGCGGATTCTCTCTGGCAGAAATAAAAACGGAAACACAAGATACACCCAATCTCGATCAGGCAGATATCAGGGGTATCAGTGAAGATAAATATGGAAATCTGTGGGTTTCGATGCACGGAATCGGGCTTGTAAAATATAATCCGGAAAGTAAAATCGCACGGATTTTTGGGAGCGATGAGACCCATCCACAAAACGGTGTTTCAAATCCATATGTATATAACAGTACTTTTGAAAAGATAGCATTTTATGGATTTCCAGCGCCTATGGATTAAGCAGAATGAACATAATAACTGAAAAATTCATCAGCTTTTACAACCAATCTGAAGATACAATGTCACTTTCTTCCAATGCGGTTTTACTCGTAACGAAAGACGCAGAAGGGAAAATATGGGCCGGCACCAATGATGGATTGAATGTTTACCTTCCGAAAGCCAAAACTTTTTACCCCATAAAAGTGGAAGGAAGTCTATCTTCAAACTCAATATCATCGATTGAATCAGTAAAACCAGGTGAGATTTGGGTAAGTACCAAACACGGAATCATACAGATTACCTATACCTGGAACGATGAGAAACCTAAATTCAATATAAACTATTTTTTTACAGTCAACGGACTGATTTCGAACAGTTATACTGATCGATCTTCTTGTGCATCTACAGATAATCTGATTTATTTTGCCGGTGATGAAGGAGTAGATTTTTTTAATACCTCCGAAGTTTCAAAGCTTGAAATCCCTGCATCCAAAACAGTAATTACCGAAATTACTATCGACGGTGAAAAATTTGTGCCCGGGATTGATTCATCCGGACAATACATGTTACGTTTGAATTACCACAACCGCATGGTAATGTTTCGGTTTACTTCCCTGGATTTTATCAACTCTGAACAACAGAAATTCAGATACAAGCTGGAAAACTTTAGTAAGACCTGGATTTATCCGCAAAATGAACATGTTGCCACCTTTACCAATTTAAAACAAGGACACTATACATTAGTCGTTGAATCATCAGATCAGAATGGAAGATGGACAAACCCAAAAGCCTCCATCCAGATCACTGTGATCCCTCCATTTTGGGAAACAGTTCCTTTCTACATTAGTATGTTTTTTATAATTGTGCTTCTTATATATATTATTTTTAGGATCAGATTTCGCGCTATTCGAAAAAATCAGGTCCTTCTCGAGACCATGGTTAAAGAACGCACTCAGGAACTGCAAATCAAAAATGCTATGCTCGAAGATGCCAATCAAACCAAAAATAAGTTTTTCTCCATCATTTCCCATGATTTAAAAAGTCCCTTTTCAGGAGTTGTGGGGATATTAAAAATCTTGAATACTCCTGAAAAAATTAAACCGGAAATGAGAGATAAATATATTTCATTGGCCTACAAAAGTGCAGAAAACACGTATAATTTGCTTGAAAACCTATTAATATGGTCGAGAACGCAAGCCGATAAAATTGATCTCAATCCGAAAAACATAAATTTAAGTGACCTGATAACCACAAACATCGATTTACTAAAGGAAACTGCCAGACAGAAAGACATTGAAATAAAGGGTATTTTCCCGACCAAGGTACATATAGTTGCTGATGAGAACATGATTAACACCGTAATTCGAAACCTATTAAGCAATGCGATTAAATTCAGTTATACAGGAAGTTCGGTTCTCATTGAGGTAAAAGAAAAAGATCAAATAATAACAGTGAGCATTGCGGATTCAGGTGTTGGCATAAAAGATTCGCAATTGGAAAATTTGTTTACTGCCAAAATGAATCGAGAAACAGGAACTTTGGGAGAATCTGGAACTGGGCTTGGGCTCTTAATTTGTAGAGAATTTGTACACCTTAATGGCGGATCCTTATGGGCAACACAAAATCATCCCGCTGGTACAGTCATGCATTTTACAATTCCAAAAAATAAGAAAGTTGAGTGACACTGACTTTATTTAAACGATTTTTATACTGTCCAGGTTGTAGTTGCCTTTTTAACGGCCAATCAAAAAAAAGATTGCCGTGCCACTTTTAATTCATGTGTCAAATCATACAATAAAACATGCATACAATCCTCAAAAATATGCTCGCAAAAAATGTGATTAACTGGTTAACAAACCTGAAGCAGGGAAAATACTTGTGCGACAAAACCGAAAAGTTTGAACTTTCAAGCAAAAAAAATCAACCAATTTCTGTTTCAGGTGTTTCATTTGAGAGTTAAAAATTAGAAAATTAATAATATGTATAACGGACTATTACATGCACACAGCGGATTACGCTGGTTGGTTTTAGTAAGCCTTCTCCTGGCTATAATTCTGGGATTTTATGGTTGGACTAGAAAGAAAGAATGGAAAAGTTTAGACAGTAAAGCAGGCTTATTTTTAATGATATTCATGGACTTGCAATTTCTGATTGGTTTGATTTTGTATGCTTTCTTAAGCCCGATTACAAAACTTGCATTTAAAGATTTTGGGGCTGCAATGAAAAATGCTGACCTTCGTTTCTATGCAGTTGAACACATTCTTATGATGCTGATTGCTCTTGTTTTGGTTCATATCGGACGTAGCAAAACAAAAAAAGATGTGGCTGGATGGAAACGTCATCGCAGTGCTGCCATTTTTTATTCCATCTCACTGATTGTCATTCTTGCTGCAATTCCCTGGGACCGGGCACTCTTTTAAACAAAAAAGCTGCAGGAGTGAAACCTGCAGCCTTGGCTAAGTTTGGTTCAGATAGCGCAACGCGCGCTTGTTAAAAAGCCACTTCGTTTTGTTTGCTAACCGAATAAATATCGTCGATCAGGTGTTGGTATTTTACCGCCACCATGTTTCTTCTTAGCTTTAATGTTGGGGAAAGTTCACCCGAAGCCGGACTCCATTCTTCACACACCAGGCGAATCCGGTTTATCTGTTCATGACTACCCAGGGTTTTATTGATCTGAGCTACTTCTTTTTGAATAAGTGAGCTTACCTCGGGTAACTGAATGAGTGCCTTATTGTCTTCATAGTGCAGCTTGTGTTCTGCAGCCCAGTCGTGTAAAAACGGGAAATTCGGAGAAATCAGTGCGCTTGCAAATTTTTCGTTCGCGCCAATTACCATTACCTGTTCGATCATGTTCGACATCTTCAGTTTGTTTTCGATCATTTGCGGCGCAATATATTTTCCCCCCGATAGTTTGAAGATTTCTTTTTTACGGTCGGTAATCTTTAAATATTTGTCATCAACCAGCGTTCCGATATCACCGGTATGGAACCATCCGTTTTCATCGATCACCTCATCGGTCAATTCCGGAGCTTTGTAATAGCCCTTCATTACACCCGGACCTTTACAAAGAATCTCGCCATCCGAAGCAATTTTAACTTCAACGCCTTCCAAAACAGGACCAACCGTTCCAATCATCATTTCGGTTGAAGCAGGACTGTTAACCGCAATTACCGGCGATGTTTCTGTCAACCCGTAACCCTCCAGATTAAACATACCCGCCATTCCAAGCACACGCGCAATACGAGGTTGTAACGCAGCTCCTCCCGAAACAATGTACACAATATTTCCACCCAATGCTTCCCTCCATTTTGAATAAATGAGTTTGTCCGCAATTTTTATTTTAATTTTCATTAACGGACTATATTTTTTATTGTATTCAAAATGTTGGGTCAGATTCAATGCCCAGAAGTACAAGGCTTTTTTAATTCCTGAAAGCTCCTTTCCTTTTGCAACAAAACCATCGTACACTTTTTCGAGCAAACGGGGAACAGAATTAAACATGTGTGGCTTAATGTCTTTAATGGCGCTTACAATCTGCGACAGGTTCCCGACATAGTAAACTCCCATTCCCTTGTATTGGAAATGATAGTTCACGCTGCGTTCGTATACATGACACAATGGTAAGAAACTGATCACATGGTGGTCTTTCCCGAGATTATGCATTTTTGAGTGTGCCACAAAATTCGACACCAGATTTTCCTGGGTTAGCATAACTCCTTTGGGAACTCCTGTCGTTCCTGAAGTGTAGATTAGTGTTGCCAAATCATCCGGAGTAATAGTAGCTTTCAATTCCTCCAGCTTCTTTTCCCAGTCTTTCTTTTCTGATTCACCTAAATCCAGGATTTCCTGGTAATTTTTGGCGCCTTTCACCTCTTCGAAGGTGTAAACCATTATTTCGAGAAGATTGGCTAGTGGCAACATACTTTCGTAGAGTTTGGCATCGCCAACCAGCAACATTTTAACTTCAGCGTGCTTCAGAATATAACGGTACTCGTCTTCACCCAAGGTTGGATAAATAGGAACATGTACCACTCCTGTCATCGACATTCCCATGTCTGCAAAGTTCCATTCCGGCCGGTTAGTGGTCACTGTGGCTATCTTGTCGCCTTTTTGAAAACCCAGGGCCAGCAAACCCATCGCAAACTGATGTGATTTAATATGGTATTCTTCAGAAGAATACGTGTACCACTTGCCGCCTTTTTTACCACCGAGGGCGTCTTTTCTTGGAAACTCATTGATTGCGCGTTCGAGAATATCAAAAGTCCGGGTAACTGTCTGTTCCATGTAAAAGAAATTAAAAAACGGCGTAAGATAACAGTTTTGTTTGGGTGCTGATTAACAAACAATTAATGGGTTTACTCAACGAATCTTATTTTTATACAATCTAAATTATTGGATTGTTTCTAATTTAGAAAAAACAATGCAAAACAAACTGAAAAACAGTTTATTACAAAATGATTAAAAACAGTTCGTCTCTTCACTTTAATAAGTAGTCAAAAAAAACGAATATTCGAATTGTAAAAAAAGATGTTCGAAAGATTATAATGTTTTGAATACATTCGCTTGTTTTCAGATTATATTTTTAGTTGACTGCAGCAGTTAGGACAGAGTAGGCGTAAATTTTTAAGTCTCCAGTTGTTATTTACTGAATCAATATGGTCAATCTCCAGTATAATTTTTTTCCCATTCCATTTCGGATTTTTTTTATGTAATAAACATCTGTGGTTATCGCACCAATACGGAACCTTGTTCTCTCTCCGCCACTTCAGGTAATATTTTTCAAGTACAGACTCTGAAATTGTTTCCTTCTGTTGTTCGGTATGAAGTCGAAAAACCTGTTTATATAAATACTCTCTTTTTAGGTTGTTGATTAAATGAATAATTGCCATGATCGCCAAGCTTGATAAAGTTAAAATCTGTAATCATGGGGTTTATTCTTTAATGGTTGAATTAAGTCATTTAACACCGTAAGAGACTCAACTATAATAATATTCAATAAGTCGATTCAAATAAACTGTCCATAAGTATTTGAAACGAAATAAATTTAAGAAGAACAAAAGAAAAAACAGTATAATATTCAGTAAAAATGTCAGGAAATAAATTATCCTGCATTTTTCAATCCTGATCATTCATTTTATTCTTTCTGATTTGCCTTTTGGTGTTTCGAATCTTTGATATACGCCCAGATAATTAATGCTGCCAATAAAGCAAAACTACCTGGCACAGCCGGGTTCACTCCATCAGCCACACCTTTCCCGTATGAATGCAAACCTGCCAGATAATAGTTCACTCCAAAATAAGTCATCATTACCGAGGCAAAACCAAGAATAGATGCCAGGTTGTAATTAAACACTCCTTTCAGAGGAGGAATCAAACGCATGTGAACAATGAAAGAATAAATTACAACCGTAATAAGTGCCCAGGTTTCTTTGGGATCCCAGCCCCAGTAACGGCCCCAGCTTTCGTTGGCCCAAACTCCGCCCAGGAAAGTTCCAAAAGTTAGAGCGTATAAGCCAACAGTTGCCGACATTTCATTGATGGTGGTAAGTTGTTCAATAAAACCGCTTACCCGGGTTGAGTTATGTTGATTCCGCATTACAAAAAGTATCATCGTAAGAACACCAAGGAAGGTACTCAAACCAAGGAAACCGTAACTCGCTGTAATAATTGCAACATGAATGGTTAACCAGTATGATTTCAAAACGGGAACTAGGTTCGTCACTTCGGGATTCATCCAACTCAGATGTGCCACAAATAGCGCAATTCCTGAAAGGAAAGCTGCAGTTCCTACCACTAAAGGATACTTCCGCCCAAAGATGAGACCGGCTAACATAGCTGCCCATGCCACATAAACAACTGATTCGTATCCGTTACTCCAGGGGGCATGCCCCGAAATGTACCAGCGCAGTACAAGACCAAAAGTATGAACTAAAAATAAAATAACGATGACACCTAAAAATCCATATTTTATAAAGTTGGGCAAAGGTTTCAGCCTGAAAATATTAATGAGCAACACTACCAGCAACAAGAAACCAAACATCAGGTAATATGGGAAAATCCGTTTAAACGGATTCACCTTATTGTACAGAATTTCAATGTTTCGCATGGTTTCTCCGGGAATCAGATTTCCACCGTATTTCACCTGGAAGTTCTCCAGTGCCTGTAATATTTGAATGGCATCTGCCGGGTTGTTATCAAGAATTGATTGTAAAAACAGCTGGAACCCGCTTTTCACAAAAATGGAGTCTCCACCAGTATATTCAAATGCTGTAGCTCCCGGAGCATACCACGAGTCTTCTGTTTTTGCTCTTGGAAAAACATTAAACATCGACCCCTGAAAAACCATAAAAGAAATATTAACGCGTTCATCCAGATTGATGTATTCTTTTTCTAATTTATTTCTGAAAGCGGGCGCTTTGGCGTAAGCCGCACGTACCTGTTCAAGAATCAAATAGTTGCCTTGTGCATCGAATAAAGATTCTACGGCAATGTATTTCCCCTGTACGCCCAATTGCTGAGCCAGCATCTTCTCTCCTACCAACACCATTGGCATGGTTCGCCAAATCTCGGGATGAGTCATCATACTCAGGACCACTTCATCCGGAGACTTACCGTAAACAGTCGATTTGTGCGTCAATTTTCGAACAATCTCGCTGGTGAGGGTTGAAATGGGTTCAATTCTGCCATCAACTCCCTGTACCCACACTTTACCGAATTCATCCACAATATTCTGGTCGATGGGAGGAATCATAGCAGACATGTTCCCCTGCGCCTTTACACCAAAAACACTTCCACTAAGCAATGCCAAAAGCAGCAATATTTTAACAGAATTGTTTTTTAATTTCTGCGCCAGGAATTGAAAATATGAATGCTTGTTACTGAGTGATGTAACAATACCGACTAAGAGCAGGAAATATCCCAGATAAGAAATCCATGTTCCCCAAAAATCATGATTCACAGAGAGGATTGTACCTTTTTCATCCATGTCATATGACGACTGGAAAAACTTGTAGCCACGATGGGTAAGTGTATTATTCATAAAAATCCGAATATTCTCTGTAAGGTTTTCTCCCGGGTCAGTTAATACTACTTCAGAAGCAAAAGAGGAAGGAGATTGCGATCCCGGGTAACGATCGAGCTGAAAATCGCGCAAATAAATACTAAATGGCAGAGCCACCGGCATTGAACCATAAGCCAGTTTCAAAATGCCATTCCCCAGTGGAACTTTCACTGTGTCAGGAATGGTTGCCGAATGTCCAAACACAGAAACTGTTTGCTGGTTAATTCCATCTGAAATTTCAACAAATACGACATCTTCATTGGTTTCATTCTGGCTTTTAACCGCACTGAAACTTGCGCTCGGGAAATAATTACGAATCAGGAAACGATAATCACCAAATCCATATAAAAACATAGGTTTAACTGGGATTGTGTCGCCGGCAGCCAATGTTACAGTCTCCTGGGTTGCCATGGTTGTCTCTTCCAAAGGCATAAAAGAAATCATATACAACTGACCGTTCTGCTGGAAAAAATTAATCATGTGCTCCTGTGGCACATCAAACCCAGCTGTAAATCCGGGATGATCGAGTACATCTCCCTGTTGGAAAGTAAAAGATTGCATGCCTTGTCCGCCCGGGACTGCAAATACAAAATCAATAATCGGTTTCCCAGAATCGGAAGGAACAGCTTTTCGTTCGGCATTCTCGATAAAACCAACGGTTTTAACTTTAACTTTCATTCCGTTCACATCGAACTCTGCTGAAAACTGTCGTGGAGTCAGTTCCGAGAATCGAACTTTCTTTTCTTTTTGCTGATCACCAAATGAAGCATAAAAATAGTCATCAGTCGATAAGATGAAATTCGAGCTTTGGTTCTCACGAATGTGCATCATCCCTTCGAAACTAAAATACCGGGTAATGGCAGCTCCGAGTATCATAACTAAAAAAGAAATGTGAAATATGCCAAGGGTAAATCTTCGGGCTGTAAAAAACCGGTAACGAAAAAGGTTATTGATCAGGTTAAGCGCAAATAATCCCCACAAAAGCTCAAACCAGCGTGTATTGTATATTAAAGCTCTCGCAGTTGGCGTCCCATAACTACTTTCAACAAAAGTGGCAATTGCCATGGAAAATGCCAGCGCTAAAAAAATAAAAGCCATAAATGGCAGGGAAGTTATAAACGCATAGATTTTTTTCATCTTACCAGATAATTTATATTGATTTAGGAGACCACCTCTCTCCCATTAAGGGGAGAATTGAAACCCATAACGGAATGTTCCCGGTCTTTGTTCATTCAAATCGTGGCTGAAAATACCTCTTATTTAGATTAAATCAAAGAAAGAACGGTAAAAGCGACAAGAAAGTATTTTTTACAAAAAAAGAACCGCCTCTATTCAGAAACGGTTCTTTCAATTATGTGTTCAATTTACTATTGTAAAAACGAAAGTGCTTTTTCGATGGCAGCATCGAGTCCATCAACATTTTTTCCACCGGCAGTGGCATAAAATGCCTGCCCACCTCCACCGCCTTGTATTTCTTTTCCGGCTTCACGAACAATTTGTCCGGCGTTCAATCCTTTTTCCTCCACGATATTTTCTGAAATCATCACCGTCAGGTTTGGTTTTCCTCCAATTTCTGCACCTAAAACCAGGAAGAGATTGTCAACTTCACCTTTTAGCTGGAAAGCCAGATCCTTGATTAATCCACTATTATCGAGAGCTATTTTTTGCGCGATGATATTTACTCCACGCTCTTGCAAAACTTTACTTTTCAGGTTTGCCTTTGCAATTTTCATATTCTCGCGCTGAAAATTCTCGATCTGTTTCGAGAGCTCTGAATTTTGCTGAAGAATTGAGGTTACAGTACCCAGAACATCTTTCGATCCCTTGATAACTTCCTGAATGTTTTTAAGAATATTGAGTTGCTCGTTAATGTATTTCTCAGCATGGTCGGCAGTAATGGCTTCTATTCTGCGCACTCCAGCAGCAATAGCGCTTTCCGACACAATTTTTAATATCCCAATCTGGCCGGTAGAGTCCACATGTGTTCCTCCGCAAAGTTCGAGTGATTCGCCAAATTTGATGGTGCGTACTGCCTCACCATATTTTTCACCGAACAACATCATTGCTCCGGCAGCTTT
Source organism: Draconibacterium sp. (assembly GCA_035399765.1). GTDB lineage: Bacteria > Bacteroidota > Bacteroidia > Bacteroidales > Prolixibacteraceae > Draconibacterium. Next base: position 37,248 of record DAOPJR010000002.1, on the reverse strand, counting down.
TGCTTCTGAAATCGGTGTTTCACGGTTTTCTTCCCGCACTGAGTTTTCTCTTATTTTCTGATTAACCAACAACTCCACTTTTTCAATCTCTTCATCAGTCATTTTCTGAAAATGGGAAAAATCGAAACGCAGGTGGTCGGCATTCACCAACGAACCTTTTTGTTCCACATGTTTGCCAAGTACTTCTCTGAGTGCGGCGTGTAAGAGATGGGTCGCAGTGTGGTTGTTAGCAATGCTGATACGGCGTTTCCCATCAACAACAGCCCAAAAGAATTCTCCAGGATTTTCAGGAAGTTTCTCAACAAGATGAACAATCAGGTTGTTTTCTTTTTGTGTATCGAAGATGCGTGTTTTCACACCATCAAATTCAATGGTTCCGGTATCTCCAACCTGACCACCTGACTCACCATAAAATGGAGTCTGGTCAAAAACCAATTGGTAAAATACTTTTTTCTTCTGAGTTACTTTGCGGTAACGTGCTATACGAATTTCGGCTTCCAAACGGTCGTAGCCAATAAATTCGGTCTTTTCAATTTTACGAAGTTCCACCCAATCGTCGGTTTCCTGGGCAGCAGCATTTCGTGAACGGTTTTTCTGGGCTTCCATTTCAACGGCAAAGCCACTGTTATCCACTCCTAATCCATTTTCACGAGTGATTAACTCGGTCAGGTCGAGCGGAAATCCATATGTATCATACAACACAAATGCATCCTTGCCCGCAATTTCTTTCAAGCCGTCAGCTTTGGCTTTGATTATCAACTCGTCAAGTAGTTTAATACCCGTTGAAAGTGTGCGAAGGAATGATTCTTCTTCTTCCTTAATTACCTTTTCAACCAACACCTGCTGACTAACCAATTCAGGAAAAGCCTCACCCATTGTATTTTTAAGTACCTCAATTAAACGGAAGATAGTTGCTTCTTTGAATTCGAGGAAAGTATAACCATAGCGAACTGCACGTCGCAGAATCCGTCGGATTACATAACCTGCTTTGTTATTTGAAGGAAGTTGTCCTTCGGCAATGGCAAAAGCCACGGCGCGAAGGTGATCGGCGATCACACGCATGGCAATGTCTGCCTTTTCGTTGTCTCCGTATTTTTTATTAGCCAGTTTACCAATCTCACTGATAGTACTTTGGAAAACATCGGTGTCGTAATTCGAGGTTTTACCCTGCAAAACCATGCACAAGCGTTCGAATCCCATTCCGGTATCCACATGTTTGTCTGGCAGTTCTTCCAAAACTCCGTTTGCTTTTCTGTTGAACTGGATAAATACCAGATTCCATATTTCAATAACTTGTGGATGATCTTTATTCACCAATTCCCGTCCCGGAATTTTATCAACTTCAGCCTGAGGACGAATATCTACGTGAATCTCTGAACACGGACCACACGGTCCAGTGTCTCCCATTTCCCAGAAGTTGTCTTTTTTGTTTCCATTCAAAATCCGCTCAAGTGGAAGATATTGCTCCCAGTAACCGGCCGCTTCATTATCACGCTCCTGGTTGTCATCGGTACTCCCTTCAAAAACTGTGGCATACAGACGACTCTGATCAATTCCCATTCTCGTTACTAAAAACTCCCATGCCCAATCAATTGCTTCCTTTTTGAAATAATCGCCGAACGACCAGTTTCCAAGCATTTCGAACATGGTATGGTGATAGGTATCCAGTCCTACTTCCTCCAGGTCGTTATGTTTCCCCGAAACACGTAAGCATTTCTGAGTGTCTGCCACACGGTTCCATTTTACAGGTTCGTTTCCCAGGAACCAATCCTTAAACTGATTCATACCCGCATTGGTAAACATCAAAGTTGGATCACCCTTTACCACCATGGGTGCCGAGTTTACGATCTGATGTTGTTTTTCCTTAAAAAAGTCAAGAAAAGCTGCACGTATCTCTTTAGAAGTCTTCATATTACCGTCTGTCAGTATTTATATTTTAGTTAAAAAAAATTAATACAAATGAAATAAAAACCCTATATATGAGTTAATTACTTACATTTGCGGCGTGTAAATATCACGTTTTTTTAAAACCACGCAAAGTTAAACCTTTAAATTGAATTTGCTGAAAACGTGAAAAAAAGGAGTCTGGATGGCAAGAAAAAAGTACAAATTTAATCCGGAAACATTAAACTACGAAAGCATTGGTCTCACCTGGAAAGAAAAGGTGATGAAGATAGCTACTTATCTGTCAAGCAGCTTGGCTTTGGCCTTGGTTTTTGTAGTTATTTTTCTGAATTTATACGAAACGCCCAAAACAAAACGACTGCGTCGCGATTACCAACAGGTGCTTTCCCAATATGAATTGATGTCGAAAGATCTGGACAAAGTTGGGAAGGTACTGGATGATCTGGAACAACGTGACGACAATATTTACCGTGTAATTTTCGAAGCAGAACCGATTCCTTCTTCCGTACGAGAAGCTGGTTTTGGTGGAGTTAATAAATACTCACATCTCGAAAATTTAAATAATTCCGAGTTGATCATTTCTACGGCAAAAAAACTGGATATTCTTTCAAAGAAAGCCTATATCCAGTCAAAATCCTACGATGAAGTGATGGCGCTCGCGCTAAACAAGGAAAAGATGCTGGCATCTATCCCATCAATTATGCCCGTAAGTAATAAGGACCTGAAGAGAACATCAAGTGGATGGGGTTATCGTATGCACCCCATTTATAAAGTTAGGAAAATGCACTGGGGACAAGATTTCACCGCCCCAATCGGGACCCCTGTTTATGCTACCGGAGATGGTGAAGTAACCGAGGTAAGTGGTTCAAAAAGGAGTCGTGTTGGTTTGGGAATGAGTATCAAAATCGATCATGGTTTTGGGTATGAAACCGTTTATGGGCACCTGAATGAATTCAATGTAAAGCGGGGGCAGAAGATTAAACGTGGCGATATTATTGGTTACGTGGGAAATACAGGAGGATCAACTGCACCACACCTTCATTACGAAGTTCATAAAAATGGACAGAAGGTAAATCCAACATATTTCGTTTTTCAGGATTTAAGTCCGCAGGAATATGACAAGATGATTGCCATTTCATCCAACATCGGACAATCATTAGATTAATTTTAAAGCATATTTATAACTTCCACTAACGAACTGGTGAAAGTTTTGCTTGTTTTAGGAACGATTATTCTATTTCAGGTGATTGCTTATAGAACCTTATACGCGTATAATAATTCGCAAAATCTTCCGGATATTTTAGTAAATACCGGATGTAAAAAAACAATAATAAAAGTACAACAGTAACTAAAATGTATTCATTCATGACCGTCCTCCAGCTTAACTTAATGGGTTTAACTTCTTCTGTAAAAACTTAATGGACCGGCAAAGTATAATTTTAAATCTAAATTCCAAAATATTTTTGCAAGACATGTATCTATAACATACAACTTAGTGAAGGATTTGAAGATGTTTTATAAGTTATTTAATCAATTAACCACAAACCCCGGCAAAATATTTTGATTAGTTGATCATATGATCCAAATGACGATGTTATTAATTTTGCTCTCATTTTAAAATCTAACTATCTTGCATGTCAAATCACGAAAAAGGTGCCTTACAAAAAACCCGAAATAGAAAAAATTTACTACTCAGTAGGCGAAGTATCCGAAATGTTCGGGCTCAATCCTTCGCATATCCGTTATTGGGAGCAGCAGTTTGAGGCGTTGAAACCTTTTAAAAACAAAAAGGGAAACCGGCTCTTTACCAAGGAAGACATTGAAACCATTCGACTCATCAATTACCTGGTGAAGGAGCGGGGCCTGACTATTAAAGGAGCCCGGCAAAAACTGAAAGACAATAGAGAAGATACCCTCAACAATTATGAAATCGCAAAACGTCTTCAGGATATTAAACAGGAATTGATTGAAATCAGAAACGGATTCAATGACAAAGATTAAAGACATAGCCAATTTTCTGGAAACTATCGCACCTCTGCGACTACAGGAATCATATGATAATGCCGGATTGATAATTGGCGATACGACAGAGGAAGTAAAAGGAATACTGATTACCCTTGATGTAACCGAAGAAATAATAGAAGAAGCTATTCAGCAAAAATGCAATCTTGTTGTAGCACACCACCCTATTATTTTTTCAGGTTTGAAAAAAATCACGGGGAGAAATTATGTGGAGCGCACCGTTTTAAAAGCCATAAAAAACGACATTGCTATTTATGCCGCCCACACCAATTTGGATAGTGTTACGAATGGCGTAAATGGGAAGATATGTGAAAAACTTGGCCTCGAAAACTGCAGGATATTGGAAACTGCAGATGGATTATTAAAGAAACTTGTCACTTTTATTCCTGTAGATCATGCTGAGAAAGTTCGGGAAGCCGTTTTTTCCGCCGGGGCCGGACACATTGGGAATTACGATTCATGCAGTTTCAACACTCACGGGCAAGGTACATTTCGTGGAAATGACTCAACGCATCCTTTTGTGGGTGAAAAAGGAAAACATCATTACGAAAATGAAATTCGCTTCGAGACTGTTTTTCCTTCCTATATCCAGTCAAAAGTAATTACTGCCTTATTAAATGCACATCCTTACGAAGAAGTAGCATACGATATTTATCCGCTCGAGAATAAATTTGAACGGGTCGGAATGGGCATGATCGGTGAGCTTCCTGCAGAAAAAAGCGAAACCGAATTTTTGCAGCAGGTAAAAGATACCCTTGGGACCGGAGCCATTAAACATACACGGTTATTGGGCAAAAATGTAAAAAAAGTGGCTGTCTGTGGTGGTGCAGGATCATCTCTTCTGAATCGCGCTATTTCAACCGGTGCCGATATATTTATCAGTGGCGATTTTAAATATCATCAGTTCTTCGACGCTGAAAATAAAATTGTAATTGCAGATGTGGGACATTTTGAAAGTGAACAGTTCACTAAAGAACTTTTTTATGAGTTACTTACGAAAAAATTCTCTACATTTGCAGTCCGTTTGTCAGGGGTAAATACCAACCCGGTTTTTTACTTCTGATTTTTGGTTAAAAACCTGCGGGAGCAAAATATAAAAACATTTTGTCCACCAGCACGTTATAAGCCCGGAGACAATTGAATGAAAGCAGGAAAGCCTGCAAAACAAAGAGAATAAATAAATAAAATATTGAAGGCATGAATACATCCTATTCAAGGCAAGAAGAAAAAGACCTTTCGATTGAAGAAAAACTACGCGCACTGCATGAATTGCAAACTGTAGTTTCAGAAATTGACAAGATTAAAACATTACGGGGAGAACTTCCGTTGGAAGTACAGGACCTGGAAGATGATATTGCCGGGTTAAAAACCAGGTTGGTGAATCTTGACGATGAAATCAAGAATCTGGATACAGCCATTAACAATAAAAAAATTGCCATCAAAGATTCTCAGGCTTTGATCGCAAAATATACGGAACAACAGAACAACGTTCGTAACAACCGTGAATTTGACTCACTTTCAAAAGAAATCGAGTTCCAGACCCTGGAAATCGAATTATCTGAAAAACGTATTCGCGAATTCACTACCGATATGACCTCTAAAAAAGAGGCGATTTCGGAATCAAAAACACAGTTGAAAGAACGCGAAGAAGACCTGGAGCGTAAGAAAAAAGAACTGGAAGAGATTACTGAAGAAACCAAGATTGAAGAGGAAAAAATGAAAGCCAAATCAGAAAAAATCGAATCATTTATCGAGCCTCGTCTGCTGACAGCTTTCAAACGTATCCGTAAAAATGCTCGCAATGGTTTGGCAGTTGTAACCATCCAGCGTGATGCTTGCGGAGGTTGCTTCGCGAACATTCCACCACAGCGTCAGTTAGATATTGCAAGTCGCAAAAAGATTATTGTTTGCGAATATTGTGGCCGTATCTTGGTGGATGAAAACATCAATGTGATTGAAGACGTAGCTGAATAAGCTAATCTAAAATACTATAAAGCCGGTTTCCTGAAGGGACCGGCTTTTTTATTTAATCCCTTTTGAAAAAAGCAGAAAAAAACCGCCTTCCGAAAAACACGAAAGACGGATACTTGAACATTATTTTGTAATTCATTCACTGAAAGATATAAATTCAACCGGTGAATGACTATAAACTCTAAACTTTCGACTAAAGTCTACCAGCTTCCGCCAGCGCCTCCGCCACCAAAACTTCCTCCGCCGAAGCCACCAAATCCGCCAAAGCTTCCTCCTCCCGAAGAAAAATTACCAAAAGAACCTGATGACCGGTTGCTTCCTGACATCATTCCCATGGCCAACCAGAAAGGCAGGCTTCTTCCCGGAGAGTAAAACCGTCCTCTTCGACGACGCCCTAACAGAACAAACATCAGAATGAATAAAATGAATATAAAAGGAATTCCGGCAGCTCCACCTGCATCTACTTTTTCCTTGTATTGCTCGGCAGTGTATTCTCCTCTTGTAATCGCCATAATGACATTCAAGCCGGCAGCAAGTCCACCATAATAATCGTTTTGCTTAAACTGGGGAATCATCTCGTTATCAACTACTTCCCGGTTTACAATCGCATCTGGCAATACCCCTTCCAGGCCATAGCCAGTTGCTATAAAAACCTGACCGCTACTGTTCCCGCTTTTGGGTTTCAGAAGTACAACAATACCATTGTCTTTTCCCTTTTGACCGACTCCCCATTTTTCACCCAGTTGAAAGGCATAATCAGACCGGTCATATCCATCCAGATCGGCAACAGTTACTACTACTATTTGTGTGGAAGTCTGTCGGGCAAAGTCTTCCAGTGTATTTTCAAGTTTACTGTATTCGTTTTTATTAAGCACACCTGCAAAATCATTCACCAGCCGGGGCGGTACAGGACGATCAGGTATCTGTGCATTCAATACAATTGAAACGGAGAAAATTGCCAGTAGTGTTGATATTAATTTTTTCATGATTTTTCTATTTTCCAAACGAAATATCGTCTGACAATTCATTGATATCGTCTTTCTGATAAGGGAAATGCGATTTTAATTGATCTCCGGCTTTGATGATTCCATTGGCAAGTCCTTCTGCAATTTTTCCTTCTTTCAGTTTTTTGATCACCACTTCCTTTGTACTTTCCCAGAAATCTTCGGCAACTTCTTTGTTAATTCCAGCATCACCCAAAATGGCAAACTTCCGGTCGTCCATGGCCAGGTAAAACAACACTCCGTTTCGAAGAGCAGTTTTGTGCATTTCCAGCTTTTCAAAAATGTAAGCTGCACGGTCAAGTACATCTCCCACACATTTATTCTCAATATGCACACGAATCTCTCCCGACGTATTGGTCTCAGCTACCCGTATTGCATTTGTTATCTGGAGCTTATCTGCTTCCGAAAAATATTTCTGTACTCCCATTTTTTACATTTTAAAAAATCTGTCATGCTGAATCCATCAACTGATGTCCAGCATGACGTTCTGTTGTTCAACTATTCAGTTTTAGAACTGCACTTCAGGTGCTTTTTCTGCTCCCTGCTGAGCTTCAAAATATGTTTTCTTATCAAACCCAAACCAGCCCGAGTAAATCACCTGCGGGAATTTTCGGATATAAGCATTATAGCTCTGCGTTACTTCATTAAACTTCTTCCTTTCCACTGCAATCCTGTTTTCTGTTCCTTCCAGTTGTGCCTGTAAATCCAGAAAATTCTGGTTGGCCTTCAGGTCGGGATAACGTTCCACAACCACCATTAAACGGCTTAATGCTGAAGAGAGTCCATCCTGAGCCTGTGTAAATTGCTGAATGGTTTCCGGAGTCAGTTTATCGGCATCAATATTTACGGAAGAGGCTTTTGAACGTGCTTCAATCACTCCTTCCAGGGTTTCCTGTTCGTGCGCAGCATAACCTTTTACAGTATTTACCAAATTCGGGATCAAATCAGCCCGGCGCTGGTAAACGTTTTCAACCTGCGCCCATTGCGAGGTTACCTGTTCATCCATTTCAACCATCTTGTTGTATCCGCAACTGGAAAACAAAAAGGCACTCACAACTGCTATCAGTACAATTCCAAATCGTTTCATTTTCTTTATTTATTTTGAATGGTAACAAATATTCTTAAAAAGTGCCAAATATCATCGCAATTATCGGGGAAAGGCGATATTTTGCCGTTGTACCCCGAAATTAATAAGATTAAGGAGAAATTATCATGATAAAGGCACATTTCAGAGAAGTAATTTTAGAAGGTATTCCGGCTGAACTGCCACTTCCAAAACCATACGACTCAAGCATCAATCACGCCCCAAAACGAAAAGATATTTTAACCAGTGATGAAAAGAAACTGGCTCTGAAAAATGCTCTTCGTTATTTCCCGCAAAAATTTCATGAAGTTCTGGCTTCCGAATTTTTGAATGAGCTCGAAATGTTTGGACGAATATACATGTACCGGTTCCGCCCCGATTATGAAATGCAAGCCCGTCCAATTGATGAATACCCGGCGAGATCGAAACAGGCGGCTTCCATTATGCTGATGATTCAGAATAATCTCAATCCAAAAGTGGCACAACATCCGCATGAACTGATCACTTACGGAGGAAATGGGGCAGTATTTCAAAACTGGGCGCAATACCTGCTTACGATGAAATACCTGTCCGAGATGACCGATGAACAGACATTGGTAATGTATTCCGGCCATCCGATGGGTTTGTTTCCATCGCATAAAAACGCACCACGTATGGTTGTTACCAACGGCATGGTGATTCCAAATTATTCAGGCCGTGACGATTACGAACGAATGAATGCACTTGGCGTTTCGCAATACGGACAAATGACTGCCGGATCGTACATGTACATTGGTCCGCAGGGAATTGTACACGGAACCACCATAACAGTTATGAACGCAGCCCGAATCCATTCGCAGGGAGAGGTTGCCGGGAAAATTTTCGTAACAAGTGGACTGGGAGGAATGTCGGGAGCACAACCCAAAGCTGCAGTAATTGCCGGAATGATCTGCGTGGTAGCAGAAGTAAATCCGAAAGCGGTTGAAGTTCGTCATTCGCAAGGGTGGGTAGATGAAGTGTTTACTGATTTGAATGAACTTCTTCTTCGAATAAAAACAGCCAGGGAGGAAAAAGAGGCTGTTTCGCTGGCTTATCAGGGAAACGTGATTGACCTCTGGGAAAAACTCGTAGAAGAAAATGTTCCAGTTGAATTGGGTTCAGATCAAACTTCGCTTCATAATCCGTTTGCAGGAGGTTATTATCCTGTGGGACAATCGTTTGATGAGTCAAATAAAATGATGGCGGAACAACCTGAACTTTTCCGTGAGAAAGTATATGAGTCGCTACGGCGACATGTAGTAGCGGTGAATAAAATGACTGCACGTGGCATGTATTTCTGGGATTACGGAAATGCCTTCCTGTTGGAAGCCAGTCGTGCCGGAGCTGATATTACCAACGAAAAAGGTGATTTTATTTATCCTTCGTATGTTCAGGATATTATGGGGCCGCTGTTTTTCGATTATGGTTTTGGACCATTCCGATGGGTATGTACTTCTGGCAATCCAAAAGACCTTGAAACTTCGGATCGGATTGCTGCTGAAGTATTGGAAAGCCTGGCAAAGGAATCACCAAATGAAATTACCCGGCAAATGGAAGACAACATCCACTGGATTCGTGAAGCCGGTAAAAACAAACTGGTGGTTGGTTCGCAGGCACGCATTTTATATGCCGATTGTAAAGGCCGAACTCAGATTGCCAAGGCTTTTAATGATGCCATACGTGATGGAAAAATTTCAGCACCTATTGTTTTGGGCCGCGATCACCACGATGTTTCGGGCACCGATTCGCCTTACCGTGAAACTTCCAATATTTACGACGGCTCTTCCTTCACGGCCGACATGGCCGTACAAAACTTTGTGGGTGACGCTTTTCGTGGCGCTACCTGGGTGTCGTTGCACAACGGTGGTGGTGTTGGCTGGGGCGAAGTAATTAATGGTGGTTTTGGAATGACAATCGACGGAACAGCCGAAGCCGAAGAGCGATTGAAAATGATGCTTCATTGGGATGTAAATAACGGTATCTCGCGGCGAAGCTGGGCACGAAATAAACCTGCCCGTTTTGCGATTGAACAGGCGATGAAGGAAAATCCAAACCTGAAAGTGACACTTCCTGAAATAGCGGATGATGATCTGATTAATAGCTTAATCTATGAAAATGAAAGCCCATAGATTAGAAGCCTGCTTTTAAAGCAAAATCTCTTTTTTACTTTGCAAAAAAACATTTACCTTAACTTCCGATAAACTAAACCACTGACTTATGAAAACATTCACTCTATTCTTTTTAAGTGTACTAATCGCTTTTACCATCCAGGCACAGGATTCCAAACTGAATATTGTTGTTATTGGGGCACACCCCGACGATTGTGACCTGGACGCAGGAGGAACTGCCATCCAATTTGCGCAAATGGGACACAACGTTTTATTTGTTTCACTCACTAATGGTGATGCCGGTCATTTTTCCAAAGGTGGCGGAGCGCTGGCGAAAATTAGAACAGCAGAAGCACAGGAAGCTGGGAAACGTTTTGGTGTAACTTACAAAGTACTCGATAACCACGATGCAGAACTCATGCCAACGCTTGAGTTGAGAAAACAGGTTATTCGTTTGATTCGTAGCTGGAATGCAGATGTGGTAATCTCGCCCCGGCCATATGATTATCATCCTGACCACCGTAATACCGGTATTGTTGTACAAGATGCTGCCTTTCTGGTAACCGTTCCGAATGTGGCACCTGATGTACCGGCCTTAAAAGTGAATCCGGTATTTTTGTACTCGCAGGATGGATTTCAGAAACCGAATCCTTTTCAGCCTGATATTGCCGTTGATATTTCTGCCGTTTATGATAAAAAAATCTATGCGGCATCGGCTCACGAATCACAGTTTTTTGAGTGGCTTCCCTGGCTAGATGGCGCACTCGACGAGGTCCCCGAAGGTGAACAGGCCCGTTTGGAATGGTTGGAGAAAAGGCGTTTTAACAGTCCAACTCCGGCAATCAGGGCATCACTTGAAAAATGGTATGGAAAAGAAAGAGCCGAAAAAGTTACCGCTGCCGAAGCTTTTGAAATTTGTGAATTTGGAAGACATCCTTCTGATGAAGACATAAAAATGTTATTCCCGATGCTGGGAAAATAAAATGAAGACCCGGACCTTTAGGGTTTCAAAACCCTGAAGGTCTTTTTATTAGTACATATACCACCATTACCCCAATTTATCTTTTCTCTCTTACGATTATACTCTTTCCCAACAATAAATTTTGGTTAACTACAAGATGTTTATCCATTAAATACCCGCTTCGCAATAGCTAAAAAGAATACAAATTGAGAATATAGATATAAACAGATTGAACATACCCAAGTGCAATATTTAATTAATATGTAATATAAATAAGACAAAATCGTCTTCAGTAGAAATGATTTAATCTTATGAATTACAAAACACTCAAAATTTCACTTGTAGTACTTTTTCTAATCAGCTGTCAATTCAGTATCAGAGCACAATTAGCCGAAAAAATAGAAGTAAGCAACAACAATCAGCTTTTGGGGCTAGGCACATATAACCATCTATATTCTGAAATATTAAAGGAAAACCGTCCATTTATTATTTCCTTGCCAAGCGGATACAAAGAGAGCGACACCGGCTATCCTGTTCTTTATCTTTTGGATGGGGTTCAAAACATAAAACATGTAGTAGGTACGGTTGAGTTACTCACAGAATCAGGAATTGTTCCACCAATGATAATTGTGGGTATTGAAAGTTTAGACAGGACAAGAGATTTTACTCCTTCCACTGCCGGAAAGAATGTATATGGCGGAAGCGGTAACGCTGATCTTCCACAAAGTGGTGGAGCATCCAAATTTCTTCAGTTTTTACACAAAGAATTGATCCCCTATGTTGAATCTAATTACAGAACCCACCCTTACCGTATTTTAGAAGGGCATTCATTTGGTGGACTATTTAGTGTTTATACTTTAATGGAAAAACCGGAATTATTTGATGCTCTTATTGTTCAGTCGCCGGCTTTATGGTGGAATAGCGAAGAGATGACAAAGAAAGCTCCGGCATTTTTTAAATCGCATTCCGACATGAACAAATCGATATATTTTGGAATTGGAGGAGGTGATGGCTGGGGAATGCGACAGGAGTTGATTCGTTACACCGAGGTGATCAAAAATAATGAACCCAAGCCCCTGCATTGGATGCACGAAGAAGTTGGGGATGAAGGACATGATGATGCCCGGCTCATCCTTAATTATAATGGCTTAAAATTTATTTTTTCTGATTTAAAACCTACGCAAGAATTCAGTGAGAATTATAGCAATGAATCTTTTTTAAAAGAAGAACAACAACTAATGAATAAGTATGGTGAAAAAGCAAGAAGGCCTGTGGGAGACTATTTCGATTTAGCATTCAAACTGAAAAATGATGAGAACCTGTCGGGAGCGATAACAGTTTTTAAAAGAGCTTCTGAAGCATACCCAAAATACGTTGGTATTTTGACTAATCTGGCTCAATTGTATGAAGTAAGTAACCAAACAGATAAAGCAATTGACACTTACGTTTTGGGAATTGAATTGTCAAAAAGATTCAAATTAGGATACGAAGATGGCTTTCAGAAAAAAATAGAAGAGTTGAAAAAAAACTAGCTGGATTTATAGGCAACTAATTTTATTAAAAGATTAACCAAACATCATATCGTACGGCCGTGAGATGGCCTCGTGTAATTCGCTAATCCCAATATTGCGGCTTTTACGGATGTACTCCCTGCCATCGAAAAACACCAGAATAGTTGGAGCTGCAAAAATTCGGTTCTGCCCGGCAATATCAGGAAGGACGTCCGATTTCACATACGCCATTTTCATTTCCGGGAATTCCTCTTCGAGCAACTGAACTACTTTGGGTTTAAGCACTTTGCAAACGTTGCAGGCTTCCGTTGAAAAATAAGCCAGTAACGCCGGCTCGCTTTTCATCTTCTCAAATTCTTCGAAACTATTAATTTCAGTATACATTTTATTTCCTAATAATTTCCGACACTTAACATGACCAGTGTACATGCTTCCACCACTTCAATATCGTTTTCTTCCAGGAGATTTTCAAACTCAGGATTTTCAGTCCCTGGATTAAAGATGACACGGCGTGGTTTTAATTTCCGCACCTTATCGTAATATTCCGGCTGATGTTGCGGCCCAACATACAAAGTTACCGTATTTATTTCTTCAGTAGGAAATTCGGTTTGAATTCTAACGTCTCCAACCTGTCCTTCACGTTTGGCGAGTGCCAAAACCGGATGACCGTGAGTACGAAGCGAACGAATAGCCATGTTCGAATACCTCGAAAGATTTTCGCTCGCACCAATTACCAGAGTAAGCTTTTTTGTCATGATTTCTGTAACAATACAACAGCAGTTACACTGATTCCTTCCTCGCGGCCTTCGAAACCAAGTTCCTCGGTAGTTGTGGCTTTCACCGAAATACAATCTACCTCCACACCCAAAACCTCAGCCATGGTTTCTTCCATTTGCGGGATGAATGGTTTTAATTTGGGTTGCTGTGCACTAATTGAAGTATCGAGGTTAACCAGTTTGTACCCTTTTTGCTGAACCAATTCGTACGAACGTTTCAGAAGTATTTTACTATCAATGTTTTTAAACTCTGCTTCATTATCAGGGAAATGCGTACCAATATCCCTTAATTTTAAAGCTCCGAGCAGCGCATCGCAAATGGCATGAATGACCACATCTCCATCAGAATGAGCCACCGTTCCTTTATAGTGTGGAATTAAAATACCGCCCAGCCACAAGCTTTCTCCTTCGGCCAGACGGTGTACATCATATCCTATTCCAACTCTGAAACTCATCAGCGTTGTTGTCCAAAAGCATCAATATCGAATGCCAGAGTAAAACGCAGTGTGTTCTCAAGCGGGTGATTACGCTGAGTAGGCAGCAAATAAGAAAAATCAAGTGCGAACACGTTCATTTTTAACCCGGCACCTGCAGTCAGGAATTTACGATTTCCTTTGTATTCGTTTTCGTAGAAATAACCGGCACGAATAGCAAACTGTTTATTATACCAGTATTCAACACCTACTGCCCAGGTTATTTCTTTCATTTCTTCTTTAAATCCACCGGGAGCATCACCAAACGATTTGAAAATACCCTCGATAACTCCAATATCAGAGTTGATTCCACCAGCCCAAATTACATCGCCATCCTGATACTGCGTTGAGTCAGCGGGAGGTGTTGGCACCAGTAATTTATTTGCTTCAGCAGAAAAAGAGAAGCTGTTGTACTCATCCAGTTCCACAGTGTAAGAGGCTCCCAGTTTTAAAGTGGTCGGGATAAAATCTTTTACTTCCCCTTCAGTATAAGAGATTTTTGCTCCAATATTCTGAACATTGATACCTGCGGTAAAAAGATTATCTCTTCTGTTTCTTCTGAATTCTTTGTGATAATAAAACGCAACGTCTGCAGCATACGAATTACCGGCATAAGTCGGAATACCGTTCACCAGCTGTCCGCTGGTAAGGTCGGAACGAATATAACGAACGGCTACTGCACCCGACCATGATTCGGAAAGTAAACGTGAATAGGCCAAATCAAGTGCGAATTCGTTTGGACTTTGTTGTCCCATAACATCTCCCTGATCAGTAGTAAATGTTATATTACCCAATGAAAAATAACGAAGAGAGGTACTTATTCCCTGCACATCGTCTAATTTTTTATAGAAGGTGAGGTAAGCCAGGTTAATATCTGAAACCAGGTTTCGTAGCCACGGAGAATACGAGAGTCCAACTCCCATATCGCTTTCCATAAAAACATATTTAGCCGGATTCCAGTGTTGCGAATTCACATCAGGAGTTGTTCCAACACCCACGTCACCCATACCACCGGCTCGTGAATCAGGCGTAATCGCCAAAAAAGGAACTGCAGTTGTAATGGTGTTTGCACCAGACAGCGTTCCCTGTGCAAATATGTTCTGAGTTGCTAATCCTATCAGAATCAAGGCAAAAATCAAACGAAAAAATCTCTTCATAATAATTTCAAAATTGAGCGTGCAAAGATAAAACAATTGTTTCTGTTATTATATATATACCTTAATGAACGGCCTTTTTTTCCAAAAATTTTATTCGAATGAAAATTTAGCGGGTAATTATTAATTTCCCTGATTTGGTTGAAATTATCCCGTCACCATTTTGGATAATGGCGCGAATAATATAAACACCAGAAGTAGCAGCGATATTTGATTCCGCCAAATCCCATCGAATCGGGCTGGTTACTCCCCCACTCGACCCCACTCTGGTTTGGAAACGATCAATCGAACGTCCAGAAAGGTCGTAAATATCAAAAATCACATCGAGGTTGGCATCGTTCTGGTTATGTTCCAGCACGAAATAAGTATAATCATTCACTGGATTAGGGTAATTACTGATTTCCCTGATCATGAGGTCTCCGGTCACTTCAAAATCAATTTCAACTTCAGATGAATTATTGGCCACATCCCAGGCTTTTAGGATCAGGGTGTGATGCCCGACCGGAATATCACTCAACGGATACGTGATGCTCCCGCTCGTATAATCATCGGTATTTGCTTGGTAATAATTATTCAGTACAAATACCTGTGAATAATCGCCATCCAGCACAGCTGTTATATCATGTCCGATACCCGTTCCAACCGTGTTAATTCCATTTTCATCACTCAGGTTTGCCAGTAACACCGGGCTGTTACCGGTTACATCTCCCGAGTTGAAATTTTCTGAATCCAGAAAAAGTTTAATATCCGGACCGGTGTTGTCGGTGATATTCGAACTATTTCCACCAATATTAAAATTTTCAAATGCGCCGTGTGCATCCACTTCGCCATTATCGGCATAATACATAATTTTACCGGTACCCAAACTATAGGAAATATCTTTGGGAACGACGAAACTAAATGTAAAATCGCCATTCGTCACACTCGATTTACCTTTATAGATAATATTCTCCCGAACCTTAAATTTAACCGGCGTTTCGCCACCGTTACCCAAAGTCTGCATTTTAACTTCCTTATCGTATACCGTTGGAATGAGAGTCCCGCTAAAATCATCAATCCGATTACCGAAAGCATCGGCAACATAACCACTGACTCTAACTTTTTGTAAAGCACCAATGGTCGGATTTCCCGTACCGGCATCCTGTGAATTAATACTTTCAGTTATTACATTGTATTTCGGAAATGAAAGTTTTAAAGCCGGGTCGGCCAATAACGAAAAATTACGTTTGTTAATCGAGTTGGGAATCCGTGTCTTGGCAAGCCGCATAACATCACCCATACGGTAATGTTCTCCATTCTCGTCGTTATCAAAAATAACGCTATAAAAACTTTTACTAAGCTGAAAATTAGCTGTTGCATAAACCACACGAGTGGTGGAAAACAGTCCGATACCTCCTCCATTCGGATTTAAAAGAACGTACTCTCCTGCCGAAGTTTCATCTGCGTCAAATCGGCTAAACTCACATGTGGCGGTCACAAAAATCGGCATTTTATTGGCATTTGTCCATGAGTTAATATCGCTGATGGTCAGAACACTTTCGTGTGCAAGGAAACGTTCGTTGGCATGACCCACGTAATTCAGAATCAGAACTCCGTCTTTTACCCGCTCGTTTATCGCATTATTTACATCCGGATATCGTTCACCAGAAGGTGTAACTTCCTGAACATAAGAATCAAAATAAATCTTATCGGTATAAAATGCGTTATTATTTACATTAACAGAGTCCGCCAATTCTTCCGATTGTTTCATATGCAGACCAGAATCTTCGTCGTCGCCAATAAAAGTAATCCGGTTCCGCCAGCTGCCTAACGCAGCTGGTTGGTAATATCGTTTTACCTTATCTACAACCAGTTGCGCCTCGTAAGCTGTTGAAGCAGGAATTCGACCAATTCCCAAATCAATGGCACCGTTGTATACGCTCTCCCCATCATCCAGCATAACAAAGTAATCATCGGTAACAAACGACGAAGTTGGCGTGAGTGAATTATCAGATTGATAGGTTGGAATAAAGTTGTTGCTTTCAGTGTTGATCCCTCTATTATCGTAGCTACCATCGCCCAAAAGTAAAACGTATTTTAAGTCGCTTTCGCGATCGTAAAACATTTTGATAAAGTTTCGTATTCCTGTCACATTTTTACTTCCCGAACTAAATTCGTTGTATACTTTTTCGGCATTCACCACTTCAACGGACATGCCATCATATTCGCGATGAAAATTAGCCAGCTCTTCAGCTGAACTTATAAAATTTGGATGAGAAATAATAAGAAACTCAGGTGTAGAAAGTGCATGCAGATTTTGGTTGCTAATATCAGAAACAAAGGTGGGCTTTGGGAAATCGCCATCAGTTTTAAAAACAACATACTCATGCAATTCATCAGACTTTTGCCGAAATATTAAAGTGTTATCACTTAATTCACGAGACACCTCCTTTACATTATTCGGATCACTCACATTTAACACTTTTGTTGTTGAGCCTGCATTTGCAACCGAAAACTCTGCCACATTTCCCAAACCTACAGAAGTCAAGTCTCTAAAAAACAGTGCATCAGACCCGGCAATTAATTTACGCCGGTAAGTCAGCTCCAGGTAATCCATCCATGCCTCTGCATTTGAATTCGAAGCCGAATATTTTACATCCACTTTTAAAGCTCCGTCAGAAGCGTTGAAAGTAAATCTTTTGTTGCTTTCATAGGCGTACAAACCATAAGTATCGTTGGTATTTACCGAGGAAAAAGAAAGCGTTCCCCAGTTGTTGCTGTTTCCTGAAACCTGAAACGACGAGGCAGCATAACTTCGGGCAGCAGCGTTAATGAATAGACTGGCTTGGATTCCTGCTTCCGCATCATAGAGTTCAAAATTATAACTACGGGCGTTCCCGTTACTGAATTTTTCTCCAAACCATTGCTTCCCTGAGCCAAGTGGTAATATATTGTACAATTCATTTTCAATAAATGAATATTCATCAAAACTGCTTAGTTCATGTGTTGGAGCTTCTGGTACAGAAGACAACACTTCCGTCTGTTTTTCATTTCCCGTTTCGCTTAAGAAGAAATAACCGGTACTCGTGTAATCGTTATTTTTATGATGAAAAATTCCGTTCAAATCAGCCTGCCAGGCAGTCGCACCTGGGGCATAAAAAAACAGACATTCTTCCCCATTGTTTGTATTGCGCCAAACCGCATTTTGTACTAAATCATCGTATTCGATTTCTCCAGGGTTTTCTGAAAGCGAAAGCGCACCACTGCCATATAACTTCACATTCGAGGGCTGCGAAAATCCCCAGCCGGTAAGCTGTGAATATGGAATCTTATAAATGCCCTTCTTCGGAACACTGATTTTAACCCATTTACCCGAACTCAGAACAGAGGAACTCGCCCATGAATGCGACAGGGAAGTACTTTTACTATCAGAAACAGGAAACTGCTTCAGGGAAAATGATTTGAGACGATAGAGTGTTCCTCCTTCTTTTTTAATTGCAATTAGTTTAATTTGATGTTTGACCGAACTCCCTGATTTTAAAATTTGTATCTCCGGCACAATTTCGTCAGGTATGGAAGCTAAAATTTCAGGAGACAAATCCATTTCGATTTTCTCAAAAGTATAGCCATCAACCAAGATTTTAACGTTTTGCTGTTCATATCTGTTATTACACAATCGGGTATAAACCGGCAATTTCGACCCATTTCCGGGGAATCCCGGATTATCGAGCCAGGCCACATAATTTTCGCCTTCCTCGAAATCGACATCACTGGCTGGCCAGTCCAGAAACACCCGGTCTGTCTGGATATCGCTGTTAACAAATGCAACCAGCGTAACAAAAAACAGAAGTAAAATATTCTTCATAAACAGCTTTTGGTTATACCCAATTCAACGATTATTAATGTGATATATTGTTGAATTTAATACCAACACCCAAACAATAATCTATACAAACCGGGCGTTAAAGATATCAACATCCTTGAAAACTTGGATGAATAATTGAATTACGTGAACAATAAGAATTGATCAAATTAGTTATATTTGTGTCGATTGGAAAATTTAATTCAAAAAATGCATTTAATGAAATTAAAACCACTGATCATTTTCGGTCTGGCCGTGCTCGTTTCGGGCTGTAGCTTGTTTGGAAAAGGAGGAAAAGATACCTCAAGAACAACCGGCTGGTCATATAATGATCCTGAAACAGGAAACATTCCGAACATTTCGGGATACAATCAAGAGGCTGGCCCCGGCCTGGTTTTCGTTCAAGGTGGAACTTTTACCATGGGACGCGTAGAACAGGACGTCATGTACCGGAATGATAACTATCCGCGCAGGGTAACCGTTCCTTCTTTTTATATGGACGAAACAGAAGTGTCGAATCAGGATTACCGTGAATTTACATTCTGGACCGCAAGGGTTTACCCGAATGATTTAAACAAACTTAAATCCATAACACCAGATTCTAGTGTATGGAGAACCCAGCTGGGGTACAACGAGCCATATGTAAATAATTACTTCCGCCATCCGGCGTATTCAGAATATCCCGTTGTTGGAGTATCCTGGAAACAGGCTGAAGCTTATTGTGCCTGGCGAACCGACCGCGTGAACGAGCAGATTTTGGTTGAAAAGAAAATTCTAAACCATGATGCTACGCAATCAGGTCAGAATGTGTATACTACACAGACTTACCTTGGAGGTTTATATGAAGGGACAGCAGGAGATCGGCCGATTGAAAACCCGGACGGGACAACTCGTCGAGTACGTTGGGAAGATGGAGTTTTACTTCCGGTTTATCGTTTACCCACAGAGGCTGAATGGGAATATGCTGCTTATGGTTTAATTGGAAATACTGATGGTGAATTACTCACCGATCGTAAAATGTATCCCTGGAATGGAGCTTATCTGCGCGATGACAAGAAAAAAGACAAGGGACAGATGAAAGCCAACTTTGTTCGCGGACGAGGCGATATGATGGGTATGGCTGGTGCTTTGAACGATAACGCTGATATTTCAGCTCCGGTATTCTCTTATTCACCAAACGATTACGGTTTGTATTGTATGGCTGGTAATGTAAATGAATGGGTAGCCGATGTTTACCGTCCAATGTCGTTCAATGAAATGGATGAATTCAGCCCCTTCAGAGGAAATGTAATTACAGAGTATCGAAAGGATGCCAATGGACAGTTAATGCGTAATGAATACGGAGAGCTGGTTAAAGATACCATTGCAGGAATGGATTACCGTAATTATGATGATGGAGATAAAAACTCACAAATCATTGAAGGTGATAACTGGAATACTGCCCAGGATAAAGGGACAAAAGGAATGTATGTTCAGGATGATCAACCCGGTGCACTTTCATCATTAATTACTGACGATGTTCGTGTATATAAAGGAGGATCATGGAAAGACCGTCCTTACTGGTTAGTTCCCGGCACACGTCGTTACCTGGAACAAGACAAAGCCCAGAACGATTTAGGTTTCCGCTGTGCCATGACCAGAGTGGGAAGTCCTGAAGGATTTTAAAAATAAAATACAACGAAATAGAAAAAAGCTTCATTTTTTAAAATGGGGCTTTTTTTATGGCATTTGCTTGTTATTTTTGAAGTATGACCAGTATAGAAAAAATATATGAATTGTTTCTGGCCTCAGGAAGCATTTCTACTGATAGCAGAAGAATTGAGAAAGGAAGTCTCTTTTTTGCCCTGAAAGGAGAAAATTTCAATGGGAACAAGTTTGCAGAAGATTCCGTTCAGAAAGGAGCATCCTATGCAATCATTGACGAAAAACAATATCAAACTTCCGCGCGCACTATTTTAGTTGACAACGTTTTGCAGTGTTTACAGGATTTGGCATTGTTTCATCGAAGAAAGCTGGGAATCCCTATCCTTGGAATTACCGGAACAAACGGTAAAACCACCACTAAAGAATTGATTGCCGCTGTTCTCTCGAAAAAATATAAGGTAACCTATACACAAGGAAATCTCAACAATCATATAGGCGTTCCACTCACCCTTCTTTGCATGAATAAAGATACTGAGTTTGGCGTGGTAGAAATGGGCGCCAATCACCCGGGAGAGATTGAGACTCTGTGTAAGATTGCAGATCCAGACTTTGGCATCATCACAAACATTGGCAAAGCGCACCTCGAAGGCTTTGGTTCATTTGAAGGTATTATTAAAACAAAAGGAGAACTGTATAAATATCTCAAACATAAGCAAGGAACTGTTTTTTACAATCACGATAATCCCATTCTTGAAGAAATTGGCAAATCTTTACCTCATCGAATCTCATATGGAAAACGAGATGCAGATTTTAATGGGGAACCGGCACAATCACCACCTTATATTCATGTAAAAGCAACATTTCCGAAGGGAGTGCTTTATTTGAATTCAAAACTGATTGGAGCCTATAATTTTGAGAATATTCTTGCTGCAGCATGTATCGGAAATCATTTTGGAATTGATCCAATTAAAATTCAGGAAGCCATAAAAGAATACACACCCAGCAATAATCGTTCTCAACTGATTCAAAAGGGCGATCTGAAAATCATAATGGATGCATACAATGCCAATCCTACCAGCATGCGTGCTTCCATTAATAGTTTTAGTGAGACAAAAAATGTAACGCCATATTTAATTTTGGGTGACATGCTCGAACTTGGAGAATATTCGAAAGAAGAGCATCAGTCAATTTTGGAGCTGTTAAAAGAGAAAAACTTTCAAAACGTATTTCTGGTTGGTAAGGAATTTTCAGATGCCAATCAGAATTTTAATTTTTTAGCTTTTAAGAACGTTGGTGAGTTGTGCCAGTTTCTTGAAACAAATCCAATAAAAAACGGGACCCTTTTAATCAAAGGATCCCGTGGTATACAGCTTGAAAAAGTGCTTCAATATCTTAGTTAGCCAGGGGCTTTTCAACTTTTAAAACGTCAGCAATTGCCTTTTCAAAAGTCGGTTTAGGAAGTGCACCCAAAGCCATTTGAGGTTGTCCGTCAACAGGAACAAACAACAAGGACGGGATGCTCTGGATTCCAAACATACCTGCGAGTTGTTGTTCATCTTCAGTATTTACTTTGTAAATGACAAGCTTATCGCCATATTCTTTCTGCAGTTCTTCCAATACAGGAGCTACAATTTTACACGGCCCACACCAGTCTGCATAAAAATCAATCATACACGGTACGGTTCCTTCGTATTTCCAATCTTTGTTCGCTTCAAAATTGAAAACTTTTTCTTTGAAAGTTTCCAGAGTTAAATGTTCTAACATGTTCTTATCTAATTTTATTTATAAATATCTATGTATTTACATATGTCGATGCAAATATAATACCATTCATTCAATCAACAAGATACCACTAATATTCAAGCAAATAATTGTAATTTTGTCACAATTTTTTCAGAAATGGCAGAAACACCTTGTTTTTAGGGTGATTATGACAGCTTCTGTTAGCTGACAAAAGAGACAGAATGAAGACCGGTTATCCGACAGAATTCATATTCACTTAACATCGGATGTCCGTAACAAAAAGAAAATGAAGAGACTGAAACACAGAATATTTCAACAAATTTCGGAAGTGGCTGATACGATGGGATTGGAAACCTACGTAATTGGAGGCTTCGTGCGCGACCTTTACCTCGGTCGCCCATCCAAAGATATCGACATTGTAACCATCGGAAGCGGGATAGATTTGGCCAAGGCTGTTTCGGCAAGTTTGAAACCATCTCCCAAAGTGAATGTTTTCAAGAATTTTGGAACAGCAATGTTGAAGTACAAAGATCATGAAATTGAATTTGTTGGGGCACGGAAAGAATCCTATCAGCGAGATTCCAGAAAACCCATTGTAGAAGACGGAACGCTTGCTGATGATCAAAACCGTCGTGATTTTACCATAAATGCTTTGGCCCTGAGTTTGAATGCCCGCAACTTTGGAGATCTTCTTGATCCTTTCAACGGAATTCGCGATCTGGAAAATAAAATTATTAAAACTCCGCTTGATCCCGACATTACATTTTCAGACGATCCTTTGCGAATGATGCGTGCCATACGTTTTGCCACTCAACTTGGTTTTGAAATAGAAACTGAAACCTTGAAAGCAATTGCGAGAAACAAGGATCGAATCAATATTATTTCAGGTGAGCGGATTATTGATGAGTTAAATAAAATTATTCTTGCACCCAAACCATCAGTTGGTTTTAAACTGCTTGAGGAAACCGGATTGCTTCAAATCATTTTTCCTGAACTGCAGGCGATGAAGGGAATTGACCGTGTTAATGGCATTGCGCATAAAGATAATTTTTATCACACACTGGAAGTACTCGACCGTATTGCACCAAACACCGATAACCTGTGGTTGAGATGGTCGGCCATTTTACACGACATTGCCAAACCGGTAACCAAGAAATTTGTTGAAGGCCAGGGCTGGACTTTCTATGCCCATAATTTTGTTGGCGTGAAAATGATACCGAAGATCTTCAGGCGTATGAAACTCCCGCTAAACGAGAAAATGAAGTATGTGCAGAAAATGGTTCAGTTACATATGCGTCCCATTGTTTTATCGGAAGAAGTGGTAACTGATTCAGCGGTGCGCCGTTTGCTTTTTGAAGCCGCTGATGATATCGACGACCTGATGACTTTATGTGAAGCTGATATTACTTCAAAGAACGAAGAGAAAGTAAAAAAGTACTTGAAGAATTTCCAGGTGGTTCGCGAGAAGTTAAAAGAAATTGAAGAGAAAGATGCCATCCGAAATTTTCAACCCCCCG
The DNA here is from genome assembly GCA_035399765.1 of Draconibacterium sp. Taxonomy (GTDB): domain Bacteria; phylum Bacteroidota; class Bacteroidia; order Bacteroidales; family Prolixibacteraceae; genus Draconibacterium. The sequence continues at coordinate 13,516 of DAOPJR010000002.1, read as the reverse complement.
TTGATGGAGAGTTAATAATGAAAACGTTTGATCTGACTCCCTGTCGCGAAGTTGGGCTGATAAAAGATGCCATTAAAGATGCCATCCTCGACGGAATCATTCATAATGACTATGAAGAAGCTTTCCGGTTTATGCTTGAAAAAGGAAAGGAACTGGGATTGGAACCTAAAAATTAACGAATTTCTATTCGAAGTTTCACCGGCAAATGATCTGAAAAACCTCCATGGTATTCAAATCCATAATACGTACGTTTAGGTCTTACTCCTCCGTATCTTTCATCCGGTTCCAATAAAAAATCATTGTCGGCTATTTTGCACTCTGGTATTTTTATTCCGGAGTTTGGATCATTTTGGAGTAACGAGGCTGAAACAATTACCTGATCAAAAACAAACCATTGCGACTGGTATTTCAGGCTACCTTTTCCCTCTTTACCCCAACCAGATGAAAGATTATACAACAAACCCGATTGTGATTTATCACTATACTGGTGTGCATCTAAAATTTGCAGAATACTGATATCCGAAGGTTGATCATTAAAATCGCCTAAAATGATGATTTTTGAATTTGCACTTAACTGAAGAAGTGAGTCGGTCTTCTGTTTTAACAATTGTGCTGCTTTGAACCTCCATTCCGTAGTTTCCAACAATCCGGAATAACGCGAAGGCCAGTGATTGAAAAACAAATGGAGCGTATCGGATGAAGCCTTTAATTTACCTTTCACATATAAAATCTCCCGTGTTCTGCGAATGGATCCATTATCATTTAAAAGTGGAAAATATTCATATTGAATCGGGTTAAATAACCCAGGGTTATAAAGAACGGCTACATCAATTCCCCGAGGATCGGGTGATTCTTTATGGATGATTTGAAATGAATAAGTTTTTAATGGCGTGTTCTTACTTAGTTGTTCCAGTACGAAGCGATTTTCAACTTCGCACAAACCAATTAAAGCCGGAATATCCCAACCGGCAGCTCCTAAAACAGCTTTCGAAATATTCTGTATCTTTTGCTGAAACCGGTTATATGACCAATGACGGTCTCCTTCAGGAGTGAACTCATCATCATTCACCGTTGAATCATTTTCCCAATCAAACAGATTTTCGGTATTGTAAAAAAGAATTGAATATGATTTTTGTTCCTGTGCCGGGGATTCAAGAAAAAACAAGAAAAAAAGTAATGACAGAAGCAGATTACTCCTCATCTTTTTTTATTATCCGCTCATAGGCACCCAAGTCAGGTCCATCATCTGCGGTTCTATCCTTATCAAGAATATCTTTCGGATATTTTATGGCATATTCCATCGAACCGGCATCGATGGCTGCCGATAAGGTATCCAGTTCATAATTGTATCCGTTGTATGGATCCACAAAACGAGGATCGGCTACATTCCCTCTCAAAATACTGTTATAATGATTTTTATCGGAAATATTCATTGTATCCGGAATCTGAAGGATACAGTGGTCGAAAAGGAAATTAAACGCACTTTCATTGTTATCGCCTAATTCAAGCTCATTATTTATATTCCCGTAAACAATACTGTTTCCAAAAGTTGCCTTTTCAAGATCACCAGTATAAGTTTGTTTTGACCCGTCACTCCCTTCAACTACAAGTATATTTGACACAACCAACGAAGCCGTTGAACGCGCTTTACTCCCATAATTGCCCCAATAATTAGCAATGGTAGTATGATAAAATTCGTATTCGCCTCCAACAAGTAAAGCCGCGGCATAAAAACCACAATTGGCTATCACGTCATTATATCCAAGTATTTTCGATTTCAATGCAAAAATACCGGCATATGCCATATTTTCAATTTTTGAATTGGAAAGCTGCACCGATGCATAACCATCATGTTCTATCGTACCGACCTGTAATCCAATATTGGCATTCTTAATCGTAGCAAAATTAAATACATTATTATGACTTCCTGAAAACAGAAGTATGGTGTTCCATTGGTCCGGTACGTTTTTATAGGAAGCCTCTAGCCGATCGGAAAGAAACTGAATGGGCTGCTCGAAAGTTCCATCGGCAATAATGGTTCCTTTTACATACAAACCTGCACCTTTATGAAAATGAATTTTGGCACCCGGTTCAATAGTTAGTGTTGCCAAACTATCGACCAAAGCATAATCATAAATAAGATATGGTTTATCAGCGGTCCAGGTAGTTGTCCCAATTGTTTCTCCTTTTATCAGTGTAAAATCCTGCCCGTACGCAATCAGTTTTACATTCTGCAAATTAGCATTTGTAGAAAAAATAATAGAATCCTGCACCACCATTGGGAGATTCTGTCCGGTTGGATCGACCGTTACTTCCACAAAAACATAGATGCTGTCATGTCCGGGAACTTCTACGTCGAAAAGATCATTTCCAACTATACCATTAATATTTAACCTGAAATTGGACATTTCTCCCCCTGAAAGCCGGATACTTGAAATCAGTACAGGTTCCTGATATGGATTTCTTACAGTAAAACGCTGGGTTGTAGATCCTATCGTTGTAAAAATGGTATCGAAGGTAATTGTGTCAGTAGAAAACTGGAGCTGGGCATCGGGCGAACTCATATATCCTTCATCCTCACACGAAAACAAAGTGACAAAAAGTATAGCTACCGCAAATATATAGAGTAGATTTCTGCCCAATTCAGTTCTGTTTAATTATGTAACGAAAAACACCAATGGTATAGTATGCAAATATAACAAATCAATTCACATATTTTAACATTTATTTAGAGTCAGAAATATTATTAAGCATTTTTTCTTGAAATAGTAAACAAACCAATAAATGTAATAAAGCCATTCAGTATGAGTAATTCAAAACCAAACTGATAACCATTGAACCAGGTTGCTGAATTCTTAGAAATTATATAGCATATAACAGGAGCCGAAATGGCCACCAGTGGAACCCACTTATCTCTAACATTTCGTTTGGTGAACATGCCAAAAACAAAGAGTCCCAGAATCGGTCCGTATGTGTAACCTGCCACTGTAAAAACAGCAACAACAATACTCTGATTATTAATTGCCCGAAACAAAAGAATGGTTAGAATCAGTAAAACTGAAAACATCAGATGCGACCATTTTTTAATACGTTTTCTTTTCTGCTCATCAAAACGTTGAATCCCTAAAAAATCAACACTGAAAGACGTTGTTAACGCCGTTAGTGCTGAATCGGCGCTTGAATAGGCAGCTGCAGTAATACCCAGTAAAAATGCAATTCCAACCGGTAACCCAAAATAATGAAGTGCCAGCATCGGGTATAAATCATCAGTGTTGGAAGGAATAGCAATGCCATTGGTTTTCGCAAATAAATAAAGTAACACCCCAAGACTCAGAAAAAGTGCAACAGTGACCAGGAAGGAGATACTAAAAACAAGCATATTTTTCTGAGCTTCCCATTTATTTTTGCAGGTCAGGTTTTTCTGCATCATGTCCTGGTCCATACCCACCATCACAATCGTAATAAACATTCCTGAAAAAAACTGTTTCAGGAAATGATCACCCGATCGCCAGTCCCAGAAAAATATTTTTGAATTCGGGTCAGTGCTTACTTCTTTAATCAATCCGGCAAAACTAAGATCGAGACTTCTTGAAATAGCAATAATGGTAAAAATAACCGCACTTACGAGGAAAAGAGTTTGCAACGTATCGGTCCAGACAATGGTTTTTATCCCACCTTTGAAAGTATACACCCAGATTAATGCAATGGTAACTACCACCGTTAAACTGAATGGAATATTGAAGGCATCGAAAAAGGCTATCTGTAAAACACCGGCTACCAGAAAAAGCCGAAAAGCCGCTCCGATCAACTTTGAAATCAGGAAAAAGAAAGAGCCTGTTTTATAGGATCGTACCCCAAAACGCTGTTCCAAAAAAGAATAGATTGATACCAGGTTTAACCTATAATACAGGGGTAAAAGAAAACCGGCGACAAGCCAGTAACCAACCACATTACCAAGCACAAACTGCAAATACGAGAAAGCCGAATTGCCAACTTCTCCCGGAACCGAAATAAATGTGACACCCGATAAAGTAGCACCCACCATCCCAAATGCAACCAGGTACCAGGGAGATTTCCGGTTTGCCGTAAAAAAGGTCTGGGTATCTGCATTTCGCGAAGTGAAATACGAAATCAGTATCAAAACAAAAAAATAACCTAAAACAATTCCAAGAACCAGGTAGGGACTCATAATTACTTATTCAAAATCAGGATACAATAAATATTTCTTTCGCTGTTGTTTGTACTTCTCCAATTCAGGCTTCCAGCTTTCCAGTATTTCCGCTTCCGTTTTTCCTTCTCTTACCTGTTTGATCAGATCATCTGTTCCGGCAAGCAGGTTGAGCCAGTTTTCCCGCGTTAGGAAATCCTCTTCATTCTGATATTTATGATAGAAATCGAGAAAATATTGCAGTGTAAAAATGGGCACTTCTTTTAATTCCCTTAAATCAATACCGTAACAAGTTTCATCTTTGTTAGGTGGGTTATCGGACACCCCGGGGATACTTCTGGGTGTAAATTCAAATGTTCCGAGTTCCTTGTTTGGGCCTCCAATCACCTGAAATGGGAAGTTAGTTCCACGTCCAATACTAACGCTGGTAGCTTCAAAAAAACAAAGCGACGGATACAGCCTGACAGAAAGATCGTTTGGTAAATTTGGAGATGGAGCCACCGGTAACGAATACCGGGTTTTATGATCGTAATTTTTAACCGGGATCACTGTCAGATCGCATTTTACCGGCTCCTCGTACCACCCTTCTCCATTAATCATTTGTGCAAGTTCCCCCACCGTACAACCATGAACAATCGGAATCGGGTCCATACCGACAAAGGACTCAAATCCTTCTTTTCGAATCGGACCGGCTATGTAATCACCATTAGGGTTTGGTCGATCCAGAACCACGACTGGCACATCATTTTCGGCACAGGCTTCTAAAACCAAATGAAGCGTTGAGATGTAAGTATAAAACCGACAACCCACATCCTGAATATCAAAAACCATTACATCAATGTCTTGTAACTGTTCTGGCGTTGGCTTTCGGTTTTCACCATATAACGAAACAATGGGTAATCCAGTATTTACATCCACACCGTCAACTACTTCTCCACCATTAGCTACATTGCCTCTAAAACCGTGTTCAGGTGCAAATATTTTTTTCACCTGAATTTCCTTTTCCAAAAGAACATCAACTAGGTGCTTATCGTCAATGCGAGAAGTATGATTTACTACCAACCCCACATTTTTAGCTCTCAGTAACGGTAAATATTGTTCAGTTTGAGCAGCTCCTACTATCGGATTTTGCACTCTTTCTGCCTGCGTACAAGACGTTAATAAAAGCAGCAAAATGAAGATGAAATTTATTCTGTACATCAACGTTAAAACATTACATTTGCTACGAAGATAGATTTTAAATTTTTTAAAAAGCAATCGATTCAAATAAAAATGAAACCAACTATATTCCTATATTTCTTCACCAGTCTGCTTATTCTGTTAAACACCGTATTAAGAGCCGGGGAACCTCCTTTTTTAAAATACAAAGACAATCAGTGGGTAAAAGAAAAACTTGATTCGTTGACCCTCGACGAAAAAATTGCTCAGTTAATGATTGTTACGGTTTACCCCAAACAAAATGAAGCCAGCAAAGATTATATGCTGAACACCATTGAGCACGTAAAACCCGGAGGAATTTTGGTGATGCAGGGAGAGCCGGTAAAAACCACCCGCTGGATCAATGAATTTCAGTCGGTTTCTTCTTTGCCCTTACTTGTTGCCATTGACGGAGAGTGGGGACCAGCCATGAGAATCGACAGTACTATTCGTTATCCTTATGCACAAGCACTAGGGGCCGTTCAGGATACCGCTCTAATTTATCAAATGGGAAAAGAATTTGGGGAACAGTTAAGAATGCTTGGAGTAAACATGAATTTTGCACCCGATGCCGACATCAATACTAATCCGGCTAACCCAGTCATCAATTTTCGTTCGTTTGGAGAAGACAAAAAAAATGTTGCCGTTAAAGCCTGGATGGTTGCCAAAGGGATGCAGGATGCCGGAGTAATTGCTGTTGCCAAACATTTCCCCGGACATGGTGATACACAAAGCGATTCACACCAAACATTGCCACTTATCAAACATGATAAAGAGAGGCTGGATCAAATTGAAACCTACCCTTTTCGATATTTATCTGAAAAAGGCATTGCCGGCATCATGACTGCACATCTGAATGTTCCGGCGCTGGATCCTTCGGGAAAAACTTCTTCATTATCAAAAAAAGTGGTGACCGATTATCTGAAAAACGAAATCGGGTTTAAAGGTTTTGTAGTTACCGATGCCATTAATATGAAAGGTGTTCAGGCTGAAGCAGGCCGGGCTGAGGTGGAAGCACTGATTGCAGGCAACGATATGGTTGAGTTTGTTCCTGATTTAATTCAGGCTGTAAATGCTGTAAAAAAGGCTATTGAACAGAACGAAATCAGTGAACAGGAAATTACAGAGAAATGCAAAACTGTGCTGGCGCTAAAACGTTGGGCAAACCTGAATAATTACCAGCCTGCCGAACTTGACAAGCTTACAGAAAAACTGAATGCACCTTCCTTTGAAGTTACACAACGCAAACTGATCAAGTCATCGCTTACTGTTTTAAAGAATGAAAATATTTTACCGGTTCAGTATCTGGAAAAAAGAAAGATCGCTTCGATAACAATTGGTGGCGAAGAAGAATCAGCTTTCCAGCTTATGCTGGCAAATTACACCGCAGTTGATCATTTCAGCTTACCCAAAGATGCTACTGAGAAACAATGGTCTGGGCTTCGAATGAAACTTTCAAATTACAATTTAATCATTGCGGGTATAGAAGGAATTAATGTTTACCCTTCGGGAAGTTATGGTGTCAGTGATATTCAGCAAAAAGCGGTGTCGGACATTGTAAGTGAAAACAATGCTGTACTTGCATTTTTCGGAAATGCTTATGCATTAAAATATTTCGAAAATATACATCATGCAAAAGGACTGATACTTGCCTATCAAAACAATCAGCTGACGCAAGAACTGGCTGCCCAGCTTATTTTTGGAGCTTTTAATGCCAGTGGCAAACTGCCGGTTACTGTTGATAATCGTTTTAAATTGAATGACGGCACAGAAGTGGGGGGAAACCAAACTTTTTCTTACACGATTCCGGAAGAAGTCGGAATGAGTTCAGAAAAATTAAAAGTAGTGGATACGATTGCCGCCATGGGAATCGTGGAAAAAGCATATCCGGGCTGCCAGGTTTTAATCGCCAAAAATGGAAATATTATATATCACAAATGTTTTGGCTATTTAACCTATGCCAACAATGAACCGGTTGAAAAGGATGATTTGTACGATTGGGCTTCCATCACAAAAGTAACTGGCCCTCTTCCGGCAATTATGAAAATGGTGGACGAAAAAAAGATCAACCTCGATGATAAGTTGAGTAAGTACTGGCCGGCATTTATTGGCACAAACAAAGAAAACCTGGTAATTCGGGAGGTACTTGCGCACCAGGCGCGACTCGAAGCGTATATTGCTTATTGGACCAGCACAGTAACGCCTGAAGGAGGACTTAGCCGCGATGTATTCCGGGATGCTCCATCCGATGATTTCAATGTTCGGGTTTCGGAACACCTGTACATGAATCACGGGTATTACACAATGATGATGGATACTTTAAACCGTTCCAAACTGCTTCCCCGTAAAAATTACGTCTACTCGGGCTTAAGCTTTTACCTCTGGCCAAAGATCATTTCAAATCTCACCGGACAGGATTTTGAAACCTACCTGAAAGAAACCTTTTATCGCCCGTTGGGAGCTGCTACTGTAACGTATAATCCTTACCTGCATTTTCCTTTGAAACAAATCGTACCAACTGAAAACGATGATTTCTTCAGAAAAGAAAACCTGCGCGGTTTTGTACATGATGAAGGCGCTGCCATGATGGGTGGGATCTCCGGGAATGCGGGCCTGTTCGGAACCGCCGGTGATCTTGCTAAAATTTTTCAAATGTATCTTCAAAAAGGGTATTTCGGAGGCCGACGCTATATTTCAGAAAAAACGATTAATGAGTTCATTCGGATTCAATATCCTGATAACAAAAACCGTCGTGGCTTGGGTTTCGACAAACCACTGATCGACAATGATAAAAAAGAACTCGTTGATGCATATCCGGCTGTCTCGGCAAGCAAAAACAGTTTCGGACACAGTGGTTTTACAGGAACTTTTGCATGGGCTGATCCGGATAATGGCCTGCTCTATATTTTTATGTCGAACCGCGTACACCCAACACGAGAAAACCAACGTCTCTACCAGTTAAACATTCGCACCGACATGCATCAGGCTATTTACGACAGTATTAAAAAGTAACTCCCAAGTTATAAAAAGTGTTAATAAAGGTGTTCATAATCCCTGTTTTATAACATGTCACTTTTTCACTTTTTGCTATAAAACAGATACTTACAAAATCTGAATATCTTCTTTTTCGACATAATATATTTTACAAGCTCCAACGTCCTCAAATTCAGAGGACTTAATATTTTATTATTACTAATTTAATCATATCTTTACGTGTCTGAGATACGTTCTTTTACAGTAAAATTAATCATATAATATCACAGCGATATGGAAAAAAAGATCACTTTTAACGAGCTGCGAAAAATTAAAGACAGCTTACCTGACGGTTCAATAAGAAAAATTGCAGAAGAATTCAATGTATCAGTTGAAACCGTCAGGAATTATTTTGGAGGCGCGAATTACGACAACGGAAAATCAGTGGGAATCCATATGGAGCCCGGTCCAAACGGTGGTATTGTTCTTCTCGATGATACAGCAATTCTTGACAGAGCCAAGCAATTACTCGAGGCAGAAGCAGTCTAACAATTCAGATAAGAGATTAAAATATTTAAGAAACTGTTCTATATTTATAGGGCAGTTTTTTTATGATGTCTAAAAACTAAACCAATAATTATGAAGAATCTACTTCAACTCCTTTCATTTGTCTCTTTTATCTTTATTTTAAATTCTTGTGAAGAACCCTGGCAAGATGTTTTTAACGGACAAAATCTGGATGGCTGGGAAACGTACATCGGAACTCCTTTGCAAGGTTTCGATTCGTTACATGCACTGGCTACTCCCGATAAAGTTTTCAGTATTGTTGAAAACGATGGCGAAAAACTCATTCATATTTCAGGTGAAGTAAATGGATCGCTTGCTACGATCGATACCTTTTCCAATTATCACCTGGTTATGGAGTTTAAATGGGGAGACAAAGTGTACACTACCCGAAACAGTGGCTTGCTTTACAATAGTTTTGGTGATTTTGGTGCAGCGTTTGGTACATGGATGACTAATATTGAATGCCAGATGATGCACGATAATTTGGGTGATACTTATTTAATGAATAACACGTGTTGCGAAACCAATGCCAAATTGCAAGACGACCGATATATTTATTCTAAAGATGGCGAACTCACACAATTTGGAAAAGACTTTAACGGTGCCGGTATTAAGAAAGCAACGGAAGCCGAAAACCCGATTGGCGAATGGAATACGGTTGAATTATATAGCGTTGGAAGAACAACGGTTCATGTGGTGAATGGGAACATACAGATGGTAAATACAAACACGGGGTTTTATGAGGATGGAGAAATTAAACCACTCTCCGGGGGTAGAATTCAAATTCAATCAGAAGGAGGCGAACTCTTTGTCCGATCGGTTCGTGTACAGCCAATTAAAGAAATTCCAGCGGAAATATTACAATAAAATAACCAGCCCGTTTCAAAAATGAAGCGGGCATTTTTTTACAAAAACTTAATGAGAAATTCTATGAGTAAGAAATCTTTCGGAGAGCAGCTAACCCTAAAAAACACAGTACTTGGAGTTCAATTTTTATTTGTTGCTTTTGGAGCTACCGTCTTGGTTCCGCTTCTGGTTGGGATCGATCCTTCCGTGGCGCTTTTTACAGCCGGGATCGGAACGTTGATTTTCCACCTGATAACCAAGGGTTCAGTTCCTGCTTTCTTGGGAAGTAGTTTTGCATTTATTGCTCCTATTATCGAGGCAACTAAACTCTTTGGCTGGCCTGGAACGCTGTCCGGAATTATTGCAGTTGGACTGGTTTACGGACTGGTTTCGGTACTGGTAAAATTACGGGGCATTAAATTTATCGAAAGTCTTTTCCCTTCGGTTGTAGTTGGTCCGGTTATTATCATTATTGGATTATCGCTGGCTACTTCGGCGGTTGACATGGCACAAACCAACTGGTTTCTGGCTGTTGTTGCCCTGGCTTCCGCAATTATCGTGGTAATTTTTGGGAAAGGAATGCTAAAACTGATCCCTGTATTTGTTGGAATTGCCGTTGGTTATATTGTTGCATTATTCATAGGAGAAGTAGATTACAGTGTACTCAATACAAATAGCTGGATCATGATTCCTGAATTTACGGTTCCTGAATTTAGCTGGCAGGCGATACTTTATATGATCCCCGTTGCCATTGCTCCAATTATTGAACACGTGGGCGATATGTATGCACTTGGGGGTGTTTGCGATAAAAACTTCATAGAAAAACCGGGGCTGAACCGTACCATGCTGGGCGACGGTATTGCTACAGCTATAGCCGGATTTTTTGGTGGCGTACCTAATACAACTTATTCCGAAGTTACCGGCGCCATCTCATTAACTAAAGTTACTAATCCGTTTATACTGCGCATTGCTGCTATCACAGCCATTGTATTCGCCTTTGTAGGAAAAATAAGTGGATTTTTGAAATCCATTCCACAAGCCGTTTTAGGCGGAATTATGTTATTACTTTTCGGAATGATTGCTTCGATTGGAATTAAAACACTGATTGATTCCAGAACCAACCTTTCCGAAACCCGGAACCAGGTTATTGCATCATTGGTGCTTACTATCGGAATCGGAGGCGCTGTGATTGAATACGGAACTTTCTCTCTGGCCGGAATCGGTTTGGCTGCCACCGTTGGAATATTACTGAACTTATTGTTACCAAAAACGAAAGAAGAAAATTAGTTGGCAGTGTCTAGTCACAGTCAGTAGTAAAGCACGGTTCTTTCGAAAAAACCGTGCTTTATTATTTTATCTAATCGTGTTCTGCTTCTCGGGCAAATACTTCCAGAATCGCCGTGGCATGTGTTGCCGTTGCAAACGCAGGTTCTTTCGTTCCTGAATAGTCGTGTGCTTAAAATAGGTTTTCCACAATTTCTGGTAAAACTCCTCTTCTTCTTCCAGAATATCATTTTTCACCTGTCCGTTAAGACGATTAAATTGCTGACTGGATATTTCCACCTCTTCTACTTTATCCTTTTGATAAAGAACCCCGTAACTTCGTTTCAAATCGTAAAGCAGCCACTTTTGATCGGTAAAACGCTTTTGAAAATGGCCGGTTACCATCGGAATCACATCGTAACGCGGTTCGATACCGCAAAAATACAAGCCATCTTTGGTGTGCTGAAAACGAACGAATTGCATAATTCGCATGGCTTCTTTTTTTACCTTTTGCGCAGTTTGTGTGAGGTATAAAACATCCGCATCGCCATAATCGGTTTCAATATTGAAAAGCCCGCTGAACAAGCGCCGCAGAAAACGGTAAATCTTCATCTCAATACCTTGTTCCTCCGAGAGAAAAGCATAATACACCAGTTGGTTATTCTTTCCCGTAAGCCTCTGCAGCATTCCTTTCCAAACCCGTTCTGCTTTTACCGTGTTAGTTTCAATATCTACACTCTCTACAAACAGGTAGCGCTGTTCGCCGTATCGGGAACAGATATCGATCGGAAAATCTTTCCGGCGATAACATTCGAAAACAGCAGTTAACAACCCCTCGAAAGTATGATCGTATGTGTAAATCTTCATCAATGGTTTCTATTGCTAAACTGGTAAATTGTATTATATGAAACTTAAACTCTAACCTTTGAACTTTCAGTGTAATGTGGCCAGTACCGGTTTAAAATCGGTAAAAATGCTTAATTGCGCATCCAGCGATTTCGGCCTTTTCGAAACCGCCTCGGTAATCAGTTTATGCTTCAATCGTTGCGGTTCCCAGTCCGTATTCGAAGCCAGAAGTTCGTTACAGGTGATAAAATACTTTGCCCGTTTCATAACCACTCCAATTTTTTTCAGATGAAGCGAAGTCAGGTGCCGGTGCCGGCGTGCCAGTACAATTTTCTGTGCCGATTGTACTCCAAT
>DAOPJR010000002.1:0-1202 GCA_035399765.1 Draconibacterium sp. | reverse complement strand
TGCCGGTCGGTTTCGGGCGTGGCTCCCACAATCAACTGTGTGCTTTGACCTGCCGGTGCAAAACGCAATGCTTTTCTGTATTTTCGACGCTCTTCAGCACTCACCAGTATTTCGTTCTTTATCTGGTTCATGGGCGACAAAATTCCGGTAAAGTTTTTTTCAGGAGCCAAGCGTTTTAAATTCAGTTCCGTAGGTATTTCAATGTTCACACTAAGGCGGTCGGCCCAGATCCCGGCTTCGTGAATCAGTTCCGGACTCGCCCCGGGAATGGCTTTGAGATGAATGTACCCGTTGTAGTTTTCTTCTCTCCGCAGCTTTTTAGCGACCTGAACCATGCGCTCCATCGTATAATCCGCACTTTTTATTACCCCCGAGCTAAGAAACAACCCCTCGATATAATTGCGGCGGTAAAAACCTATGGTTAGGTCCACAATCTCCTGCGGCGTAAAAGTAGCCCGTGGGTGATCGTTGGTACGACGATTAATGCAATAGGCACAATCGTACATACAATTATTAGTCATCAAAATTTTTAGCAGGCTGATGCAGCGCCCGTCTTCAGTAAAACTGTGGCAAATACCCGAATAAACGGTATTTCCGATTCCACCCTTTGTATTGTTTCGGGTATTCCCGCTTGATGCACACGAAACATCGTATTTAGCTGCATCGGAAAGGATTTTCAGTTTTTCATTTATTTTATCGTTCATGGCAGTTGATTTTCAATATTTCTTGTCTTCCTCTTTGAGGAATTAAAGGGGCTTGGCTAAAAAATCCCCGGTCAACACCGGGGATCTGGAACCTCAAATTCGGGGGAATCCCCATTGGAATTGTTTTCATGGCTTTGATAATAATATTATCAACATCGACGATAATAATTTAATCATTTCTTTTATTCTGACAAGAATATTTTCTAATTTTGAATGTCATTTAGAAAAGAATTTAAGGGCTAAAGCCCATCTGAACATGAAATTGACCACCCCGGACTTAAGTCCGGAGTTATTGAGACAACTCTGCAACAGGACTTTAGACCATAATAATAAGAACATGAACTACTTCAGCAGCAACATCAAACTTTTAAGAAGCCGAAAAAATCGCACACAAAACGATGTGGCAGCGGCTCTTAATTTGAAACGCACGACCATTAACGCACTTGAAAATTCAATTAGCCAGCCAACGGTTCCCCAATTGCAGGCTTTTTCAAAATA
>DAOPJR010000001.1:106281-115250 GCA_035399765.1 Draconibacterium sp. | reverse complement strand
TGGGTTGATTTGGTTGTGAACCCGGAGTTTTCTTTGCCGCTTCCTTTTCAAGGCGCTTTTTACGCTGACTCAGTGCACCCACAACTGCCACCAAAATGGTTAATATAATAACAACAAGATCATCCATCACTTAATACAAACAATAAAATACTACTTTTGATGTTTCAGTAAAAATAGTAAAAATGAAAGAGTTGATTAAGAAAAGCGGGAAGTATTTACTGATTTTCATGACTGGAATGTTAATCAGCCTCTCATGTAGTAAAATTGATTCTCAAATACCTGAAGTTCCGGTTTCTTTGCAAATCAACCTTGATATCAATAATGAACTAATGATTCCGGGAAACTCATTGTATTTTCCTGGTCATGGTTTTGGTGGCATAATTGTTTACTGTGAAATAGAAGGATCTTACTATGCTTTTGATGCTGCCTGCACCAATGAAATAAATCAGCAGTGTAAAGTAATTCCTGACGGTGTTGTCGGAACATGCTCGTGTTGTGAATCAAAGTTTGTTCTAATTGGTGGCTATCCTTCTGACGGGCCTGCTTCTGCACCACTTAAACAATATAATACCAGTTTATTTGGAAACTATTTAAGGGTATACAATTAAAAACGGGCCCCAAAAATGAGACCCGCTTTTCTATTTATCTTCTAACAATATTTTAATATCTGTAATGATCCGGTTTAAACGGACCTGTTTTTGAAACACCAAGGTAAGCCGCTTGCGCATCGGTGAGTTTGGTGAGCTTTACACCAATTTGCTCCAGGTGCAAACGGGCTACTTCTTCATCCAGATGTTTTGGAAGCGTATAAACCCCAAGTTCATAATTATTTTTCCACAATTCTACCTGTGCCAGGGTTTGGTTGGTAAACGAGTTACTCATCACAAAGGATGGGTGCCCGGTAGCACACCCCAGGTTCACCAGGCGTCCTTCCGCCAACAGAAAAATACTATGTCCATCTTCGTATGTAAATTTATCTACCTGAGGTTTGATATTCACCTTTTCAATGCCTTTCCACTTTTCAAGCTGGGCAACCTGTATCTCATTATCAAAATGACCAATATTACACACGATTGACTGGTCCTTCATTTTTGCCATATGTTCTGCAGTAACTACGTCGCGGTTTCCAGTACAAGTAACATAAATGTTTCCTTCACTAATGGCGTCTTCCATAGTTTTTACTTCAAATCCTTCCATAGCAGCCTGTAGGGCACAAATCGGATCAATCTCGGTTACTATAACACGGGCACCATAGGTTCTCATAGAATGAGCACAACCTTTACCCACATCGCCATAACCTGCAACCACTACAACTTTTCCAGCCAACATTACATCAGTAGCGCGTTTGATACCATCGGCCAATGACTCGCGGCATCCATATAAATTATCAAATTTCGATTTGGTAACGGAATCGTTTACGTTAATGGCAGGAAACAATAACGAACCTTCTTCCTGCATTTGGTATAAACGATGCACTCCTGTTGTGGTTTCTTCCGAAACGCCCTTCATACTTTCAGCAACTTTGTGCCAACGGGTCGCATTCTCTCCCAGAATTCTTTTCAATATCTTATTTAGTTCCTGCTCATCGATTCCTTCAGCCGGAAGGTCCAAAACAGAAGCATCATTTTCTGCCGCATATCCACGATGAACCATTAATGTTGCATCGCCACCATCATCTACAATTAGATTTGGGCCTAAACCATCACCAAAATCAAGGGCCTGTTCGGTACACCACCAGTATTCTGCCAGCGTTTCACCTTTCCAGGCAAATACAGGAATTCCTGCGGCGGCAATGGCTGCTGCAGCATGGTCCTGTGTTGAAAAAATATTGCAACTGGCCCAGCGTACATCAGCACCCAATTCAACAAGCGTTTCGATTAATACAGCCGTTTGGATGGTCATGTGCAGACTACCCATGATTCGGGCACCTTTCAAAGGTTTTTCAGGTCCGAATTTTCTGCGAACCGACATCAGTCCCGGCATTTCTTTTTCTGCTATTTCAATCTCTTTTCTTCCAAAGTCAGCTAGTGAAATATTGGCTACTTTGTATGCTAGTTTTTCGTTTACTGCAACTGTCATTTTCTTCTCTTTTTAACATGAAAAATTCGTCGCAAAAGTAATACTTTTTGCCACACTCTTTTTAATCAACAAAACGGATTAAATTTAGTTCCCCAGATCGGAAAAGAATTTGATCCTCATCAGCCTGATATCATCTTCCGTATATTCATCTTCCCCGAGTTCAGCCAGTGCTTCTTCAACGGAATCACTTTCTGCTTCTCGGAAATATTCAAATATCTCTTCCTGGTGATCTTCATCCAGAACATCGTCGATGTAATAATCGATGTTGAGTCGTGTACCTGAATTTACAATGGCTTCCACCTCATTAATTACATCACGCACTTCAATCCCCTGCGAATCGGCAATGTCCTCAAATGACAATTTTCGATCGATGCTTTGTATTATAAATACTTTAGTTTTTGATTTATTGGCAACGGTTTTTACTACCAAATCTTCAGGACGCTCAATTTCATTTTCCTCAACATACTTCTTAATCAACTCCACAAATTCTTTCCCGTAGCGGCGTGCCTTGCCCTGTCCTACACCCTGAATATTCTGTAACTCTTCAAAGGTAACCGGATATTGGATAGACATATCAGCCAACGAAGGATCCTGGAAAATTACAAACGGTGGTAAGTTGAGTTTTTTGGCCACTTTTTTTCTTAAGTCCTTCAACATTGAAAACAGTTGAGGATCACCACTCGATCCTCCTGATGGAGCTCCACCTGAAGCTTCTGCCTGCTCTTCTTCATAATCGTGGTTTTTAACCAACATAAAGCTTTGTGGTTTTGCCAAAAACTCATGTCCTTTTTCAGTTACTTTTAGCAAACCATAATTTTCAATGTCCTTATTTATTAAACCGGCAACCATCGATTGTCGGAAAACGGCATTCCAGAACCGTTCGTCATGATCCTTTCCACTTCCAAACGATTCGAGGTAATGATGTTTAAACGATTTGACCGCAGCAGTTTTGTTTCCAATCAAAATATTGGCAACGTGATCGGCTTTGTACTTTTCATTTACCTCCAGAATGGCAGTCAGTGCGGTTACAATTTCCTCCTGTGCCTCAATCTGCTCTTTTGGATTCAAACAATTGTCGCAATTGCCGCAGTTGTCGCTCTCGTATTTCTCTCCAAAATAATGCAGGAGAATAATACGCCGACAAATCGCGGTTTCGGCATACGAAACAGTATCCAGCAATAACTGCTTACCAATTTCCTGTTCTGCCACCGGCTTTCCGTGCATAAATTTCTCCAGCTTCTGAATATCCTTGTAACTATAAAATGTAATACATTTTCCTTCTCCCCCGTCACGGCCTGCACGGCCTGTCTCCTGGTAATATCCTTCCAGACTCTTTGGAATATCATAATGAATTACAAAACGCACGTCGGGTTTGTCGATACCCATTCCAAATGCAATGGTCGCCACAATCACATCTACTTCTTCCATCAGGAATTTATCCTGGTTACCGGAGCGAGTGGCAGCATCCATTCCTGCGTGATATGCAAGAGCTTTAATTCCATTCACCTGCAGATTCTCGGCTAGCTCTTCCACCTTTTTGCGACTCAGACAATAAATAATACCCGACTTACCTTCGTTTTGCTTAATAAATTTAATAATCTGAGTCGTGGTTTTCGTTTTTGGCCGTACTTCGTAGTAAAGGTTGTCGCGGTTAAAAGATGCTTTAAAAACACGCGCATCCAGTATTCCAAGGTTTTTCTGAATATCATGCTGCACTTTTGCAGTAGCTGTGGCTGTTAATGCAACAATTGGTGATTTACCAATTTCTTCAACAATAGGTTTAATCCGGCGATATTCCGGCCTGAAATCGTGTCCCCACTCTGAGATGCAATGTGCCTCGTCGATAGCATAAAATGATATCTTGATTTGTTTCAGAAATTCGATGTTTTCTTCCTTTGTCAATGATTCGGGGGCCACATAAAGCAACTTGGTCCTTCCTGCCAGAACATCTTCCTTTACTTGAGTAATGGCAGCTTTCGTCAAAGAAGAATTCAAAAAATGAGCCACGTAATCATCGGCATTCATTCCCCTGATGGAATCAACCTGGTTCTTCATTAATGCAATAAGGGGAGATATTACAATGGCAGTGCCTTCCATTATTAATGCAGGCAACTGATAGATCAGCGATTTTCCTCCCCCGGTTGGCATTAACACAAAGGTGTTGTTACCATCCAATACACTTTTAATCGCATCTTCCTGCTGTCCTTTAAAACGGTCAAAACCGAAAAAAAACTGTAACCGTTCCAGTAAATCAATGTCCTTGTTCATAACTTTCTCTCTCACAATCTGCTATTCTTTCAATAGCGATTTCTAAATTAATTAAAGAATAATAAACAGCAATGCATTTAACTATTTTTTGTGTTGATTATTATTTGTTTCGAAACACAGTATAAAATTAAACTTTATTAATTACCGGACAGTTTGTGTTTTAATACGGACGAAATTTCATTTGCAAAAAATTCAACTACATTTGTGAATTCTTTTATGAAAGCTATTTAAGAAGATGAGCGAAGAACAGAGCACCAAGAAAAAAGGGAGAAAAAGAAACGAGGCCGAGATGTCATTTCTTGATCATCTCGAAGAATTAAGGTGGCATATTATTCGATCGGCACTAGCCGTTCTGGTTTTTGCGATTGTTGCTTTTGTAATGAAGCAGTTTGTTTTTGACACAGTGATCCTGCGGCCACGTCTGCCTGAATTCTGGACTAACCGTATGTTGGAAAAACTGGGAGAATTGGTTGGAAGTGACAGCTTAAAAATAAACCAAACTCCACTTCATTTGATCGCGATTAAAATGTCAGATCAATTTATGATGCACATCATGATTTCGATTATTGCCGGAATCATCCTTGCATTTCCTTTTATTATATATGAATTTTGGAGTTTTATCAAACCAGCTCTTTACGAAAAAGAACGAAAACATGCCACGGGAGCCGTTTTTTATACTTCAGTATTATTTATGACGGGAGTATTGTTTGGTTATTATCTGATTGTTCCTTTGTCCATCGAATTTCTTGGGTCATACAGTGTTTCTGCCGATGTAATTAACCAAATTAACACACGATCGTACATTAGTACTGTTACTTCTATTTCACTCGCCGGGGGTGTGGTTTTCCTGCTGCCGATATTTGCCTACTTTTTAAGTAAAGTTGGTATTCTGACGCCACAGTTTATGAAAACTTATCGTAAACATGCATATGTACTAATGCTGCTCCTTTCTGCAATTATCACCCCACCCGATATTTTCAGCCAGATCATGGTTTGTATACCATTAGTAGTATTATACGAAGTAGGGATTTTGATTTCACGCCGGGTCGTTAAAAAACGTGAATACGACATGGATGCTTTGTAATTCTTCGGGAAAAATCACGTTATTTGAAGTGTTATGATTCTTCGTGCCGAAAATATTGTAAAAAAATACCGAAAACGTACTGTTGTTAAAGGCGTAAGTTTTGATGTAAAACAGGGTGAAATTGTTGGTCTGCTGGGTCCAAACGGAGCTGGAAAGACAACTTCATTTTACATGATCGTTGGTTTAATCCAGCCTTTCTCAGGTAAAATTTTTCTCGATAATGAAGAAATTACCCGTTTACCCGTTTATAAACGCGCTCAGCGAGGAATTGGATACCTGGCGCAGGAAGCTTCTGTATTCCGTAAGCTTAGCATCGAAGACAACATTCGTGCGGTACTTGAAATGACTGATTATTCGAAAGAATATCAAAAAGAAAAACTGGAAACGCTGATTGAAGAATTCGGATTGCAGCACATCCGAAAAAGTAAAGGAATTCAGCTTTCGGGAGGAGAACGTCGCCGAACAGAAATTGCACGTGCACTTGCCATCGATCCAAAATTCATCTTACTTGACGAGCCTTTTGCCGGAGTTGATCCGATTGCGGTTGAAGATATTCAGCAGATCGTAATAAAACTGAAAGACAAAAACATTGGTGTTTTAATTACCGACCACAACGTACACGAAACACTTAGTATCACAGACCGATCGTATTTATTGTTTGAAGGAAATATATTAAAGGCCGGATCCGCAGAAGAATTGGCTGCAGATGAGGTGGTTCGGCGTGTTTACCTCGGTCAGAATTTCGAACTTCGCTAAAACTATTTTTTTGCAATTTTTTATTTGCAGTTTCAAAAATCTTGCTTTTCTTTGCAGCGCTAAAATCAAAAACGGTTTTTTAAACGAAAAAAGCGATGTTTTTAGCCGAAATATTTCCTAAAAATTTGGCGGATAACAAAAATGGAGTATTTTTGCAGTCCCAAAATTATGGGAGTAAATAAGGAAGGCCCGTTCGTCTAGGGGTTAGGACGCCAGGTTTTCATCCTGGTAGCAGGGGTTCGAATCCCCTACGGGCTACTAATTTTAAAAAGAGGAAATTAAAATGGCACATCATAAGTCATCATTAAAAAGAATTCGTCAGGACGAAAAGAAAAGAGTTCACAATAAGTATTACGCAAAAACTACCCGTAATGCAATTAAAGCTCTTCGTAATGCCAGCGATAAAGCTGAAGCAGAAAAAATGTATCCTGAAGTTGTTGCTATGATAGACAAATTGGCAAAACGCAACATTATTCACAAAAACAAAGCTTCGAACCTGAAATCGAAACTTGCTTTAACTGTCAATCAATTGTAAGAGTAGAACCTCTCTAGATATAAGACCTCTTCGGATCTCCGGAGGGGTTTTTTTGTGCCATCTGTATTCGTGCTCATCAGAAACCGGAACCTTTCCATTTATAAAACCATCAAATTTGGTTACATTTAAAAGACAATTACTAATGAAATGGCCGAATACAAAAAACTCAACATTAAAGACTGGGCAGCAGAAGACCGTCCCCGCGAAAAACTACTCTCAAAAGGAGCTCGTTCACTAACTGATGCTGAATTAATAGCGATTTTAATCGGATCAGGAAACCTTGAGGAAACAGCGGTAGAATTATCCCGTCGGATTTTAGCCGCAGTTGATAACAACCTGAACGAACTCGGACGAAAAAACATAGATTTTTTGAAAAACTTTAACGGAATTGGCGAAGCAAAAGCTGTTACGATCGCTGCCGCTCTTGAACTGGGGAAACGCCGCAAGGAAGCCAACGTGTTCAATAAAAATAAAATCACAGGCAGTAAAGACGCTGCTGACTATTTTTCCCCTATATTGAGTGATCTGAACCACGAAGAATTCTGGGTGATGCTTCTAAATCGCGGAAATAAAATAATTGATTCATTTATGATCAGCCAGGGAGGAATTTCTGGAACCGTGATTGATGTTCGAATCATTTTGAAACCAGCTATTGAGAAACTGGCCAGTTCCATTATTCTCTGTCACAACCACCCTTCGGGAACAATGCAGGCTTCGGATGCAGATATGAAAATCACAAAAAAAATTAAAAATGCCGCAGAAATGCTGGACATTAGTGTTCTTGACCATTTAATTATCGGACAAAACAAGTACCTTAGCTTCGCCGACGAAGGCATACTAAACCTGTAAAAAACCAAGTATGATACTGATCTACGTCCAAAAAGTTAATCCACGTGTCGAATACATTGCCAAACTGATCTTTTCCCAAATCCTAAATGTTGAATTTGCCTTTATCACCAATTCAGCCGAATTCAAAAAAGCCATAGGAGCCAAATTCAATTATTCTCTCGAAAAATTTGACGACGAATTTTATATCAAACCACACCGGCTTATATTTTCCCGGGCCATGATTACACCAAATATCGAACCGGTTTGGTACGAAGGAACCAAGTATTTCTGCGAGAGTTCGAAAGACTCCGATCTTCCTTTTGATCCTCTTGCTGCTGCGTTTTATGTGGTTTCGCGCCACGAAGAATACACGGAACAAAAGCGGGACAAACTCGATCGGTACCCCATGACACAAAGTATTTTAGCCAAGTACGACTTACTGCATAAACCAGTAGTAAATATCTGGGCACAATTGCTTGGCAGCAAACTTCAGGCACGATTTCCTGATCTTGTTCTTGGAGAATCGAAATTTCATTTTCTCTCTACTATCGATATAGACAACGCATGGGCGTATCGTCACAAAGGAATCTTACGCACTAGTGCAGCTCTCATTCGGTCGCTTTTAAAAAACCGAAGCGAGTTTAAAGAACGACTGAGGGTATTAGGAGGAAATAAAAAAGATCCATACGACACCTACGAATATCTTGATTCAATATTCAAAGGCAACGAAAGCAAGGTTTTGTTTTTTTTCTTGTTAGGAGATTACAGCCGTTTTGATAAAAATATTTCGCACCAAAATAAACCATTTAGAAAACTGATTATTGAAACGGCAAAAAAATATGAAGTTGGAATTCACCCATCATTTGGTTCAAGCAGGAAAGGACATCGTAGAAAAACAAAAGTAGAACTACAAAGGCTGGAAGATATATTGGAAAAAAAAGTGGTAAAAAGCCGTCAACATTTTCTAAGGCTCGACTTTCCGAAATCTTACAGGCGACTTATTAAAAGTGGGTTACTGGAAGATTACACCATGGGCTACTCCTGTTTATCCGGCTTCAGGGCTGGTATCTGCACTCCCTATTGTTTTTACGACCTTGAACGCGAAACCACAACAAACCTGTTAATCACTCCGTTTCAGGTTATGGACGGAACGTTTACTCATTATCTTCATCTTTCACCAGATAAAGCCTGGGAGGAAATCAAAAATATTATGGAGGAGGTAAAAAAAGTTGGTGGTACATTTGTGAGTGTTTGGCACAACGAAACAGTGAACGACGAGGGAATCTGGAAAGGTTACCGTCAGGTTTTCGAAAAAATGAACAAACTTGGTTTTGAATGGTCGGCAGAGAAAGAGTCGTGAGCCGGAATTTGAAGTATGAGTCAGATTGAAGAATTAAAATACATTATCCATTCTGAGAT
>DAOPJR010000001.1:80647-106181 GCA_035399765.1 Draconibacterium sp. | reverse complement strand
CTTCAACTCAACTCCGGTAATCTCCCCGGAAAAGAAATAATGCACACTTCATTTATTCAACGTAAAAATTATTTGCTCCCGCTTGGAAACTCTTACGAAAACATCGAATCTTTTTTTTCTGCCAATACCAGACGTAACATCGCAAAAGCAAAAAAGAATGGATTCAGCTTTGTGCAAGGAATCCGCCTCGACACTTATCTCAATTTTAAATCGGCGAATCTGCCACCGGGAGTTTCAAATACCGCTATTCAAACATTAAAAAACATTATTGCCTTCGGGCAATACAAAGGGATCGGAGAAATTCAAGGGGTTTTCACTCCGGATAATGAGCTTTGTGCTGCTGTCTATTTTTGCAGGTGGAAAGACCGTGTAATATATTTCAACGCTGTATCCAGTGAGGAAGGAAAAAAGCTCGGAGGAATGTATTTTCTCCTGAATCATTTTATCGAACAAAATGCCGGGAAAAACCTGACTTTGGACTTTGAAGGCTCGATGATCCCTGGCGTAGCACGTTTCTATGCCGGATTTGGAGCTACTCCGGAAACCTATTTTCAACTAAAAATTAATCGCTTACCTTTGCCTCTCAGGTGGATTAAAAGATAAAATGGCACAACTTCCCCGCGATGTGAGCAAACAACTGGCGCGCTTTGTTTCCGCCAGCCGGCTTTTTAAGTCGAAGACTCCTGTTTTTCTCCCTTTTTATCATGTAGTCAGTGATCATTCTCTACCGCATATTCTTAATTATCCGTATCGCAACAAGAAAGAATTTGAACTGGAACTCGATTATGTTCTGAAATATTTTAAACCCGTTTCTCTTGAAGAGCTGATCTCCAATCCATATTCCAACCCTAATATTTTTCATCTTACTATAGATGACGGATTGCGTGAAAGTCATGAGGTGATTGCTCCGATTCTTCTTCGAAAAGGGATACCGGCTACCTTTTTTATCAATACCGGCTTTATCGACAACAAAGATCTTTTTCACCGATACAAAGCAAGCCTGATTTTGAGTTATCTGAAAGAATTCCCGGATTCGCAAACTGAACTGTTTCTGAAAAAAAATGCACTGGAGGGGAAGAAAATACTACATGCATCAATTCGCCAGAACGATATTCTGGACGAAGCAGCTGAAATGCTCGAGATTGATTTTTCTGCTTTTCTGAAAAATGAAAAACCGTATCTAACTACCGGGCAAGTGAAGGATTTGTACAAAAAAGGGTTTACCATTGGCGGACATAGTCACAATCACAGTGAATTCTGGGAAATGAAGACCAAAGAGCAGCTGAAACAGGTGAAAAAAAGCATGGACTGGATCAACAAACATATCAATCCAAAGATTAAAGCTTTTTCTTTCCCATTCACTGATGACGGAGTGAAGAAGAAACTACTCAAAAAAATAAAATCAGAGAACATCTGTGACATTACTTTTGGTACTGCTGGTCTAAAATACGACTCGTTTGATACTCACTTTCAACGCGTTCCGATGGAGCAGAAACAAAAAACAGAACACTTTCTGAAAGAGGAATTTATGTACTTTCATCTTCGGAGAATAATAGGAAAAGCAAGGGTAGAACATTGATCTTAAAAATTGAAAAAATAAGGTTGAAGGAACTGCAGGCATTTGTAGAAAGTCCTCGATTCCGGGAGTTGGAAACCATTCCAATATCGCTGAACCGGGTACAGTCATACCTTCATAATCCGCATGCACTTCCAAATGATGTAGTTCTTTATATGGGTTTCTTAAACGAGAAACTGGCCGCCTTTCGCACCCTATTTGCTGATGTTGTTTGTCAAGCTTCGCAAAACATACGCTTTGGCTGGTGCAGCGGAACCTGGGTGCATCCCGATTATAGAAGAAAAGGATTCTCAGTGCAACTTCTACGTGAAGCTTATTCCGATTGGGATAGAAAATTAATGCTTACCAATTATGCTCCGGATGCAGAAAAATTGTGTATTAAAACCGGTTGGTTCAAGCCGGTTCATACCTTCGAAGGGGCACGTGCCTATCTTTTTCCAAAACTGCAAAAATTAAACACGGTGAGTCAAAACAACCTGTTTAAAAAGGTATTTTATTCCATCCTTGATTTTGACATTGAGCTGTTTTCCACATTCATGTTACTATTTTTTCGTGAACCCAAACCAGGTAAAATCCGGTTCGAAGTATCTGAGGAGCCAGATTCAACCTGCTATCATTTTCTTGAAAAAAAACATCCCAACCATCTGTTTCATCGATATGAAAAGGAATTAAATTGGGTGTTTTCGTTTCCATGGATCAGTTGCTCAAAAAATGAATTGAGCGAAAAATATCCATTCTCGTGGTTTTCTCCAGACTTCCAATATCAGACCGTGAAATTTTTTGCCGGCGATAAATTAGAAGGGTTCTGTATTTTTTCAGTTCGTAAGAAACACCTGAAGACTTTGTATTTTGCAGGTGCGGATAGTTTGTTTCCCGAACTTGCCGGATTCCTGAAAAGTTATTCAAAAAAACACAAGATTGAAGTTCTTACTGTTTATAAAAAAGAGTTGGCAGCTCAATTCTTCCACAGAAAATTCCCATTTTTGCGGGTGAAAAAATACGGCCAAAAAATTTACAGCACCTTTGAACTACCCGAAAGCGGTAAACTTGCTTTTCAGGATGGTGACGGCGATGTAATTTTTACCTAAATCGAACAACGATGGAAATTAAAGTACTAGGACACAACCACTCCATTCTAGATCAATACCTTTCAGAAATCCGCGATATCAATATTCAGACCGATCCACTTCGCTTTCGTGACAATTTAAACCGTATCGGAGAGATTTTTGCTTATGAAATCAGCAAGCAAGTAGAATTTGAAGTAACTGATGTCATTACTCCGCTGGGGGTGGCAAAAGTTCCAAAACTGAAGACACAACCGGTTCTGGCAACTATTTTACGCGCCGGACTGGCTATGCACAACGGATTGCTACGTATTTTTGATCGTGCCGAGAACTGCTTTATTTCGGCATTTAGAAAATACCGTGATGATGGAAGTTTTGAAATCGAATTCGAGTACATGGCTTCTCCTTCACTCGACGGTAAAATTGTCATTCTCTCAGATCCGATGCTGGCTTCAGGCAAATCAATGGAAATTGGATACGAAGCTCTTTTCAGCAAGGGAACGCCGGCGCACATTCACCTGGTTGCCATCATTGCCAGTGAAGAAGGTATGAACTACATAGAAGATAAAATAAAGGCTGAAAATGTTACTTTGTGGCTGGGTGCTGTTGATCCTGAAATGACTCCGCATTCTTACATTGTTCCGGGCTTGGGCGATGCAGGGGACCTGGCTTTTGGTGAAAAGATTGATTCAAAATAAAAAATGCCATTCCATCTGTTAAACAGCGAAATGGCATTTTAAACCTCTCCTTTTTCTAAAAATAATTTTAGAAATATACTTCAACGTTAATGTTCTCTCTTCCAAATCCTTTCGATCTCAATATCTCCATCGAGTCAAAAATCATATCGCTGTTTCCACAAAGGTAGAAACTGGTGTTTTTGTCAAAATCCCTAGTCTTCAGGTAATTGGTTAACCTTCCTTTGAAATGACCGGCTTCATCGCGGGATGTACAAAGAATGTATTTGCTTTCATCGTATTCATGTCTTTCATACGCCTCTTCGGAAGTACGAACACCATGAATCAACTCATAGTTAAGATCCGGCCGGCTTTTTATCATGCTGTGAAAAGGTGCGATACCCGTTCCACTGGCAATAAAAACATGTTTGTTTGTATCGGTATTTTTTTCATCTATACCAAACTTGCCAAAAGGTCCGTGCACTTCAACCATATCTCCTGCCTTCAGGTGCTTTAACTTTGGCGAAAAGTAACCACCATCTACTTCTTTCACTAAAATCTCAAGATTTTCACCTTCTTCCGCACTGTAGATAGAATATTCGCGGCTTTGGTAATCGCCAGGGATGGATACCGACACATGCTGCCCTGCAACAAACTTAAACCGGCTCGCAGGCAATGATAATACAAATGCATGTTCAGTGAGTTGTCTGATCTGAACTACTTTGTAATAATTGGCATCTATCCTTACGTCTGGTTTCATATCAATTGTCATGGTGTTTATTTTAAAAAGTCTGGCAAAAGTACAATTTTTTTAATTAAATACTTTTTGGTGTTTTATTTATACCGATTTTTTAAGACAATTAACCGATTGTTAACGTGATTGTTTACCGATAGCCCGTATTTTTAATCGAAATTTTTGAACTTACATTCAAATCATTTATTAAGCCAAAAAACAATTACTAACCAATGAAAACAATTATTACCTATTGCACCAATCACGGGTGCACTGAAAAAGTAGCCGGACAAATCAGGGATTTACTGGGAACAGAAACTACACTTCACAATTTAAAAAGGAAAAATCAACCAGATTGGCATGAGTTTGATCGCATAATTATTGGCGGTTCAATCCATGCCGGGCAAATTCAAAAGAAGGTAAAAGAATTTTACATAAAAAACATGGATTTGTTGCTTGATAAAGAGCTTGGGATTTTCATTTGCTGCATGGAAGAAGGAGAAAAAGCCAAAGAAGAAATGGAAGCTGTTTTTCCGGAAAAACTCTTAAACCATGCCAAAGCAACTGCCTGTTTGGGAGGTGAGTTTAATTTCGAGAAGATGAATTTCCTTGAAAAAATGATCGTTAAAAAGGTGGCAAAAGTAGAACAATCTACTTCCAACATCGATCATGAAGCCATCAAATTTTTCTCAAATAAAATGAAGAAACGCTACCAGCCTTTATTCTTTTTAATCTAAAAATTAAGATAAAAATCGCGGGTTAAATCTATGTAATCCCTGGTAAAAGAACCACCTTCTTCATAGATACACAATTCCTGAATTTTCGCTTGTTGTTCAATTACTGACCATTGAGCAAGCGCACGATTTACTTTTTTGGAAGGCTTCGGACGAATTTGCGTGATGCGTTTTAAACAGAGCTTATGTGTTATTGCATTTTTATTAAGTTCTTCGAAAGCTTCAGAAGGTATGATGATGGCCAGACTGCCCTTCTCGTTTAATAATCCTGAAGAATAAAATATTAATTCTTCAAACCTAAGCGAATCGTTATGGCG
This sequence comes from Draconibacterium sp., assembly GCA_035399765.1. Classification (GTDB taxonomy): domain Bacteria; phylum Bacteroidota; class Bacteroidia; order Bacteroidales; family Prolixibacteraceae; genus Draconibacterium. The sequence continues at coordinate 101,083 of DAOPJR010000001.1, read as the reverse complement.
GGCGAGTGTGCGTTCATCGCTGGCTGCTTTTGATGCCCTGGAAAAATAAGGTGGATTCGAAACAATCAAATCAAACTTATCAGTAGTTGATTTGGCATACTCCTGAAAGGAAGAATGTAGCACTTCAACACGGTCCAGCCAAGGTGAATCATTCAAATTTTCCTGCGCTTCCTTCGCAGCTAACGTTTCAATCTCGATTGCAGTTATCCGGGCTTTTGAACGTTGTGCCAACATCAGTGCGATCAGACCAGTTCCAGCACCTACATCCAGAATTCTTTCAGCTCCGGAAACGTCTGCCCATGCTCCAAGCAGAACGCCATCCACTCCCACCTTCATTGCTGAGTTTTTCTGCTCAATCCGAAACTGTTTAAACTGAAAATAATTGTTCCTGCCCATTACATTATAAAACATTTAATGCTATCCTTAATCTCTTGTCGTTAAAATTAAGCAATAACCACAATTTTAAGGTTCCTGATTTCAAACATTAATTACGAGACCTATTTTATCCAACTCGTACCAAGTTGCAAATTTCTATTGATGCATTTGTTACTATAATTCAACTCATACTGAGTTGTAGTTAGAAGAGAACTGTTAGCATCAATTTCAAACTCATTATTTCACATTCAACTTTTTCTATTGGTATAGAAAATAAAAGTCCGGTACGGACTTGATTATAGTAAAAACTTGTGACTGCGAAAAGAAAAACCCTGTAAGAGTTTGATTTCTCAAAACATACAACTTCTGATTCACCTCAATTTAAAACTTCTCAAAAACGCCCAGCCCGAAAAGTGCAAAATCGTATTTGATTGGATCGTTGGGGTCAAAAGATCGAAGCACTGAAGTAATTTCTTCCACAGCTTTCCAGTCGTTGGAATGCCTCTGTAACAGGCCCAGTTTCCGTCCAACGTTTCCGGTATGCAAATCAAGAGGCAGCATTAATGCAGATTGCGGAATTCCTTTCCAAATACCAAAATCAACTCCCGCCCGGTCATCCCGGCACATCCACCTCAGGTACATGTTCAGTCGCTTGGCCGAAGCTCCTTTTGCAACATTGGAAACATGCTTTTTTGTGCGTTCACCTTCCGGTTCAAAAAACACCGTGTGAAAATGCTCCAGCGCACCATAAACTGTCTCCGATTTTTGAAATCCGGTTTCAAATAACTTCTGCAATCCACCGTGTTGCAGGTAAATATTTTGTAACGACCGAATAAAATAAACCAGGTCATCGCCATTAAAAGTGCGATGTACAAATTTGAGTAAACGATCCCTTTCGTTCTCTGAAGCATTCAACACAAAATCATATGGACTAAACTCCAGCAACTCCATCATCCGAAGTGCATTTTTAATGATTGCCGGTCGATTTCCCCACGAAATAGTAGCCGTTAAAAAGCCGGCTATCTCAATGTCTTCTTTTACTGAAAATTTTTTGGCTACCTGTATTGGATCGCTCCCGATAAATTCCGGACGGTTGTATTGTTCAACTTTTTCATCAAGAAATTCCTTCAGATTTTCAATATTCACCATTTAAACCGAGTTGAAATAGATTCTGAATCCGTCAGCTAACGGACAGGATGACGATTAACCAATGACTCCATCTTTTATGTGAAGAATTTTATCGGACCGTTCTGCAAAATGATCGTCGTGAGTAACGATGATAAACGTCTGTCCCATTTCGTCGCGAAGCTTAAATAGCAGTTCGTGAAGTTCTTCGCGGTTGTTGCTGTCGAGATTTCCTGATGGCTCATCGGCCATTACAATTGACGGATCGTTGATAAGAGCCCGAGCCATGGCAACCCGTTGTTTTTCTCCTCCTGAAAGTTCTGCAGGTTTGTGTTCCATCCTATCTTTCAATCCCAAATAATCCAATAATTCTTTTGCCTTTGCCTCTGCCTTTACCTTTGAAGTTTTTGCAATAAAAGCAGGAATGCATACATTCTCGAGTGCTGTAAATTCAGGTAACAAATGATGAAACTGAAATACAAAACCGATTTCACTGTTTCGGAAAGAAGCCAATTGCTTATCATTCATTTCCGATACATTTTTCTGACCAAACCAAATCTCACCTGTATCGGGCTTACTAAGTGTTCCTAAAATTTGTAGCAAAGTGGTTTTGCCAGCGCCACTTGCACCAACAATCGAATAAATCTTTCCGGCCGGAATTTCAAGATTAATACCTTTCAGTACCTCCAGCTGCCCGAATGATTTCCGTATGTTTTTTGCTTTAATCAAAATCTGTTTAGTGTGCATACATTTGATAAACTTCGTAAATCACATATGCAATATACGTTACAATCAGGATAATTCCTGTTGGTTTTCCAACTTTCCAACGCTGACTTAGTAACAGGAAAATCAATAATAATAGCGACCCAAATAAAATGATCACTGAACGGATGATATTTCCTCCTGCATCAATGGTATTTCCTTCTATCATCATAATGATTAAAAAGGGAAGACCAAGGCCAACAAGAATATCGAAAATATTTGAACCGATTGCATTACTAACTGCCATGTCTCCTCTTCCCTGACGAGCAACAATGATAGACGAAAACAAATCGGGGATTGAAGTTCCAACAGCAAGAACTGTTAAGGCGATGATAGCTTCCGGAATCTGCAGAATGTGTGCAGATTCAACCGCCACTTCCACCAGTATGTAACTTAAGGCTGCGATCAATAAAATTGAAACGATAAAAACCTGGTAGTATTTTTCCTTTTTCGGGAATAAAAAATTCAGAAATTTATCCAACAACCCGGTAAAATGTTCATGTGAGACATAATGCAGGGCAAGCAGGCGTGATCTTGTTTTCTTGTTTTTTCTTATCGGCTCATCAATGAAATCATCACCTGTATCTTCATATGGCAACCAGCGACGCCAGTAAACTACCGCCACTACATAAGCGACATAAACAACTAAAAATATTCCGGATTCAACCAGCGTAAACCTTCCGTCCCAAATAAAAGTTACCAGTAATCCTACGGCAAGAGCATAAAAGAACAAGTCTCTTAACAAAGGTTCCCAACTTAACTTAGATTTCCGCACAACTGCTGCTGCACCTACAATTACAAGTAAATTAAAAATAGCACTTCCTACAATACTTCCAATGCCAATGGCCTGATGCTCTCCAGGCTTGATAACCGAAAAAAGAGCCACAAACAATTCAGGAGCACTCGACCCAACAGCCATTAAAGTAGCACCTGCCGCATCACTGGAAAGTTTGAGATCCTTCGATATTTTATCGAGTGAAGCAATAAAAAACAAATCGACAATGCGTGCCAGAATAACAAAACAGAGCAGCAAAATCAATATGTATACGATGAGCATCAAATAGGTGATTTAGGTGTCAGTTCAGGATTAATCTTTCAGATTATCCTGAATTTTTTTCTTCATGTCAGTAGTTTCCTTTGTTACGGAAGATGAAACTTCATCAATGTCCTTTTTTATATCCGCAGTATAATCATTCAGCTCACGTTTAATTTCATTGGTAGCCTTTTTGAATTCACGCATACCTTTTCCCAGAGTCCGGGCAATATCCGGAATGGCTTTTGAACCAAAAAACAACAATGCCAACAGCATCACCAGAACCAATTCTCCACCGCTTATGAATAATAAATTGTGCATCGTTTTTTAATTTAAACCACAAAGATAAAAAAAGACAGAAGTTGGAAGCTGCAAGTTCAAAGATTTATGAATGTTGATTAACGATTTCAGATTAATAAAGCGAATAGTAATTGGTAATAGCTATCAGAAGACACAAAATCATGAAGGATTAAGAGAATACAAAAAAATCCGGCTCGGAGAACCGGCCGGATTTTCTATTTATTTCGAGAGCAATTATGCTTTTGCTTTGCGTTTAGCAATTATTTTGTTTACTCTGCTTGTTGTTTCGTAAACAATTGGCGAAGCAACAAAAATCGAAGAGTAAGTACCCACAGCAATACCAATTAACAGCGCAAACACGAATCCGCGAAGATTAGCACCACCGAAAATGAAGATCACCAGCAATACCACAAGGGTAGTTAACGAGGTATTCATTGTACGGCGAAGTGTGCTGTTCATCGCATCATCCATATTCACTTTCAAATCACGTTTCGGGTGAATTTTCAGGAATTCACGGATACGGTCATACACAATCACGGTATCGTTGATTGAATAACCGATCACGGTAAGGATAGCAGCAATAAAGGCCTGGTCGATCTCGAGTGAGAAAGGCAAAACTCCATGCAGTATTGAGAAGAACCCCAGTGTAATAATGGTATCATGGGCCAGCGAAAGAACACCACCCAAACCATATTTCCAATTGCTGAAACGAATCAGAATATACAAAAAGATAATAACCAGTGCAAAAAAGACCGCAATCACAGCATCTTTTTGGATGTCATCTGAAATGGTTGGCCCAACTTTTTGCGAGCTCATCACATCATTATCAATAAATTCCTGAAACGAAAGATTACCCAGGAATCCACCTTTTTGAAGCCCTTCGTACAATGCATGATCCACTTCGTTGTCTACATTGGTTGAAAGATCTTCAATTTTGTATTTGGTTACAATGCGAACCTGATTGTCTGCACCAAAAGTTTTCACTTCAGGAGCCGAGCCGAATTCAACTTCAAGTGCATTCTGAACATCAGCCACCTTAACATCTTCCGCAAAACGGACAGTGTAAGTACGTCCTCCCTGGAAGTCAACACCTAAGTTAAATCCACGAACCACAAAAGAGATCAGTGAAATGGCAATCAGAGTGCCGGAAATGATATAAGCAATACGTCGTTTGTCGAGGAATTTGATACCCGGGTCAACCAGCCAATTAGCTGTAATTTTCGAGGTGAATGTAATATTCTTGTTACGACCCAGCTGCCACTCGAAAATCAAACGGGTAACAAAAATAGCCGTGAAAAGAGAAGTTAAGATACCCACCATTAAAGTAGTAGCAAAACCTTTTATAGGACCTGAACCAAAAAGATAAAGTACAATACCGGTCAGGAAGGTCGTTACCTGCCCGTCTATAATAGCAGAATAAGCGTTTTTATAACCGTCGGCAATCGCCAGTTTTACACCTTTACCAGCTCGTAATTCTTCCTGAATCCTTTCATAAATGATTACGTTGGCGTCAACCGCCATACCCATAGTAAGCACAATACCGGCGATACCTGGAAGAGTTAGAACTGCTCCCAATGAAGCAAGTACTCCAAACAGGAAAAACAAGTTAGAAACCAGGGCGATGTTTGCAGCAAGACCTGCTTTTTTGCTGTAAAAGAACAGCATATAAATCAATACGCCGATAAAAGCAAAAACAAATGAAAGCATACCCGAACGGATAGACTCTGCACCCAACGAAGGACCAACAATTTGTTCCTCAACAATGTGGGCCGGAGCAGGCATTTTACCTGATTTCAATACGTTGGCAAGGTCCTGAGCTTCTTCGATGCTTTCCAGTCCGGTGATTTGCGAACTTCCGTTTGGAATTTCGCCAATTACGTTTGGATAAGAACGCACATAACCGTCGAGTACAATAGCAATAGATTTACCAACATTTTCTTTGGTCAAACGCTGCCATATCTTAGCACCTTCAGCGTTCATCTTCATCGATACTTCGGGAGAAGCTCCTCTCTGATCAAAGTCCTGGCGGGCATCGGTAATAGCACTTCCGTCGAGCGGTGCACGTCCGTCTCGCGTAGTCACTTTTAAAGCAATTAAGCGATAGAAATTACCGGCTGCATCAACTGATTTGGCTGTCCAGCGAAAGATCATATCACGAGGGAATAAACTTCTAACCTGCGGATTATTCAAATAAGAATTTACTTTGGAAGTATCTTTCGCCTGCGCAATACCGATTGCCGGGCCAGGGAATAACTGTCCAGATTGATCGGTACTTGGATTAAGAACGGAAAATAAGGGATACTGTTTTTGAAAATCTGCGAGGTTATTCATAGATGTTGAATCAGCCGGCTCGGCTTCCAGTTCTGCCAGAAGGCTGTTTTCACTTTTAGCAGTGTCAGATGCAGTACTTGCAGATTCTTCCGTTGTTTCAGAAGCTTTGCTTTCTGTTTTAAGATCTTCCAGTTCTTTAATGCGTTCGTTTGCCTGAAGGAGATAAGGATAAACTTCAGAATTATCATAGGTTTCCCAAAACTCGAGGTTGGCAGTTCCCTGCAAAAGGGTACGAACCCTTGCCTGGTCTTTTACTCCCGGAAGTTCAACTAAGATACGTCCACGTGTTTGAAGTTGCTGAATGTTTGGCTGTGCCACCCCAAAACGGTCGATACGTGTACGAATAATGTTGAATGCATTATCGATAGCCGCATCAGTTTCCTGACGTATAATGTTCAATACTTCGGCATTGGTAGTATTGAAAGTTACACGATCGCGAAGCTCAAGCGTATTGAAGATTGAAGCCAGTTTAGCATTTGGATTGATCTCTTCAAATGCACGCCCAAACAAGGTTACATAATCGTCTTGCGAATTTTTCTGTAACTCATCTGCTCGTGCCAGCGCTTTTACAAAAGTAGTGTCAGTACTGTAATTCGCCATTGCGCGAATAATGTCTTTCACATCAATCTCAAGAGTAACGTTCATACCACCTTTCAGGTCGAGACCCAGGTTCATTTCCAGCCCTTTAACATCTTTGTAGGTAAATTTTTTCAGACCCATGAAGTTGTATACAACTACACTGTTCATTGAGTCGAGATACTGGAATTCTTTTTCAGCATTTCCCTGCGCATATTCAGCGGCTGCTTTCTCTACCTGTTTTGCTTTCCATGTAAACGAAAGCTGGTAAAGGCTCACCAAAGCCAACAGAATTGCAAATGTTAGAATTGCACCTTTGTTTTGCATTTTGTAATAATTTTAATGTTTGTTTTTATTTGTATTTATTGAATTTCCTTAATTGTGGCCACAGCCTGAACAAGACAGAATAATCCCGTTCATCCTTTCTTCACTGAAAGAAATGATTTATGAAAGCGGATCTTCGTCGGGAGAAAAAAGATGATTCTGAAATACCAGGTAATGATAGGATGTAATGAGCGGTGTGGTCTGATGAATTACCTCGGCCTTAAAAACCTGGAAATCTCTTACCGAGTGGTAATTACGTAAAAATTTATCGTGAGTACTTCCATGTAAAGTACGTTCGGGAGCTTTTTGTACCAGTGTTTTAGCCGAAGTTGAAAAAACCTGTGCCAAAACCATCACTTCTCCCTGAGACGGAGACTGTGTTTTTGAACTTGTTTCAATATTATCAAAGCCAGCCGGATTTTTATCAAGATAAGCATCGATTAAAACAGCTGCGGCTGTCAGCACTATAAATACTGCCAATTTCACAACCAACTGTTTCGAGATATTTATCTTTCCAATCTTCATAATGCAATTGTCTGATCCTAAATAAGTAAGATTGAAGACCTTAATGATGCTTAATTTAAAGCGGAGCAAATATACCTAAATACTTGAGGTTTGCAAAAATGAAGCTTGTAAATTTGGAATATCGTATTTTAATTCAACCTTTTATGCAACATGTTTTTGTTTATGGTTCCCTGCTTTTCCCCGAAATAGTAAAGGGACTTACCGGACGTTCCTTTCAGACTAAAGAAGCAATGCTAAACGGGTATCATCGCTGCGCAGTTAAAGACGCCGATTATCCGGCTATTGTTGAGAGACCGGGCTCACAGGTAAATGGGAAAATATTATTGAATTTGGATAATCGATCTTATGAAATTCTTCGTTTTTTTGAGGGTGATGAATACCAATGTGTCAAAGTTGATGTTCAAACGGCTAATGGGAAATTCAGTGCATGTGTTTTCGTCTGGGTTGGTGTTGATAAGATGCTTGAACAAACAGACTGGAATCCTGAGCTTTTCAGGAAAAATGGTCTTGCTGACTATATTGATTTTATTATCCCAAGAACAGTAAGGGAATTCGAACGATTATTTTTGTAACACAAGCATTTTCTTGCGGTAATCGATCACCGCACGATATTTAATCAGAAAATCACCACCCAGTAACCCACATATTGTTTGTTGAGAATATTTTGAATAAAGGGCATTGATGTGTGACAGATCGATTACGGCTACTTTCATTTCATCGATTCTCATTTTTCCCAGTGAAAATGAATTCAGCGCCGCCAATGAACTTTTGATCGGTTCATCGTGAAAGCCGGCAGAATGCAACTCTTCCTGAATTCCATCGAGTAACTTGTAAAAATCAGGGAGATTCTGATCGAAAACCGATTTTGAAGCTCCGGTATCAATAACCCACTTCCCTTCGCTTCCATCAGCAAATTGAGACGAAACAAGCAAATGATAATTATGAGACTCAAGCTCAATGATTTCTAAGGGAACTTTAATTTTCATAAAGTAAAGAAACAAAAACGGCTGACTCTTTTGGGTCAACCGTTCAGTTTTGTATTTATTGTTTTTCTACAAAATATTCATTCCATCAAGAACTTCCATAACGCTTTTAACCGCCTTGGCCGAGTCGTTCAACAATTTCATTTCATCGTCATTCAGTTTTACCTCGATCACTTCTTCCACACCATTCTTACCCAATTTTACCGGAACTCCTACAAACATGTCATTTAATCCGTATTCACCTTCCAGCTTCACACAACATGGGAATATACGTTTTTGATCCATTACAATAGCTTCCACCATTTGAGCAGCAGCAGAACCCGGAGCATACCAAGCCGACGTTCCCATCAGGTTAACCAACTCGCCACCACCTTTTTTCGTGCGGTCAACAATGGCATTCAGTTTTTCTTCGTCAATCAGTTCGGTTACAGGAATACCTGCCACTGTTGTGTAACGTGGCAGCGGAACCATGGTGTCACCGTGGCCACCCATCAGTAATGCCTGAATATCACGTGGAGAAACATTTAATGCTTCTGCCAGGAACGCGCGATAACGGGCAGTATCAAGTATACCTGCCATACCCATCACCTGTGTTTTTGGCATTTTTGAAGTGACATAAGCAGCATAAGTCATTACATCGAGTGGATTCGAAACGATAATGATTTTTGCTTTTGGAGAATATTTAACCACGTTCTCAGTTACACTTTTTACAATACCGGCATTGATGGAAATTAAATCATCACGGCTCATCCCTGGTTTACGCGGAACTCCTGAAGTAATAACAACCACATCAGAATCTGCGGTTTTTGTATAATCGTTGGTTGATCCTATCAAACGTGAGTCATACCAGTTAATAGGTGCTGTTTGCCACAAATCAAGAGCTTTCCCTTCTGAAATTCCTTCTTTAATATCAACAAGGACAACTTCCTGTGCAATGTTTTTCTCAGCCACAATCTGTGCGCAGGTCGCGCCTACATTACCTGCTCCAACTACTGTTACTTTCATTTTTTCTAATTCTTTTTTGTTAGTAATATACTAATGTTAATCGATTAATTGTCATATTGTTTTTAAGGCATGCAAAGTTAAACTATTTTCTTGATGTGGAAAATTTACAAATGATCTCAATAGCGGTTTAACCTTACGATAAGATCAACTTTCTAAGTTCGGAATATTAATTGAACCAGTATGTAACTTTTAGCACAATTGCACGATTTCTCGAAAGCCATGAATCCGTAAAATAGTTGTCAGTGTATACCAGGAAGATGTCTGAAACAGGCTGGTAACGCCATTGAAACCTGGAGTTGATATTCAGGTTGTTAATCTGCCCATTGTACTGAACAAAGGTTGACCAGAAAATTTTATCAGAAAATGTGATGTCCATTTTTGGTCCGATCAACATAAACTTTTCACGTTTAAACGGATCGCCCAAATCAAGATCAGTGTAGTTAAAGTTCATGGTCAGGTTTACGTAGGGTTGGAAACGGTAACCTACTTCTCCTTGCGCATATTGAATTTTTCCACTGTAGAAAGAGCCTTTCACAAGTTCAACTTCCCAGTTGAATAAGGTCTTCCTGGTTGAAGCATATTCCAGAGAGAATCCTCCGTAGTTATAATCAGATCCTGCGAGCAAATAATGGTTCTGATCGCTGGTAGGATTAAAATCATTTTGCAGTTCAACATAGTAATTCAGATACGACAATTGAAGTTCGGAACGATCCTGAAATTGCAATTCATAAGAAACCCTGTATTCATGTTCCATTTTTTTGTAGTCCGGGTCGTAATAATTATCTAACTGAAGTGAAGGACCGTGGCTTACCACTCTCTTATTCGGAACAAAATTGTACCCCACTCCTGGTCCAATAAAATTGTATCCTGTCCGTTGCACATAACCGGCTTCAGCACGGTAATTTTCTCCTACCGATGTTTCAGATAAGTTTAAGTTCCAGTGTTTGGTATTGTAAGAAATGGAAGCTCCCTGTGAATATTGTTTATCAGGATCACCTGGTTGAAATGAACAATGGTAAAAGAATTTTCCGGTCCAGAAATTATCCGCACTCGCCAGGTTGTAATCAAAACCGATCACGCGGTTATACATACTGGTATCTGAAGGAACATTAATGTATTCTTTGTTGACCATGATAACGCCAAAGTTCGATCGTGCAAATACCTTCTTTTGAATGGAAGCAACCGTAAAATTACGCGAAAGATAATCATCGGTTTTTTGTGTGGTCATATTCATAAAACCAATTCTCCAGTCGTTACCAATTTTACCGGTTAGCCTTGCTCCGGCCAAAACAGGAGCATCAAGCCCAATGCGGCGGGAAAAAAACGGAGTGACAGAGTGATAACCATAATTGGCAAACAAATCACTGTTCTCTAGAAAGAACTGACGCTTTTCAGGGAAGAATAACTCAAACCGATCGATATTGGCAATCTGACGGTCAACTTCTACCTGGGCAAAATCGGGATTATAAGTAAGATCCAAGTTCATTGAAGACGACAGCCCCAGTTTAACATCAAAACCAAAATCCTTTCGGTATTCAGTTCCGGTTCCTGCCTCAAAGTCCCTGGAAATACCTCCGAAAACATACGGGATGAATGAAAATTGCATTTTTGATATTGGCAGAGGTTCCTCAAATTTCATGACCCCTGTATAGGCCAGTGATGCTGTCGGGAACTGCCGGGGAACCGGTGCCCATGACGATTTTTCGTTTGATTTCAGATCAAGCCGGCTAAAATTTACATACCATGTTTGGCTGCCTGAAGGATAGCGTAGTGATTTAAACGGAATACGCATTTCGCTTACCCAACGATTATCATACTGTTTGGTTTTTGATTCCCATTTACAATCCCAGTCAAGCGAAACCGCGCTACCATTGCTCATGGCTCCATCCCACTTCGCCCCGGAAGCGGAAACGCCAAATGAGAATCCATTGGTTTGGTCGCGAAAAGTATCGAAGAAAATAAGTAAGTTATCGTTATTACCAAAAGAAAAATCCCTTCTGAAGGACTCCATAACCCGCTTCCCGGGAATGGTATCATAAAAAATCTGCGCAACGTAAAGCGCCTTGTCGTCATAAGTCATTAACATGGTCGACGGCTGGCTGGCAAAACCGGTGTCGACAGGCAAAACTTTATAAAATTTATCGGCCTTTTGCGCTGTCTTCCAATCCGGTTCATCTATTACACCATCGATTACAATCGGCGATTTTGCCTTTTTAACATGGTACACAAATTTACCATTGTATGTGTTAACAGTAGTGTCGTTCTGATCGATTACAAATCCAGTTGCTGTAAATGATGTTCCAAGCACCACTAGCAGAAATAAAAACAGATTCCGCATAAATAGTTTATTAGATAATGGTTAATAGGTAAGCGCAAAGATATTCAAATTGTAATGCCAAGAAACATTTGGGCATAAAAACATGACGTTGGCATCATATACAAAAAAGCCCCCGACAATTAAGCCAGGGGCACAAAAAACAATGTTCAAGCATGATTTGGCTACAAGGTGATAGGAACACCATTGTAGAAATCAAGTATTTTCGTTCTGAAAATGTAATCGTATTTAGCCTGCAACAAATTAGATTGTGCCTGGGTAAGGTTGTTTTTACTCTGGTTGTATTCGACTGAGTTAATCATTCCCACGTTAAATTTTTCTTCGGTATACCGGAAAGCTTCCTGCATAGAAGTAACCGCTTTTTGTGTAGAAATATATCGGTTAAATGCTGCCAATGCATTGGTGTAAACCTGTTCAATATCCTTACGAAGAACATTACGTGCCGATTGAAGCCGGAATTTGTAGTCTTCGATCTGCAGCTCGGAATTGGATATACCGTTTCGAACCTGGAAACGATTGAATATAGGGATAGTAAGCGTTAATCCTACACTCGATCGACTGTTATTGCTTACCTGTTCGCTAAAATTTCTTGAATCCTTGTTATTAAAAATGTTATTGTAATAACCTCCAAAACTAAGACTCGGATATTGGTTGCCTTTTGCAATATCAAGTTGCTTTATGGCACTTTCAACACGTAGTTGAGCAGCTTTAATTTCAGGCCTGATGTTTATTGCATTACTGAATACATCTAATGCATTTATCATGGTAAGATTAGACTGAATTTCAGGAAGTCTTGGTTTTTCGATCTTAAAACTCTCCGTCATCGGAAGTTCCAGAAACTGGTACAAATTGAGATAGGCCAATTGCAAATTGTTCTGATCGTTCACCAACTGAAGTTCTTCACGGGCCAGCTGTGCTTCAATCTCCAAAAGCGCACCTTTTGCCAGACTACCCGCATCTACAAGTTGTTTAGTCCGGTCAATCTGTTGTTGGGTAACTGCAATAGTTGCTGAATCTACAGCCAATATTTCCTCATCAAACAAAATCTGCAAATATTCTGCAGCAATTGCCAACATAATATCGTCTCTGGTTTTCTGAAGCTCCTGTAGCGTAACCTGAAGGTCAAGCTCTCGTTGACGAATTGTATTGGTAAGTTGCATGCCGTTGAAAACAGTAATATTTGAACTCAAACTACCCGAAAGAGACATAGAATTGGTGTTTACATATGTGTTTTCAGGAAAAGTTAATGTACGTCCAAAACTAAAATCGTTACCGAACTGTGCATTCAGGTTTGGCAGCCTGTCTTCTTTTGCCTGCTTTACAAGGTTTTTATTGTGTTCTGTATTTAATGCCTGTTGCTTTATCTGGATATTATTCTCAATGGCGTAATCAATACATTTTTTAAGATCCCAATGTTCCTGTGCAAAAGAATCCTGCACATTTGCCAGAAAAACCAGCACAACAAGTAAGGTGAGAAAATTCTTCATTTTTATTGTTTTTTGTTTGCGACTAATTTACGTAAACCCTGTTGAAATCCCTAAAATTAACCTTGGTTCGCTTCACCTTCTTTTACTTTCTTCGGATCGATCTTTTCACCCTTCACTTTATCATCAACTTTCAATCCTTCAGTAATTTCAATATTAATACCATCAGACAGGCCTGTTTTTACTTTACGTTTTTCGTAATTAGGCTCTTCGCTGGTTCCCATATTTACTTCTACATACGATGAATCATCGTCAAACTGAAGCAATCCTTCCGGAATAACCATCACACTGTCTTTACGTTCGAGAACAATGTTGGCGTTAGCGCTGTAACCAGCGCGAATAAACTGTCCTTCTTTTAACTGTACATTCGCTTTAATTTCAAACTGAATGGCTCCGTTTTCCTCCACTCCTTTAGGTGAAATGTATTCAAGTACTGCATCAAATTTCTCTTTGTCGATTGCACCAATTTCCAGTTCGATCGGCATTCCTTCCCTGATTTTGCCAACCTCGGTTTCATCCACTTTGCCTTCAAAAATAATATCGCGCATGTCTGCCACAGAAGCAATGGTTGTACCTGCATTAAACGTATTTGCCTGTATTACAGAGTTACCTTCTTTTACCGGAACAGCCAGTACCATTCCATTAATGGTAGAGCGAACCAATGTATTGGTAGCTGTTTCTGCCTTTTTTGTTACACCATTCTTTATCAATTCCAAATTATTTTCAGCAGCTGCAAGTTCTTCTTTAGCCGAATCGTACCCAACTTTTGATGATTTGAATTCTTCGTACGAGATCACGTTCTTATCAAAAAGCTTTTGCTGACGGTCGTAATCAATTTGCGCGTCTTCGTAACTAATTTTTGCCCGATTGACGCGAGTTTCTGCAGCATTTAAGGTTACCATGTCCGGAATGATTTTGATCCGGGCAACCACCTGGTCTTTTGAAATCCGATCTCCTGGTTCTACAAACAGTTCGTCAATAATACCCGAAACCTGCGGAACGATTTCAATCTCGTAACGAGGAACGACTGAGCCGGTGGCAACAGTTTTCATAACTACATCGCTGTAAAACGGATTCTTGTTCTCAAAAAAATCGGTTTTCTTTTTCGACTTGTTATACAGGAAGAAAAGTGTTCCTCCAAATGCAACAATTAAAATTGCAATGCCTAAAAATCTAAATACCTTTTTCATACGATTATAATTTTTTGTTTTTAGCGGTATCGTATGGAATTCGCATGAGATTTAAATATCTCTTTTGAAGTGAATTCCATGCTCATTTCATTTTGATTATTGTTTTTTGTTTTCAGTTAATTCTAAATCTTAATACTTTATCGTTTATCCTTAATCCTTTTTATTCGTCTCTCAACGCATCAATCGGCTTGATACTTACCGCTCTGCGTGCAGGAATCAAGCCAGCAAAAATACCTGAAACCACTAGCACAGTTAAAGCTCCAATTGCCATTTGAAAGCTCACCTCCGGATGTCTGAAGAAAATATCGTCTGGATTACCTGCAGAAGATTCAAGTGCCATATTTAATAATTCCAGCAGACCAACACCAAGCGCCAACCCAATATAACCTGCCATTACCGTAAGAAATACACTCTCGGCCACAATATGAAGAATCACTTTACCAGGAGTGGCACCAATAGCACGTTGAATCCCAATTTCCTGCGTACGTTCTTTAATGATCACCAACATGATGTTACTTACCCCGATTACACCTGCCATGAGAGTTCCGATGCCAACAATCCATGTTAACAGCTGGATACCGGTAAACAATCCCATATACTTTTTCCATTCCAGTTCAATGTTAAAAGAGCTAACTGCCTGCAGGTCGTCAGGAGCAATACTGTGCCGGTTTTTTAGTAACTCTTTTAAACGAGTTTCTACCCTGCTAACCGGAACTCCCGGTTTAGATGTAATAGAGAAAAAATGAACATCATCGCCGAAATTGTAGGTTTTTTGCATGGTTGAGAAGGGCATAAAAATCGTTTCGGTTTTTCTTCCACCATTAATATTTACACGAGTCTCACCTTTTATTACCCCGACAACCTGAAAATAAACACCGTTAATTTTAAGGTACTGTCCGATCGGATCTTCTCCCTCATCAAACATTACTTCAACTACACGTTCGCCAATGTTTATTACTTTACGGCTTTGTAAAACATCTATTTCGTTGATTAGTCTACCTTGCAATGGAGTCCAGGGATCAATCTTGAAAAATTCCGGGTTCTCGCCATAAATATTGAAGGCACCTGTTTTTTTACCTCTTATTGTATTATCCCCAGAATTGGCATTTGGACCAAACAAACGGGGAGAAATGTATTCAACATCCTTAATATTTGTTTTGATGTATTCAATGTCGTTGTTATTGTAAAGCCAGTTTCTTCCACGCTGAAATCCTTTATAAGGTACACTGGTGCGCTCGGTCCAGAAAAATGCAGAGTTGGAAGCAAAAGCTTTGATCCCGTCCATTACCCCGTTCTCCAGTGCTTTTCCTGCACCAGACATGATGATCAGCATGAATATCCCCCAGAATACACCGAAGGCTGTCATAAAACTGCGCATCCGGTTTTTCTTTAAGGCGCTTAATATTTCTTTCCAAAGATCTAAGTCAAACATGACAGTTCAGAGTTTAAAATTTAAAGTACTGAGTTATTCATCACGCAATGCGACGATGGGTTTGATCTTTGCCGCACGTTTAGCCGGGATATATCCGGCAATTGCTCCGGCAATAATTAGTACCAGGGTTGCAGTTAATGCAATTCCCAGATCCACTGTTGGATTTCTGAAAATTGTATCACCATTTCCACCGTTGGTTGCAGCAGAAATTTCGTATTGCTTTTCAACAAAAATATTGATCACTTCCATCAGTCCGGTTCCCAGCACCAGCCCGATGTAACCGGCTGCAGTTGTTATTAAAATAGCTTCCAAGAGGATTAATCCAATAACGGAAGCCGGGCTCGCACCAATGGCTTTGCGAATACCAATCTCCTTGGTACGTTCTTTTACTACAATCAGCATAATGTTGCTAACTCCGACCACCCCGGCGATCAAAGTTCCGATTCCGATAATCCAGATAAAAATGTTGATTGCCTGAAATACTTTCATCGTCTGCATCACATCTTCCAGTTTATTGTATGAACCCATTGCAGATTCATCGCTGGCGTCGAATTTATGTTTGCGGGCCAGTGTTTCACGAACACGTTTCTCGATGGCCTGGCTTTCTTCAATGGTTTTTGCATCAATGGTGAGAGCAAAATTGTGCAGGCGGTTTGAGCCATTAAAAACTTTCTGCCCGGTACTTACCGGAATGTAGGCATTTCTGTGTCGGGTACCACCGCCTTCCTTACAAATTCCAACTACTTTAAAAGGAATATTATTCACGCGAACGTATTCACCAATCGCTTCTTTCCCTTTAAAAAGCGCATCGTAAATATCTTTTCCTAGAACAACTGACTTTCGGGTTTCATTAATATCAACCTGATTAACAAAACGACCTTCCACTATTTCAATTGATTCAACATCCAGTAAATCAGGATGACAGGTAATAGCGGTATAGTCACCGTATTCATTCCCATAAGAAAAGTGATTGCCGCCAATGTAGTAACGACCGGAAGTATGTTCAATTCCTTCCAGGTCTTTCAGAATATCATAATCGGCATTGGTAAAACGAATTTCACGACCTTCTTTTAATCCCTGGTGTGCAATACTGGTACGGCCACTCCATAACCACATGGCATTAATGGCATCGCGCATAAAATTTTCGGATACTCCGTTGCTGAGCCCGTTTCCGGATCCCAACAGAATCATCAGCATAAAAATTCCCCATGCTACGCTGAATCCTGTGAGGAAAGTCCTCATTTTATTTTTTCGGATGGTGGCAAAGATTTCCTGCCATTTATCGATGTCGAACATTGTTTTTAGTTTAAAGTTTAGTGTTCAAAGTTCGGTGAACTGAGAACTGATGACTGAGACCGATGACTGCAACTAGGCAGTTTCGAGTTCCTTGGCGTACTGATGCTTGAAATTTTTCAATTCCCCATTCTTGATAATCTGGTCAATCCTTCCATCTTTCAGGCGAACGATTTTCTGTGTCATTGCAGCAATATCGTGCTCGTGAGTTACCAGGATAACCGTAATACCATCAGCATTGATTTCCTTTAAAAGCTCCATTACTTCATAAGAAGTACTTGTGTCAAGTGCTCCGGTTGGCTCATCTGCAAAAATGATTTTTGGTTTCGAAATGAGTGAGCGGGCAATCGCAACACGTTGTTTCTGACCTCCCGACATCTCGTTGGGAAGGTGGGTGGCCCAGTCAAGTAAACCTACCTTGTCGAGGTATTCCATCGCAATCTTGTTGCGTTTTTTACGGTTTACTCCCTGGTAGTAAAGCGGAAGCGCCACATTTTCCATGGCATTTTTAAACGAGATCAGGTTAAACGACTGAAAGACAAAACCTACCAGCTCGTTACGAAGTTGGGCGGCTTTCTTTTCCGACATGTTTTTAATGAGCGCCCCGTTCAGATAATAAGCACCTTCGTCGTAGTTATCAAGGATTCCCAGAATATTCAGCAAAGTTGATTTCCCTGAACCCGAAGATCCCATAATGGAAACAAACTCTCCCTGCTCAATAGTAAGATCAATTCCTTTTAATACGTGAAGTGAGTTTTGACCGGTGACATACGACTTGTGTACGTTACTAAGACTAATCATAGCTGGACATTGTTTTTGTTTTCATGTTAAAGGTGAAGAAAACCATTGAAAGGCCTGAAATTTTATCGACAAACGGGCCGATTAAGAAGGTGAATGGTTCTTTTCATCTCTTCACCTGGACCTCTCGGTGATTTTTTTCACATTCACTTGACGCTTTGAACTGCTAATGAGTTACAGGCAAACAAATTTTTTGATAAAGTTATTCCAAATCATAGGTCGAATCCATATTTTTGAGCAAAGCAGAAAAGCGATGGGAATTAAAACGATCAATCTGAAATTACCGACAGATTACACGAATGAACTACTGGAACGAAAGATTGCAAAAACACTGAATCTGAAAAGTTTCACGTTCAATATTGAAAGCAAAAGCCTTGATGCACGAAACAAGAAAAACATATTCTGGCTGATAAAAGTACTGGTTGATTCTCCTGAAATAAAAGGAAGCGATGCCCCGGAACAGGAAGAACTGATTATTCCATTCAAAAAAAGAAAACAGAAAATAGTGGTGGTTGGTAGTGGTCCGGCTGGTTTCTTCAGTGCTTTTATTTTGCAGAAAGCCGGTTTTGATGTAACACTGATCGAACGTGGTTCGGATGTAAAACAACGTGGAACAGATATTCAGCATTTTGAACGGACCGGCGAATTCAGCGCACAAAATAATTATGCGTTTGGCGAAGGCGGTGCCGGAACTTTTTCTGACGGAAAACTCACATCACGCTCAAAACATATTTCAAAAGAAAAACATTTTATCCTGAAAAGTTATGTGGAAGCCGGCGCCCCGGCCGAGATAGTTTACATGGCACACCCACATCTTGGAACCGACAACCTGCGGAAGATCGTTAAAAATCTTCGCGAAGCTTTTGAAAACCTGGGCGGTACTTTTTTGTTCGAAACGTTGCTCGAAGATATAATTCACATAAACGGGAAGGTAAGAGAAGTACAAACTTCGAAAGGCACCTTACAAGCCAATGCTCTTTTTATTGCACCCGGTCATTCGTCGATGGAAACCTACCGGATGCTGATCCGGCGTGGGGTGCCTTTTCGTACCAAAAATTTTGCGATTGGCAGCCGGATGGAACACAAACAGGAAACCATCAACCGTGCACAGTGGGGCAGGCCAACCTTGCCCGGAGTAAAAGCTGCGGAATACCGGCTTACTTCTCCTGCCGACGGCAATCACCAGGTATTTTCGTTTTGTATGTGCCCGGGTGGAACCGTGGTTCCTGCCACTGCTTATGCGAACAATAACATTGTAAACGGGATGAGTTACTACAAACGAAACGGCAATTTTGCCAATGCTGCCTGCGTGGCCGGCATTCATCCCGACGAGCTGGCCGGGAAAACCGTTTCGCCGCTTGAAGCCATCGAACTCTTGCAACAATACGAAGAGAAGTTTTACAATTTTTCAGCCGGTTATGAAGCTCCGGTTTGCAGCATTCAAAGTTTTCTGAACCAAAAAGAAAAAGGAAGCAGCTTCGAAAGTAGTTATCCTCTGGGACTAAAACCCGCGCCACTTTGGGAACTGCTCCCAAAAGCCGTGGTTCCGTCAATGAAAGCAGGCCTGCAGGATTTTATCCGCAAAATGACCGGTTTTCAGGACGGGAACTTACTCGGTTTCGAAAGCAAAACGTCATCACCTATCCAGGTGATCCGCGAAAAAAACGGCTTGTGCGAAGGGTTTGAAAACCTGTACCTGATTGGCGAAGGAAGTGGTTATGCCGGAGGAATTGTGTCAAGCGCCGCCGACGGAATTCGGGCAGCAATGAGTTTGGTGGAAGGGAGTTAGTCATTAGTCACCTGCCATTAGGGAAAATTGTGTCAACGCGCTTAGCGCATTAAAGCAGATACAAAAAATGAGACTGAAGGAATAAACCAAATACGAAATGATGAAAAAATTTCTATCTAAAAAAATAGGTTCCGTTCGAATTTTCACCTGGATTTTTATCGTGATTCTTTTTGCTGTTTATTTTATCTTTTTATTCTGAATATTCGCTGTTTGTAATAAAAAGCTCAAAGCTAACAGCCCGAAGCGTGTGACTCGGCAATTATGTAAATTTCCGGTTAATTCGAAAATTCTTTATTTAGATTAATTCTATAAAAATCAGATAGAAAGTGTAATTTTGCTGCTCTTATAATTAAAACCATCATGGCAGACAAGAAGCTACCGTTTTCCAAAGAACAGATCGAAGCGATCATTGAAAATCATCCGACACCTTTCCATATTTATGATGAAAAGGCAATCCGCGAAAATGCACGGGCTTTTAAAACCGCTTTTTCGTGGAACGAAGGATTTAAGGAATATTACGCGATCAAGGCTGCTCCGAACCCTTACCTGATGAAGATTTTACGTGAGGAAGGTTTTGGAATCGATTGTAGTTCGACTGCCGAACTCGAACTTGCCCGACGCGTCGGGATGAGTGGTGAAGAAATCATGCTGACTTCGAATGATACACCGGCTCATGAATTTCAGCTGGCAAAAGACCTGGGCGCCATAATTAATCTTGACGACATTTCGCATATCGATTACGTGGAAAAACACGTGGGTTTGCCCGAACTGATGTG
>DAOPJR010000001.1:66175-80547 GCA_035399765.1 Draconibacterium sp. | reverse complement strand
AAAATGGAATTTGCCAATATGGGAGGTGGCATCGGAATTCCCTATCGCCCGGAACAGGATGCAGTTGATATGAATTTTGTGAGCGCCGGGGTGAAAAAACTTTACGAAGAACTGATTGAGAAAAACGGACTGGCCCCATTAAAAATCTTTTTTGAAGCCGGCCGCGTGATTACTGGTCCTTACGGATACCTGGTTACTAAAGTTCGCCATATCAAAAATACCTTTAAAAGCTTTGCCGGATTGGATGCCTGTATGGCCAACCTGATGCGCCCCGCTTTGTACGGTGCTTATCATCACATTAGTGTGGTAGGCAAAGAAAACGACGAAGCCAAATTCAAATACGATGTAACCGGCTCACTGTGCGAAAACAACGATAAATTCGCAATAGACCGTATGCTGCCAGAAATTGAACCCGATGATATTGTAGTCATTCATGATGCCGGGGCACATGGTCATTCCATGGGATTCCAATACAATGGAAAACTGCGTTCGGCTGAATTGCTACTCCGCGAAAATGGTGAAGTAGTCCAGATTCGTCGCGCTGAAACCATCGAAGATTATTTTGCAACACTTGATTTTCCGAGAGTTAAAGACTTTCAGGTCTGAAATTGTTTTCATGCGTGAACATCCCCATTTTTCAACTGTTTCTTGAATGTAATCATTCAGGAAAAATGTATGAAAACTAAATTAGACCAAAAGATTCAAGATATTTTAAATCTTGCCGACCGGATGTTTTTGGCAACCAGTGTTGGCAGAAACCCTTCGGGTGCGAGTGTGTTTTTTGCCCAGAATGGCGATGATCTCATCTTCTTTACTTTCAATCCTTCGCGAAAAGCAGAACAAATCAAGTACAATCCACGTGTTCATGCGGTAATCTGGCCTAAAAACCAGGAAGGAATCCGTGGACTGCAGATCGATGGTGAGTGTTACCAGATTAAAGATGAAGAAGAAAAAAAAAAGGCGTATCGCCTGGTCCTGGAAACAACCGAAGCATTCAAAGAATTTATGGATGACGATTTTCTGAAAGCCAACAATGTGGTAGGTTATTATCGGTTGAAACCTACTACCATCAAGTACGTTGACTTTTATGCAAAAGAAAAATTTGAGTGGAAGAGTCTTCCAGAAAATCAGACCCCTCCTTTAAAAATGGCATGGAAAATGGCCGGCAAACAATTGGGTTTGTGGGTTAGAGCTGTTCGTGCACCTTTCCTCACCGCTACTTTTGCAGCCATTTTTATTGGTGCGGCACTTGCCTGGAGCGATTTGAAATCGGCCAGTATGAATGACAGCTGGTCATGGGCGATGTTTCTGTTGGTTTTACTGGGAGCTTCGCTGGCTCAGATCGCCACCAACACTTCCAACGATTATTTCGATCATACTTCGAACGCGGATGAAATCAATAAGGTACCGAGTCCATTCAATGGAGGAAGCCGGGTAATCCAATCGGGACTGGTTTCGGCTGAAACCGTTTTGGTTACTTCTATCGTCAGTATTATCGGTACCGTCATTGCCGGCTTTTATATTAATTATGAAATCAGTGGTTCTGTAGTTGGAAATACGCCGGTGCTCTGGATGGGCATTCTAGGTGTTATTCTTTCGTTTGGTTACACCGCCGATCCGGTACGGTTTGCATACAAAGGATTGGGTGAGTTTGCTATTGCGCTGGGCTTTGGCCCACTGATGGTAATGGGAGCACATTACGTATTAACAGAACCGATTCACCACAATAACCTGGCGCAATGGAACTGGCCCGAAGCACTAGTGGCATCTGTCCCGATTGGGATTTTGGTCATGCTGATTGTCTGGATCAACCAGTTCCAGGATACACCTGCCGATGCCGCAGCCGGAAAGAGAACATGGGTGGTACGTACAGCGGTAAAAGATAAATGGTACCGACTGGAAAAGCCGCTTCGATTATATAAACAATTTATGATCCTGGCTTTTGTTGGAATAACAATCATTGGTATCATGGGTGTGTTTACCAGTTTCGGAACGCCCTACGCCTTTGTAGCGCTGCTACCGCTTGCAATGGCATGGAAAGCATTTAAACTGGCTGACAAATGGATGCTGCAATGGAATGATGAAAACGAAGACCGACAGAAAGTTCCTTATAAATTATTGATGGTGAATGTGCTGACTATTGGAATTCATTTTCTGGTTGGCGTGTTGCTTTCAGTAGCTTATCTTTTCTAAAAACAAAATTTTTGCGAACGTTACATATTTCGAAATTATCGATGGAGGCCGGGCATTTTTACCCGGCCTTTTTGTACTTTAGTAAAACTAATATAAAAGCATGAGACTTGGATTTGACGCAAAACGAGCTTTCTTAAACACTTCAGGATTGGGGAATTACAGCCGAAATACCTTAAATGCACTTCAAAAAAAATTTCCTGAAAACGAATACATTCTTTACACCCCGGAAATAAAAACCGGAATGCTTGAACAACAGGATAGATTTCATTTGTATGCTCCTCCATCAAAAATGTCGAAATTTCACAAGTCGGTTTGGCGTAATTTTAAGCTCAGTAACGAGCTAAAAGAACATAAAATCGAACTCTTTCACGGCTTAAGCAATGAAATTCCCCGTGGAATAGATAAAACCGGAATCCCAACTCTGGTAACCATCCATGATTTGATTTTTATCCGTTATCCTGAATTCTACAAGTTTTTCGACCGTCAGATATTTCATTCCAAAGTAAGTTATGCATGCAAGGCAGCAACAAAAATCATTGCCATTAGTGAACAAACAAAATCCGACCTGGTTGAATTTAAACGTGCCGACCCGGCCAAAATTGAGGTCATCCACCAGGCCATTTCACCGTTGTTTTTTGAACAGGCCGACTCCGAAAAAGTCCGTTCGAAATACAATTTGCCAAAACAGTTTATTTTATCTGTTGGAACAATTGAGGAACGAAAGAACCAACTTTCGATATTAAAAGCGCTGGAAACCCGAAACATTGATCTCCCACTGGTAATGATCGGTAATCCAACTTCGTACTGTAATGACATCCATAAATACGTAGCATCAAAAAACCTTCAGAAACAGGTAATTTTTCTCAAAAATATTCCTGAAAAAGACCTCGCCGCTATTTACCAGATTGCTGAACTTTCGGTTTATATTTCTGTTTTCGAAGGATTTGGCCTTCCGGTGATTGAGTCAATGGCATGTGGTTGCCCGGTCATCACTTCCAATGTTTCGTGTTTGCCGGAAACAGCTGGAGATGCCGCACTTCTTTGTTCTCCGGATAATCTTGAAGAATTGGGTGAATATATTTTTAAAACGATTACTGACAACCCTTTTAAAGCCGGGCTGATTTCAAAAGGTAAAAAACGGGCGGAAGAATTTCAGGCAAAAAATTATGCCGAAAGATTGATGAAACTATACAAAGAAACATTGAGCTAAATATGCACGACGATATAAAGAATGCACTGGAAGTGTTAAAAGCAGGTGGAGTAATCCTTTATCCGACTGATACCATCTGGGGAATTGGTTGCGATGCTACCAACGAAGAAGCTGTTCAGCGTATCTATCGGATCAAAAAACGCGAAGACTCAAAAAGCATGTTGGTTCTGATGGAGAATCCGGCGCTGCTCGACCGGTATGTGGATGATGTGCCGGATGTAGCCTGGGATTTAGTTGAAATCAGTACTACACCGCTCACAGTAATCTATCCGGGAGCAAAAAACCTTGCAAAAAACCTCATCGCCGAAGACGGCAGCATCGGGATTCGTTTTACCAAGGAAACTTTTACGAGTCAGCTTTTGCAACGCTTCCGCCGGCCATTGGTTTCTACATCTGCCAATATTAGCGGAGAGAAGTCTCCTGCCTTTTTCGATGAAGTTTCAGAAGATATAAAAAACTCGGTCGACTACATTGTTCAATATCGCCAGGATGACCGAACTGCTGCCAAACCTTCAAGTATCATTAAACTTGGGCCGGGAGGCCGGATCGACATTATCAGAAAATGAAAAAGCCCCGGTTTCCCGGAGCCTTTCACTTCTATTTTTTTTCTTTTAGAATATCCCTGATTTCTGTGAGTAGTAACTCTTCTTTTGAAGGAGCTGGTGGAGCAGGAGGAGGCGCTGCTGCTTCTTTTTTCTTCATACTGTTGAAGGCTTTAATTACCATAAAAATGGAGAAAGCAACAATCAGAAAGTCAAGCACCGTATTTACAAAAGCACCATACTTAATGGCAACTTCGGTTATAGCAGGTGTTACCACCTGATCGCCATTCATTACTGCCTCACTTCCTTCTTTCAAAATAATTTTCAGGTTGCTAAAATCAGTATTTCCGAGCAACAGTCCAATCGGAGGCATCAACACATCATTCACAAAAGAGGTGATGATCTTACCAAATGCACCACCAATAATTACTGCAACAGCCAGGTCGAGTACGTTTCCCCGCATTGCAAAGCTTTTGAATTCTTTTAACATTCCCATTTGATTGAAGTTTTAGTTAACAAATAAACCTGGATGCAATGTAATATATTTCAGCCAATTATAACATAAAAAACCCACTACAAAAAATGCAGTGGGTCTATGTCTTTTATGTTGATTATTTACATTCTTTTCACTCTGCCTGAACCGGCTACTGAAGCATCAATGCTGGCATTTCCTTTATAAAATACACTACCTGAGCCTGCGATACGTGCTCTTACGGTTCCATTCGACATTACATTGCAATTCCCGGAACCGGAAGTATTTACTGTAACATTCTCAGCTTCAAAGCCCGAAGCATTGCAGTTTCCTGATCCGGAAATGGAAAACGAGAGTTCATCCGCAACGCCTCCATCTTCGATATTTATATTTCCCGAACCCGAAATAGAACCTTTAACCTTTTTTGACGAAAGGTCGCCAATATTAATGTTTCCGCTTCCACTAATTGATAAGTCCAAAATTCGGGCATCAAGTTCATCGGCAATTATATCACCTGAGCCAGAAACGCCAAGCTCATTGATGTCAGGAACTGTAATATAAATCTCAATTTTACCGGGATTAAAATTGCGCTGAAAGATTGTCTTGTTCGGAAAACGAATAATGAGCTTGTTTCCACTCACTTCGGTAATAATATTATCGATCACCGATTCTTTGGCTTCAATTCTTACACTTTGTGAACTGCCTTGTTTCAGGTAAAGTTTTCCGGGAATGCGAAGTGAAATCGCTGAAAAGGAAGATACATCTCTGTCTTGTTCTTCTGCTTGAGCATTACCAGCCATAAACAAACCGACCAGCAAAACTGACAAGAATAAAATTCTGAATTTCATTGTTTTATGTTTTAATGTTAGTATTCTGACACAAAATCATCACAGAAAAATGTCTTTTCTGAATGATTTGATTTAGGTAAGGACGTGTAAAGCCTTCAAAAGTTGCACACCTGTACCATTTTTTATGAAAATTATTCTTCAATCAAACCCTCGGGAAGTTGCAGGATAATCTTTTTTTCTGTTTCGTTCAGCTCTATCAGTAACTCTTCGTTGTATGGCACAAGCAGTTCAGCGCCTTTGTAATTCACTGTCAGAACGATATTGCCCGAGTAATCGTCAACCGTTTCAATCAGTCCAATCTCTCCGAGTTCTTTGTCGAACATGCGGTAACCGATCAGGATGGACTCATCCTCTTCCGGGAAGTCTACAATTTCTTCCTTGTATAAATAGGTTTCTTTACCTACCAGCCGCTTGGCATACGATTCAGTGTCCACCCAGTCAAATTTGATAATCGCTGATTTATCGGAACGAAAACGTAAACCTTCGTCAGAAATAAAAAAAGGAACCAATAATCCATCTAGATCAATAAAGAACCGTTCGGCATCTTCTACAGAATACTCAAATTGTTCTTCAAATTCCAGCACTACTTCACCATGAATTCCATGTGTTTTCCTGATGAATCCAACTTTCTCACAATCTGTTTTTGGTATTGTTTCCATAAAGTAAAAATACAGTTTTTAGGTTTGAAATTTCTTCTTTTCATACCCTTTCATTCTCCGGGAAAGGAGAATTTGCAGGATTTCACTTCAGATATTATATGAAACTGCAGACGATTTGAAGTGAGGACACAAAAAAACCATCCGCCTGATGACGAATGGTTTTCTATAATCAGATGAGTTCTCTTTCTTAAGATTCCGCACCTTTTTCTTCTTCCGAAGATGCTTCTTCGGTGGCCGGAGCTTCGGCTTCCGGAGTTTCCTGAGCTTCAGCAACCACTTCTTCTGCTTCGTCCTCAACAGCTTCAGCTTCCTCAGCAGCAACAGCAGCTTTGGCTTCAGCGGCTAATTCTGCATTTTTAGCAGCAATAGCGGCAGCTCTTTCTTCATTAACTTTCTTCTCAGCTTCCAGCTGCTTTTTAGCTTCAGCTGCTGCATCGCCTTTTAAACGTTCCATTTTACCCTGGATTTTAGCATCTTTTTCAGCCATCCATTTGTCCAAACGTTTTTCAGCTTCAGCTTCATCAAAAGCTCCTTTTTTTACACCACCCATAAGGTGTTTTTTGTACAACACACCTTTGTACGATAAAATCGCACGTACGGTGTCGGTAGGTTGTGCGCCTTTTGTAAGCCAATCGTAGGCTTTATCAAAATCGAGATCGATTGTAGCAGGATTAGTGTTAGGATTGTACGAGCCAATTCTTTCAATATACCTGCCATCTCGTGGCGCCCTGCTATCAGCTACTACTATATGGTAGTAAGCGAAGCGTTTGCGGCCGAACCGCGCTAGTCTCATTTTTACTGGCATAACTCTACTTTGTTATTTAAATTTCATTCTGCCTGATTGTTGGCAGAAAACGCGGGCGCAAAGATAGTATAAAATTCTGTTTCTAAAAGTTTTGCCCTGCTATTTTTAATTCGTCCGAATTCCTATCCTTTAATGCGATAAAAGAAACAAAATAAATTACAAGGGCTATCAAATTGTCACCTGTATTAATTCTCACCTGCCTGTTCTTTGGCGGCTTCAATCATTTCTTTATTTGCAGTGATGGTAAATTCAACCCTGCGGTTTTGTGCCTTACCTTCTTTTGTGTCGTTCGAAGCTCTTGGCTGTGATTCGCCCATTCCTGTTGAGGTTAACCGGGAAGATGCAATTCCTTTTGATTCTAAAAATTTAACAACCGATGCTGCTCTTTTTTCCGACAATGTTTGATTATATGCTTCGCTACCGTCACTGTCGGTATGACCAATCACAAGAATATCGGTATCGGCATATTTATTAAATATTTCAACCAGTTTGCTTAAATTGACCTGGGCTTCACTTGTAAGGTCAGCACTGTTAAATTCGAAACGGACATCTGCATTTTCATCCAGAATCAGTTGAATTCCTTCCTCACTTCGTACCACTTCGGCGCCGGGCATCGTCGTTTCAATTTCAGCTGCCTGTTTATCCATCTGATGTCCAATTATGACACCGGCACCTCCGCCAACTGCTGCTCCAATCAATGCTCCTGCGGCCCGGTTGTCTTTCCCGCCAATAAGAGCGCCTAACGCCGCTCCGGCAACAGCACCGATTCCGGCACCTTTTTGAGAACTGTTTGCATTTTGTATCGACTTACAACTATTGAACCCAATCCCTGAAATAAAAATCACAAGGACTACCCACACTTTTAAATTTATCCTTTTCATACATTAATTTCTTGTAAAATCATAATAAATAGTTATCGTACTGCCTTCGAATTCGGCTTCTTGCGCTAAAACAAATTCAGTCTCCGATTGTGAAATCAATTTCAGTTTATAACCTGTTTTTACGTCCTTAGCTTTTGTTCCTTCCGGGATAAATTTCCATAAGAAATTTACCTCATCTCCGTTTTCTTCCATAAACCACTTAATTGAGTTGGCTGCAGCACTGCAATTTGCATTCTGGAAAGTATATGTCCCGGAATTGTTATTGCTTACGAAGCTCCACTGACTTCCTTCGAAACAATCAGGAGAAGCCTGGTTAAACAATTCCTTTATTTCCACAATACTTCCCTTGTTGATAGTGATGGAAGACAGTGTCCAGTTGCCTTTCAATCCTTTTTGTGACGACCGAACTACTTTTGTTGAGCTGCAGGCAGCAAGTAGTAGAATAGCAAACGAAAGAATTAGAAATTTAATTTTCATGTTTTTAGTACTTTGGTATTAAAATTTTGAGCACGTTTTGTGTTTATTTTTAGTTTTTGTAAAGGATATATAATTAACAAAAAAGGAGACACAATGTTGCATCTCCTTACCAGTCATTTTTAACCCGAATTATCTTTTCACGTATTGTTCTTCGTAGTATTTCTGGTAATCACCAGAGGTAACATTTTCCAACCACTCTGTGTTATTCAGATACCAGTCAATGGTTTTTTCAATCCCTTCTTCAAATTGAAGTGAAGGTTCCCAGCCCAGTTCATTTTTGATTTTGGTAGCATCGATGGCATAACGAAGGTCGTGGCCGGCACGGTCTTTTACATAAGTGATCAGTTTTTCGGATTCTCCTGCCGGACGCCCTAGCTTTTCATCCATTTTGCGGCACATAACTTTTATTAAGTCGATGTTGGTCCACTCATTAAAGCCTCCGATATTGTATGTGTCACCGGTTTTTCCCGTATGAAAAATCACGTCGATGGCACGTGCATGATCAACCACCCACAACCAGTCGCGAATATTCTCGCCTTTCCCGTAAACCGGAAGCGGTTTATTATTTTTTATATTATGAATAAACAGCGGGATCAATTTCTCAGGAAACTGGTATGAACCGTAATTGTTGGAGCAGTTTGAAATTACAGTTGGCACACCAAAAGTATCGTGGTAGGCACGTACAAAATGATCGGAACTGGCTTTTGATGCCGAGTACGGACTATGAGGATCGTATCCTGTTTCCTCGGTAAACATTCCTTCTTCACCCAACGAACCGTATACTTCATCAGTAGAAATATGATAAAAACGTTTTCCTCCGAAATTATCTTTCCAGGCATACTTGGCGGCATTCAGTAGATTTACTGTTCCAATCACATTAGTGAAAACAAATTCGGTGGGATTCGAGATCGAGCGGTCGACATGCGATTCAGCTGCCAGGTGAATCACTCCATCGAATTGTTTTTCTTCAAACAATTTCTGAATGAATTCACCATCAACAATATCCCCTTTCACAAATTCGTAATTGGGCATGTTCTCCACATCTTTCAGGTTGGCCAGATTCCCCGCATAAGTCAGTTTGTCAAGGTTCACAATTTTGTAATCGGGGTACTTGTTTACAAATAAACGAACCACATGCGACCCGATAAAACCAGCTCCTCCTGTAATAAGAATAGTCTTCATAGTGTGTATGTTTGGGGCTAATTTAAACGATTTTGTTTAGAATAAATATTGATTTTGGTCGTATTCCGGATTTTATTTGATACCGCGAACCTTTTTTTCCCAGTTCCAGGCAGAGAGCAGAGTTTCTTCCAATCCTATTTCTGCTTTCCAACCTAACTCTTCATTTGCATAGGTAGTATCAGCCCAGATTTTTTCAATATCCCCGGCACGACGATCAACAATTTTATAATTCAGTTTAACACCGGTTGCTTTTTCAAAACCTTTTACTACCTGTAAAACAGAAAGTCCTTCTCCTGTACCAAGGTTAAATACTTCGTAATTCGACTTATTCTTTCCATTTAGTAAACGTTCAATTGCTATAACATGTGCTTTTGCAAGGTCGACTACATTAATATAATCGCGAATTGCTGATCCGTCAGGTGTATTATAATCATCGCCAAAAACTTTTAGTTCATCACGTAAGCCAGCGGCAGTTTGCGTAATAAAAGGAACCAAATTTTGTGGAACTCCCAAAGGCAACTCCCCAACTAATGCGCTCGGGTGTGCACCAATGGGATTAAAATACCGAAGTGCAATTCCTTTAATCTCAGGATTAGCTGCAATGGTATCGCTCAGAATATCTTCGTTTACACGTTTTGTATTTCCATAAGGCGACTCAGCATCTTTTCTCGGAGTATTTTCAGTAACCGGTAAAACATCTGGCTGGCCATAAACCGTACACGACGATGAAAAAACAATGTTTGGGACTTTGAACTTCAACTGGCATTCCAACAAGTTCATCAGCGAAACCAGGTTATTTCTGTAATACAGCAAAGGTTTTTGTACCGACTCACCCACAGCTTTCGAAGCAGCAAAATGAATGATTGCCTGAATATCCGGATACTTTTGAAATAACTGTTCCGTCTTTTCTGTATCCACCAAATTGAATTGTTCAAACTGAGGCCTGAGGCCGGATATCTTTTCAATACTATCCAGAACTTCAATGTTGGAATTCGATAAATCGTCAACCACAACAACATCATAACCAGCCTCCTGTAATTCTACAACCGTATGCGAACCAATAAAGCCAGTTCCTCCTGTTACTAAAATTTGTACTGCCATTCTTGTGATTTTTCGATAAAAATAAGAATTCGGCATAACCTATACCTCATCCAGCTATATTTTATGATCGTAAAAGCTTAGAAGTTAACGCAAAGATGAAAAGAGCGATTTTTATTACATTTACAGCAAAATCTGACAGCGTGAAACTGGAAAAATATATTAAACAACTTTTGCAGGATAATGAGATGGTTATTGTCCCGGGGTTCGGGGCTTTTATTACTGAATATCTGCCTGCTGTGGTAGACGATGCCAGCGGTGAAATTAAACCACCTTCGAGTAAACTTATTTTCGACCCAAAGATCAAGAATAACGATGGTTTGCTTGTTGGACAGGTTGCTGATGCAACACGTTGTACACATTTTGAAGCGCTCCAAAAAATAGAAAAAGAGCGCGACAATATCATTTATCAACTTGATAAAGGAGAAAAAGTTGAACTCGATGAAATTGGAGTTCTTTTGTATAATGCTGAAAAACAAATAGTGCTGGTTTCAGAGGAAGATGCCCATCTTGCCCTGGAGAATTTTGGATTGGCAGCTACTTCTATTGAAGAATCCGTAGCGATAAAAAATGAAGAGCAAATACCAGAACCAAATCCTGAATCAGAAGAAATTAATCAACTAGTTGAAGAAGATTTAGAACCAATCGAAAAAGAGGCTAAAACCCTTGAGGAAAAAGGAGCACAGGAAGAACAAGAAAAGGAATCTACTAAATACATAGTAGATAAATCAATGTTCATACCGGAACCTGAAGAAAAGAAAAAAAGAAAAGCAGGATGGATCTGGCTACTGGTAATTCTGATTCCCCTGATCGCGGTGTCTGTGTTTATTTACATAAAAGATCAAAAATCCGTTACTCCACCAACTACAACTCAGGAACCGGTGATTCAGTCTGCACCTGAAGAAATTATAGCTGAAAAAGATACCGTATCGCAAGATTCGTCCTTAACTGAAGCTGCAGATACCAGCCAGGTACAACAGATTTCAACAGAACCTGAACCTTCCAAAACCGAAGAAATGGTTGCCGGTAAATTTTACCTTGTGGGTGGAAGTTTTAAATCGGAAGAAAATGCCGAAACATATCTTCAAAGCCTTCGTGAAAAAGGATTCGAGCCGTTCCATCTTGGTAAATACGGAAACTTTTATATTGTTGGAATCGGAAGCTACGATACAGAAAGTGAAGCACTCACAGCCAAGCACGAATACCTGGAAAATAATCCCGGTTCAGGAGTTTGGGTACTGGAACGATAACCGGCTTATTTATAAGAATTGAAACTTGCTATTTCATCAGAAGATTTACGAATCTTTATACGCAGCTTATAATCTTCGGGCGGATAGCCTAACGTGATTACAAGCGCAACTTTTCTGTTTGAAGGAATATTTAAAAGTTCCTGAATGCGTTTTTCATTAAACCAGCCTATCATACAGGTTCCAAGTCCAAGCTCGGTGGCCTGCAAACAAAAATGTGCAGCCGCAATTCCAATATCGTAATACGAGTATTCCTGGTTTTTAATGTTTCCTCCAATCTGAGCAATCAGTTTTGCTTTTTCCATTACCAAAACAGCAATAACCGGCGCTTCGAGTGCAAACTTATTAAACAAAACAATTTTATCAAAAGTGGCTTTCGCAACCTCATTCTTCAGCTCAACATCATCTACCATGACCAGTTTCCAGGGTTGCGAATTACAGGCCGAAGGAGACATATGAACCGCCTCAATCAGAACCTGTAATTTTTCTCTTTCAACCGGCTTGTCAATGTATTTTCTTACACTCTGTCGTTGTAACAACAATTCTTGAAATAACATAAGACTAGATTCTACAGGATTAAAATCTTCTTCATTCCTTATCTAATTTTCAGAGAGTAATTGTTGTGCTGCCAATACCAAAAACATATAATGCGAAGAACCGCCTCCGAGTACATATTCAACCTGCTGCCACAAATACGGAAATTCCTTTAACTCTGGAAAATCAGGCCTGATTAATGCGGTTCCTGAAACAACACCTCCTGGGATGTAAGCCCAATCAGCACGATTTAAACCATATCCCACGGTTGCCGAACGAGCTCCAACACCCGAAGCAAACGAAGAGGTATTTATTCCTGGATGGCAACCTAATATAAAATTTAGGGCGTTGAAAATATACTCCTTTTCAAAAATATCAGGGTACGCTGAATATAGAAAATACTGATTAAATCCGAACGACTGGATATTCCAACCGGCACCCCAGATATACGGACGATAAGGAATACCATAAGGAGTTTCAGAACCTTCTTCCACAATCTGATCACGCAGGCTGGTCATCGCTTCACGAATAGCTAAGGTAAACTCCGCATTATTCATCTTCTTTTCAGCCCGGCCGATAAACCATCCCATAAACCTGATACCCTTTGCGATATACTCCTGTTTCGAAAGAAGATAATCTTTGTATTTATCATCTCCGGTTGTCAGATACAATTCAGTGGCAGCATGTATTTTGGCCGATTCAGTACGTGGATCTACCTTTGTTTTTTCAAATAACTCCTGAGCACAATCAAGAGCCTGAGTGCTTAACGTATCATTAAAACCTTTTAATACACGGGCAGAAGCAGCCAGTTGAGCGGCAGTTGTTAATTCTCTTCTGGGATTGTCTTCGGTAAAAACCCAACGATCGTCTTCATTACCGATTTTATTGTCGGTCATAGCCGACGCATCTCCCAGCATCACATACTGCCGAAGATCGTTACAGATAATTCCACGATACAAACGTCCCAAGGCTTTGTACCCTCCAACCACAGAAAGAACCCCATTTTCAACTTGCTGAAGAATATCTGCTTTACCATCAGGCTGATGAATTTCGGTGATCCGTTTTTGTTGGTCAATCGAAGTAACATCGTAATCGGTTTTAAACGCCTCGTAGGCAAGTGCCAGAATATAAGATTCCCCGGCCTGTGATTCAACGCGAAGATCAAAATCTCCGGCATCGTGCCAGCCACCAATATTTAGTCCCGGAACCACATCTCCTGGGTTATATTTTATTAAAGTGGATGATCCCTGGGCATAACCGTCGATATGATTAAAATCAACCGGTGCCATCCGTGCATCGTCCATGTGACAGTCGTCGTGCCAAACACGGTACTTTTCGTTCACCCGCATATGGCACATTTGAACGGGTAAAAAATACTCCAGAACAGGCTGCCACACACCCCGGTCATACACATCATCGGCAATACGAAAAACGGGTGAAACTGAATTGCCGTAGCTAACCTGATAAAGCCCGGGCTCCTTTACTTCTGAGAAATCGAATTTCAGATAATTATAGCGAAGAAATTGGCCCCATTCTTTCCCGGCTTTTGTTAATCGTTCTTCTTTGCCCGTTGCCGTAATTTTGTAAAGAACTGGAGTATCGCGCTTTATATCATTTTTATCGAGCTCAATAATCGCTGTTTTCTGTTGATTCGGATGATAACCAATTTGTGATGTTTGCACCACCGGTTTATACAGCCAGTCATTTACCATGTTGGGTGTGATAACCCACTTGACAACTTCTTTTGTTTGTCCGGTGGGTATTTCACTTCTAACAACAAACCAACCGTTGTTATGATTCATCCTTCCATCGTATAATTTTAGTATGGTACCGCTACTTTCAATACTAAATTTTGAATACGGATCATCCGGACAAACTACAAAATGATGACCGACAGCATAAGGCTCGGCAACGATATCATCTGCAATCATAGGACTATATCCATGACCTTCAAGATGCTCAGCCGATGCTTTGCCTTCTGGATTAAAATTGCCCTGATATTTATGATTCGAAGGTTCGTCAAGTGTAGGTCCGTTGGGTTGTTCCGGAAAAATACCTGTTTTGTCATCCATGATCCATGGTTTTCCAAAGAGATCTCCGGGGAAAAGCTCGAGGTTAAAACCAACTTTTCCTGCATATTTTTCAGGAATTGGATTATCCAGATCAACGGTTACGACTACGGAACCACCTTTTCCTTCAACCTTAACTTTATAACTAAGTACCA
>DAOPJR010000001.1:54352-66075 GCA_035399765.1 Draconibacterium sp. | reverse complement strand
GTATATCGTACAATAAGTCATCTTCTTTAACTTTTTAATATAAACCTAAAACTATTTGCTATGCCAGACAGTGTTTACAAAATCATTGAATTGGTTGGAAGCAGCCCGGAATCGTGGGAAAAAGCAGCAGCCAGTGCTATTGAACTTGCGTCAAAATCGTTGCGCGATCTCAGAATTGCTGAAGTTTGCCAAATGGATATGCACCTGAATAACGGAAAAGTGGAAGCTTATCGGGTAAAACTTAAAGTGTCTTTCAAATACGAAGGATAAAATGAACATACTTAATTAGCGTGGTTTGGTCCTTATCATTTGTAAAATTAGAGAAGCGCCATTTTCAATTGATTTAAGGTTTTAACTCTCCCACACTCCCTCTCTTCCCGAAGAGAGGGACGATTGTGTTGAAAGCACAATCAGGGTGAGTTTTAAAACTACATTTTAAGTCTTGTTGTGTTTTTGAAAGACTCCAATAAAAAAGCGGCCCCTGTAAAGACGCCGCCGGAAAAACTGTTACCAACAAAATGTTGGATGGTTGTATAATAGTACTAACTGAACGGTTATGAACGTTGCTTCCATGGCTTTGAAGCATTTGTTTCATAAAAAGCAAATGCCATGCCAAAGAAAAGTCAGTACCTAATTTTTTTAGAAATTTATTTGATTTCGCGAATAGTGGCAACCAGCAAACGAATAACATTCTCCACATTTTTATTAAATACAGCTATCACCTCTTCCCATGTAACCGGTTCTTCATCGGTTTTCCAGCAATCATAATCTGTGCTCAATGCAACAGCTGCATACGGAATTCCAAGTTCGTTAGCCAAAATACATTCCGGTGCGGTTGACATGTTGATCACATCGGCACCCCAGATCCGAAACATATTTGATTCAGCACGAGTGGAAAAACGCGGTCCTTCAATGGTAATTACGGTTCCTTTTTTATGGAAAGGAAGCTGAAGCTCGGCAGCTTTTTCAATCAGCTTTTCTCTCAGGTTTGAGTCAAAAGGATCGGCCATGGGCGTATGATTGAGCACACCATCTTCAAATTTTTCATGAAAAGTGACGTCCCGATGCCGGGTGAAATCGATAAACTGATCCAGAATAACCATATGACCTCTGTCTATTTCTTCACGCAAACTTCCGCAGGCCGTCGTTACTAATATATGGGTGCATCCCAGTTCCTTTATTGCCCAGATATTTGCGCGGTTGTTTACCTGGCTCGGCGGAATGGAATGGTCGCGACCATGTCGTGAAAGCAATACTACTTCCACACCTTCAATCATTCCGCTTTTAAAACTCGAAGAAGGGTTCCCAAAAGGCGTTTCAACTTCAATATCTTTTGGATTCTGCAGAATGGCCGGATCTTCCAGTCCGGAACCACCTATAATTGCAATCTTTGTCATCTTTTAAATTCAGGGAATAAGTTGATAATACTTTGTTTATTGGCTTCGCAAACACCACGTTCGGTGATCAGACCCGTTACCAAACGTGCCGGAGTTACATCAAAACCGTAATTCACAGCCTTGCTTTTTTCAGGAATCAATCTAACACTTTTAATCTGATTTCCGTCCCAGCCCTCAATATCTGATACTTCACCAGCATCTCTTTTTTCAATCGGGATCTCCTTTACTCCGTCTTCCAGTTCAGGATCGAAAGTCGAAGATGGCAACGCTACATAAAAAGGAACATTATTATCATTAGCTGCAAGTGCTTTTAGGTAGGTGCCTATCTTATTCGCCACATCGCCGTTGATCGTTGTACGATCGCTACCCACAATTACCAGATCGACCAAACCGTGTTGCATCAGATGTCCACCGGTGTTGTCGGGGATTACAGTGTGCGGTACTCCTTCTTCGCCCAATTCAAAAGCTGTTAATCGGGCACCCTGATTTCGCGGCCGGGTTTCATCCACCCAAACATGAACCGGAATTCTTTTTAAATGTGCTTTATAAATTGGAGCAGTGGCTGTTCCCCAGTCGATGCAAGCCAGCCAGCCGGCATTGCAATGGGTAAGAATATTAACAGTATCACCTTTCTTTTTGTACAACTCTTCAATCAACTCCAAACCGGCTTCACCGATTTTATCGCCAAACTCAATTTCCTTTTCCTTAAGAACATCTGCCTTTTGAAGCGTTTTCGATGCCAAATCAGGTGCCGAAATATTTTCAAGCATAAATACCAGCATTTGATCCACGGCAAAAGCCAGGTTCACTGCGGTCGGCCGTGATGATTTCAGATAGTTGGCCTTTTCTTCCAAATGTTGCCGAAGATCACCTTTTTTAAATTCGAGCAGTGCGAGGTACATCCCATATGCAGCTGTAACACCAATTAGTGGTGCTCCCCGAACCACCATTTCGCTAATCGCAAAGTAGGTATCCGCCACATTTTTCAGCTCGAAAATTTCAAACTGAAAAGGAAGCTTTCGCTGGTCGATCACCTGAACAACGGAGGAATCATTCTCTTTTGTCCAGATGGTATGGTAATGTATTCCGTTTATTCGCATTTAATAATACAGTGTTTTCAAAAGATTCAAACTTACAAAGAAAAATTGCAGCTCTTGTGTGAAAAGCTGCAATTATCCCTCGCAAAAGATACCTTCAAACTTGGCTATTAATTCACCAAAGTAAAATCTGCGGATAACGAAGCATTTGAATCACCGCCAACAAAAACGGTAAATTCACCTGGTTCAGCATAAAACGACAAGTCAGGATGGTAAAAAGCAAGGTCTTGGGCTGAAAGCGTAAATTCCACTTTTTGAGTTTCTCCTTTTTTCAGCATGATTTTTTGGAACCCTTTTAACAGGCGCACCGGAGGAGTAATGGAAGCGACTTTGTCGTGAATGTACAATTGCACCACTTCTTCGCCATCATAATTTCCGGTATTGCTAAGGTCAACACTTACTTTAATCTGACCATCTTTTGTCATCTCCGACTTATCCAAAGTCAGATTTTTAAACTCAAATGAGGTATAACTTAAACCGTATCCAAACGGGAAAAGTGGCGTATTCTGAACATCAAGATAGTTTGATCTGAACTTCTGGAAAGTGTCACCTCCCTGAGGTCTGCCTGTACTTCTTATACTGTAATAAATCGGTATCTGTCCAACATTCCGTGGGAAAGTTGCCGTAAGTTTTGCCGATGGGTTGTAATTACCAAAGATCACATCAGCCAAAGCATTCCCGGCTTCCACACCCGAATGCCAAACCTGTAAAAAGGCATCTGCCATATCCACTTCGTTTGCAATCGTCATCGGGCGGCCACTCATGTTTACCACTACCAAAGGCTTACCCGTTTTGGCCAATTCCTGCAGTAGTTTTTTCTGACTGTCAGGCAAAGAAATATCCGATCGGCTGGCCGATTCTCCTGTCATTTCCGAAGCTTCGCCAACTACTACCACAATTACATCCGCCTTTTTTGAAACAGAAACTGCTTCCTGTAACATTTTTTCAGGCGAACGTTCATCTATGTCAATCCTTGGTCCCAGAGCATTTACATGTTTTGCAAATTCAGGATCGTTGGAAATGTTCGCACCTTTTGCCGATAATATTTTGACATCGCTTCCGGCTACATTCTGAAATCCCTCCAGCACCGTTACGGCATAACGGGTTTCGCCGGTCGGAGCCCAGGTTCCCAACATGTTATCACGGCTATCTGCCAGTGGTCCAACCAATGCAATGGTTCCTGATTTTTTTAGCGGCAGTAAATGATTTTCATTCTTCAGCAAGACCATTGTCCTGGTTGCCATATCCCGGGCAAATTCCCTGTTCTCTTCTGTCAGAATATCTTTCTCCGGTCTGGCATCATCAAAATAACGATAAGGATCGTCAAAAAGACCCAGTTTATATTTTGCTTCCAGAATACGACGGCAAGCAACGTTAATATCTTCTTCAACAATTTTACCTTCATTCAGTGATTTTTCAAGGGTAGTCAGAAAACCTTCACCCACCATGTCCATATCAAGGCCAGCTTTAATAGCGAGTTCCGAAACGGCCTGCAAATCACCCAAACCATGTGCACTCATTTCATTAATAGAGGTATAGTCAGAAACTACAAATCCTTTAAATCCCCATTTGTCTCTCAAAACATCGGTCAGGAGCCATTTATTACCTGAAGATGGAACACCATCTACATCGTTAAAAGAAGACATTACTGTGCCGACTCCGGCTTCAACAGCTGCTTTATAGGGAGGAAAATAATCATTGAACATGCGCAGATGACTCATGTCCACAGAGTTATAATCACGACCTGCTTCGGCAGCCCCGTAAAGTGCGAAGTGCTTTACACAAGCCAGCATGGTATTATTCGCACTAAGGTCATCGCCCTGGTAACCCTTCACCATTGCCTGTCCTATTTTCGAACCCAAATACGGATCTTCACCACCGCCTTCAGAAATACGCCCCCAGCGTGGATCGCGCGCAATATCAACCATCGGAGAGAAAGTCCAGAATACGCCATCAGCAGTGGATTCTTGAGCGGCAATTTTTGCTGATTTTTCAATCATTTTAAGATCCCAGCTACAGGATAGCCCCAAAGGAATCGGGAAAATGGTTTTGTACCCGTGAATAACATCATAACCAAAGATCATAGGAATTCCAAGGCGGCTTTCTTCCACTGCCATTTTTTGTGTCAGTTGTAATCTTTCAGGACCCGAAATTCCAAATATTCCACCAACATTTCCTGCCTTTATTTTTGCTTCCACATCGGTACTTACTACCGAGCCAGTTGGAACTCCTCCTCCTGGTGTAATCAGGTTTAACTGCCCGATTTTTTCCTGAAGGGTCATCTTGCTCATCAGATCGGATACAAAAGCATCCATTTCTGAGTTTTCAGACTTGGTTGTGCTTTGATCACACGCAGTTAAAATTAAAATTGAAATAAGAATCAATCCAAAGCGTTTCATATTAAGTTGTTTTAAATTTTATTCAATCACAATCTCGTTTGACCTTTCAGAAATGCCATTTTCGTTAAAAGATTCAATGGTAAAATAATACTTTGTTGGCTTATCCAGACAACGCATCAACAGTCGGTTGTCATCATAAACCAGCCACGAGTTATAAAGCTTATCAGGCGCAATTCCCCAGCGGATGTTGTACCCCTGAGCTTCTTTTACGGGATTCCAGGTCAAAGTTGCATCCCGGCGATCTTCTTCTCGTTTCACAACAAAATTAGTAACCTTAGCTGGCTTTTTACCTAGTCCCAAACCAAATACCCGAATCTCTGACAAAGCCAGGTTTTTCCCTGGAACTTTTATATTATTATATCTGACAAAATTAGCCTCAACCGGTTCATTCAACACGATGTAAGCGTTCGGACTGTCTTTATAACTTTTACTCCGGTCGACAACAGTTTTCCAGTTTTTCCCATCTCCGGATACTTCAATCGTAAAACTGTGACGTAATCCTTCAGTACGTGTATATATGCCCGATTCCTGATCGTGGTAATTGAGCTGAAAGGCGTAAATTTTCCCGGTGTTCAGCATTTCGATTTTCACCCATTGCTGATCGTTATTGGTATCTGCGACCCAAAAAGACTTGGGATTTTCATCGGTCAGAATTTTTGAAATAAAATCCCCATCGCTGTTTTTTTCAAGCGGCATTTCAGTAATGTCGAAATCGTTATCTGTCGAAGTACTTTTTTTGATCTGCATTTGCGAAGATGAGACAGTCGCTTTTCCTTTATAGGAAAGCAGCATCCAGCCACAATGCTGCCCTGCTTTTGTCGGATGATCAGGGCCAAATCGCGGATAATCGCCATAGCTGGTGTTTGTGTACATCAAACCCTCATCATCAAAATATGTCGGGAACATGCACAAACGACGCTCCCAATGAGAGTTGGAAGCCAGTGCCATCGTTGCAAAATGCCAGTATTGTCCGTTCGTTTGTTTTACAGTTATCCCGTGACCTGCACCGTTTGTAAATCCGCCAGGCTTAAAACTCATGGGATTGTTTTTCATATAGGTAAAGGGTCCAAGCGGTAAGTCACTGATATAAACACCATCGCCATAAACATTAAACTGCGTTCCGGGAGCAGCGTACTGCAGATAATATTTTCCATCGTGTTTGGTCATGGAAGCTCCTTCCATATAACCTTCCTTTAGTGTCGGGTGAAAATTATTTTCCCCAAAACGTTCCCATCCATGTTGTTCCTCATCCAGATTGATCAGATCCTTTTGCACACCGGTTTCAAGAAAACGGTCGTCTTTGTTCAGCTCTTTCACACGAATGGGATAAACATTGGATGAACCCCAGTATAAATAGGTTTTCCCGTCATCATCAATAAATAATTCAGCATCCTGTATGTTGTTAGTTATAGAAGCCGTTGGCGTCCACATGCCGCTTTTCGGATTATCGGTATAAAGAATACTACCGTAACCAGCGGGATCCCCTGCAAAATACACCAGTGAATCCTTGTAATTGAAAGCCGTAGGTGCATTGCACCCTTCAAAAAACCACTGAACAGGTTTGATAAAATCCCAGTGTACCAGATCGGTTGAATGCCAGTATCCAAACGACCGGGTAACAAACATGTAATATTCTCCGCGGAATTCAATTACAGCAGGATCGGCGCCGGAGCGATATGAAATATTGCTGCTTGAATTATAAACCATGTAAGTGTAATCGATATCCAGCGGATTGCAATAGGTTTGCGGAACAACTTCCTGGGCCATGGAATGACTCAGCCCAAAAATCAGAATGAAGGCAATAAAAATCAGACTGTTTTTTATAATTTGAGCCATTCCTGCGTATTAAATTGATTATTGAGCGTTCAAATTTATTAAAAGTAGAGAATCTCCCAATATTCAAAGGTAACAGAACTGGAAAATGTGATGCAAGCTAAAATTTTCTCTGAAATTATTTAGCGAATTAAAAAATCATTATATTTGTAAGCGATTACTCACTTTTGAATGACAGAGAAACAGGAAAAAATATTACAGGCTGCCTTGCAGTTATTTGCCAGCGAAGGATATCACGCCACTTCAACCAGTAAGGTGGCAAAAGCTGCAGGTGTTTCCGAAGGTCTTATATTTAGACATTTTAAGAACAAGGAAGGACTAATGCAAGCCATCCTCGACGAAGGAGAGAATCGTTTGAAATCGCTTTTTGTAGACATTGTCATGGAGCCCGATCCCAAAGAAGTGATTCGTAAGACCATTCTTATGCCTACAAAAATCGACATTGCCGATTATGATTTCTGGAAACTACAATTTAAACTAAAATGGGAGCTTGAAATTAGTGGCGATAAAAAAATGGAACCTCTAAGAATGGCACTTACAAACGCGTTTCAGAAATTGGGATACGAAACACCTGAGATTGAAGCCCAACTGCTAATTTTGTTTATTGATGGAATTGGTTCGGCCGTATTAAAAGGTTCGCAACTCAATCCTGAAGAAATAAATCAACTTCTGCAAAAAAAGTATAATCTCTAAAAAAATTTAGCCAAGAAAGCAAGTAAGTACTCACGTATTAAAAACAGAAATGAAATGAAAAAAGTAGCATTAATAACAGGGGCCTCCACCGGTATCGGAAAAGAGTTTGCAAGAATTCATGCGCAAAAAGGTGGCGATCTGGTCATTGTGGCCAGAAGAAAAGAAAAGCTGGAAGAACTTAAATCGGAATTGGAAAACCAACATAATACCAAAGTAATATGTATTGTGAAAGATTTAAGCCTCAAAAATGCACCTAAAGAGGTGTACGATGAGATTAAAAATGCGGGAATTGAAATTGAATTCCTTATAAATAATGCCGGATTTGGTGGAAGGGGAAAGTTTCATGAAAGAGACTGGAAACAGGATGAGGCCATGATTAACGTCAATATTAAAGCATTAACTTCCCTCACGAGACTCTTTTTACCGGAATTTGTAAAACGAAATTCAGGAAAAATTCTAAATGTTTCGTCCACTGCGAGCTATATTCCGGGTCCTTTGCAGGCTGTTTACTTCGCCACAAAATCATACGTGACCTTCTTTAGCAACGCCT
The DNA here is from genome assembly GCA_035399765.1 of Draconibacterium sp. Taxonomy (GTDB): domain Bacteria; phylum Bacteroidota; class Bacteroidia; order Bacteroidales; family Prolixibacteraceae; genus Draconibacterium. The sequence goes on along the minus strand of DAOPJR010000001.1, from coordinate 58,106 downwards.
TGGCAGAAGAACTTTCCGATACAAAAGTAACGGTAACCTCCTTACATCCGGGAGCTACTGAATCTGAATTTGCAGTAGTTTCAGGAATGGACAAAACCAGCATGTTTCAAAAGACTTTTTCAGCCCGATCGGTTGCAGAAAAAGGTTATAACGGCATGTTAAAAGGGAAATTAAATGTGTTGGCAGGAGTGAACGCTATGCAAAAAATAATGTTCACAATGATACCGTTTATACCTCGAAAAACAGCATTAAAGATGGTGCGGAAGATGCAGGAGGTAAACTAATATTAAAATGATTTGTTTGAAAGCTTACCAAAACAGAATTCAAACATTTTAACTGTTAAATTGCAGAAAATTAGAACATTTATGAGACAAATTCTCCCGTATATTATACTGATCCTGTTTCTTGGCCTGATGGCCAGTGCAAACATCTACCTGGCACGCCGGGTTACGTTTTATTTTGATTTGCGCAGCGCACGTTACCTCTATATAAGTTTTGGTGCCCTAACGGTTTTTATGATCGCCGGAATTATAAGTACAACCAATGCACAGGGAACTTTTGCCAACTGGATTTACATCCTGGCTTCCATCGTCATGGGTTTTTTATTGTACCTGCTGCTTTCAGTAGCCGCTGTCGATCTGCTCAATATTTTTATTAAATCAGCGCCTCGGATTTTGGGTGCATCTGCTCTCATTCTGGCAGTTGCTGTTACCACAGGTGGCATCTTAAACGCACAATACCGAAGAATCAGTAAGGTTGAAATTCCGATGAAGGGCTTGAAAAATGAGCTTAAGGTCGCTCATCTTTCCGATATTCATATCGGGCATTTCTGGGGTGCAAAAACCCTGCAACGAATTGTAGATAAAACCAATGCACAAAACCCGGATGTGGTATTCATTACCGGAGATCTTTTCGACGGACGTATCCGTTTGAATGCGGCAAGTTTGGAACCTTTGAAAAAACTGAATGCACCTGTTTATTTTGTGGAAGGCAACCACGATGGTTATTCCGGTGCGGAGGAAGTAAAAAAGAACCTGCGTGAAATCGGGGTTACTGTTCTTGAAAATGAAGTGACCCATTTTAATCAGATACAGATAATTGGGTTGGATCATATGCGGGCCACCGATAATTCTCCCGGTATGCATGGGACCGGCCATAAACCAAGCATCCAAAGTGTGCTCGACAGTTTAAATATTTTCCCCAACCAGCCAACCGTTTTGCTTCACCACAGCCCCGACGGGATTGAATATGCTAATGCACACGGCGTAGACTTGTACCTGGCGGGACACACGCACAACGGACAACTGTTCCCGTTTAACTTTGTTGTTGGAATGATTTACAAATACAACAAAGGATTGCACGATTACAAAGGAACCCGTATTTATACCTCACAGGGTGTCGGAACTTTCGGACCACCCATGCGTGTAGGAACAAAAAGTGAGATCGTAGTTTTAACGCTAAAACCCGTTTAATATGAAGGCAATTATTACCGGTGCTACCGGAATGGTCGGAAAAGGCGTTTTGCTTGAATGCCTTGATCATGAGCAAGTAAGTGAAGTGCTCGTGATTGGAAGAAACCCAGTGGATATGAAACACCCGAAACTCAAAGAGCTTATTCATAAAGATTTTTCTGATTTTTCCGGGAAAGCTGCAGAATTGACGGGATACGATGCCTGTTTCTTTTGCATGGGAGTGAGTTCAGTGGGAATGAAAGAGGCTGACTATAAACATCTCACTTATGATCTCACATTAGCGCTCGCACGTGAATTAGTTCAACTAAATCCTGAAATGACGTTCAATTATGTTTCAGGCGTTGGTACCGATTCCACAGAAAAAGGACGGACGATGTGGGCTCGTGTAAAAGGAAAAACTGAAAACGATTTGCTGAACCTTGGATTTAAACAGGCGTTTATGTTTCGTCCGGGAGCCATTATCCCACTTCGCGGAATTAAATCACGAACAAAGGCTTACCAATTTATGTACGACTATTTTATGTGGGCGGTGAAACTGATGAAATTCTTTTCGCCCAATTCAGTAGTAAGCACAACTGAGTTAGGATTGGCGATGATCAATTCAGCACTGAAAGGTTATCCTGAAAATATTTTGCATTCCAAAGACATCCTTTCTCTCTCAAAATAAACCATGAACACCAAAACGCGCATCCTATTGTATTGGCTTGAATTCCTGATTTTGTTTTTCGGGGTGCCACTCTTTTTGCTGTTTGAAAGCCGTATCATTCACCCAAGTTCGGTATTGCTTCCCGTACTGGTTGCGCTGATTATTTATTTCAAGAAACAAAAGGACTTTCATCTGCGTGATCTTGTAAGACTAAACCTCAGCCGAAAAACATGGCTTGCACATTTACTGACCGTTCTAATCATCGGAATAGCACTCCTCTTAATTGTGGTTCTTTTTGAACCTGAAAACCTGTTTAATCTCCCGCGGAGAAACCCGGGAATCTGGATAGCGATGCTTTTTTTCTATCCCATCTTTTCGGCTTACGGGCAGGAAATCGTTTTCCGAAAGTTCCTGTTTATGCGGTATAAAAAGATCTTCCCTTCAAACTGGCTAATGATCCTCGCCAGCGGCGTTACCTTCAGTTTTGCACACATTCTGTATTTCAACACACTGGCTATGGTACTTTCCTTTTTAGGCGGACTTTACCTGGCGTATGTTTATTCCAAAACCGGAAGTGTTTTATTCGCCACCATCCTTCACGGAATCATGGGATTTATGCTGTTCACTGTTGGCCTTGGACAACATTTCTGGAACGATATGTTGCAATGGTTATAATTCTTTCGTCCTATCTATTCCCAATTTTATATGTCCGAAACTCCGTTTTCTGCAAGTCGGGCAATTCATTCATCGGTTTGTCGAGATAAAAATAGGTAGTCGACGACCAATCGTCGGAGCGGTAAAAGTTTGTCCAGCCATCAATCAATTCCGGATTTTTTAGATCAACCGGTTGCTGCAGGTCCATCAGTTTCACAAACGTATCCTCATTTTGAATCGTAACCGGGATCAAAGGAATTCCGGCCTCGAGCATTTCAATGACTTTGTTTTTCTGATTACCTCCCATCGCGTGGATAGTAACTTTTATATCATTTTTGAAAAAAATCGGATCAGGGATATGATACCGGTAAAAAGTCCAGTAATCGTTTTCAGTATCGGCCACCAAACAACCCGTATAACGATTGGTGAATTTGCCCTGCCCCCAGGCTGTTCCGATATAATCTTCGGTACCGGTTCCCACCAGGGTCGCCAAATCATCGTCGCCGTCGAGGTACATTTTTACTTCACCCTCGCCCCACCACGACTTCTGATACAGCGGGTTACCAATCACTCCAAAGTTCACTCCCAAAAACCTTCCTTTTCCCGAAATCGTTGGAAGAATTTCATAATCAATTCCAGGAGTGGTTGCGGTGTCGCGGTTCCAGAAACAGTGGAAATAAAGATTGTCAGCATTCCAGCTTTTTGTTTTTACCAGATCGATATCGTAAAAAAGCATATTCAAATCGACCTTTCCTTCGTTGTTTACAACCACTTTAGCCCCGGTTTTAAAAGCCATCGGGATAAAACAGTTAAACGATCTTCCTTCGGGATTTGCAAACAATTCATTCTCATGTGCAACCATTCTTCCCAGCCCGTTTCCAAAAAAATCGCCAAAAGGCGCCGAAACAGCGGGTTTCGCACTTCCATCCCAAAACATTTCAATTTTGAGGGAGCGTAACATTTCAGGCGACCGGTCCTGAAT
>DAOPJR010000001.1:38900-54252 GCA_035399765.1 Draconibacterium sp. | reverse complement strand
TTAGGTTTAGATTAATTCAGATAAATAAAAATACAACTTTTTAATCCCCTTTAAGTGCATTTGAATTGAAAAATCGGACTGGAATCAAAACAAAATTTCGGTTTAATTGCTTTACTATAAGACTGTTTTAGAATACTTAGAAACTCGTTATGAAAACAATTGATAAAACAAAACCGGTTTTGGTTACCGGTGCCACTGGTTATGTGGCAGGCTGGCTCGTGAAGAAATTACTTGAAGAAGGAATAACTGTGCATGCTGCTGTACGTGATCCGGGAAATAAGAAAAAATTAAAGTCGCTCGACGATCTGGCAAAAAACTCAAAAGGAAGTATCCATTACTTTAAAAGTGATCTTCTTGAAGAGGGTTCTTTTGCAAAAGCGATGAAAGATTGCGAGCTGGTTTTTCACACTGCCTCGCCTTTTACTTCTAATATTACCGATCCTCAAAAAGAATTGGTCGATCCCGCTAAATTGGGTACGCGCAATGTTCTGGAAGAAGTCAACCGTTCAAAATCAGTAAAAAGGGTAGTATTAACCAGTAGCTGCGCTGCTATTTACAGCGACAATGCTGATTTGAAAAAAACGCCCCACGGGATTTATACTGAAGACATATGGAACACAACATCTTCACTGAAACATCAAGCTTATTCGTATTCAAAAACGGTGGCGGAGCAGGAAGCCTGGCGGATTAATAAAGCGCAATCGAATTGGGACTTGGTAGTTATCAATCCCAGTTTGGTACTTGGACCAGCAGTTAATCCCGATAATGTTACATCCGAAAGTTTCAACATTGCCAAACAGTTTGGAAACGGAACAATGAAACAAGGCGCCCCCCGAATGGGAATTGGAGCTGTTGATGTTCGCGATGTGGCACTGGCCCATTATAATGCCGGGTTTACTCCGGAAGCTAAAGGAAGATACATTGTCTCGGGGCATAACACCTGGTTTTTGGAAATGGCAAATACCTTACGCCCAAAATACGGTGACAAGTACCCGCTACCGAAAAAAGAAATGCCCAAATGGCTGATCTGGCTGGTAGGTCCGATGCTAAATAAATTTCTGACCCGCAAGTCCATCTCTCTGAATATGAACCTCCCGTTTAAAGCGGATAATTCAAAAAGTATCAACGAATTGGGAATGACTTATCGCCCGCTAAATGAATCCATGAACGATATGTTCCAGCAGTTGATTGATGCAAAGATTATTGATTAAAGCTTCCCTTAATCTTTAAAATCTTTGTAACTCATCAGTTTGATATTCTTCTTCTGAATGGTTTCTTTCACTTTCTCACTAGTTAAAACCCGTGTCACCCATTCCCGGTCGGTGGCAACATTTTCATATCCTTTATGGCCAACTGTTGCCATTTCACCCCCTTCGTGTCCCGGATGTTCCACATAGATATATTTTCCGGGAGTAAGTTTTTCAAGGTTCTCGCAAAATTCATCGATCCGATCTTCAAATGCCACATCTCTGCCCCACCCTGAAAAATATTTTACGCCTTCCATATTCACTTCAAGCTTGTACTCTTTTGCCAACTTATTTATCAATTCCGCAATCTTAGGGTCAAGTGAATTAAATCCCATGTGTGTACTTAAATGTGAGATGTGAGGCACATGCTTTAAAGAAACTTCAATTTGCGCACGCAGTTCCTTTTCTATTTCATCCAGTTTCCAATTCGATTCCTGTATGGATGAGCCCGCAGGAAAATTATCATTCTTCCATACCATTGGGAAGAAATAGCCATCTTTATCCACTAGACTCGGGCAACTGGTTAGAGGCCGCCATTTCACATTGCTCCATTCGCTGGTAATCGTGAGATGCACTCCCACATCAAATCCGGGATTCTCATTTAGCATTTTTGTGGCTTCCAAAAACCAGGCACACGGCGCCATTAGTTCCACCGACTGTGCAATTCCTTTTTGGTATGTTTCGATACAAGCCAGGTTTGCAGCGTGAAACGAGCCGATGTCATCTACGCGCAAGAGCAAGCCTATCTCATCATCGTTCTGTGCAAATACACTCATTGAGAAAAGTAAAAAAAGAAATATTAAAACTTGATTTTTCATTATTAGTTGGGTTGTCGTGTGAAATATCTATCCGTACCATTCGCGGGTGCGACCTTTCAGATTATCCAGCACGTTGTTGGCAATATTGGCATTATTTACAACCTGGAAATCGAACATCCCCACACAAATAAAATCTGCCCCATTCCGGAAAGCCCATTCAAAACCATCTTCCGGGGTGATCGCACCGGCTGCCAATACTTTAAAACCCATCACCGGTACCTTGGCGCGTTGAACAAACTCAACTGTACGATCAGGGAACAAACAGAAAATATTGTTGTGAAATTTGTTATGATCGAGATAGTTTGTCCCATCCACTTCAAACGGAACACGGTTCTCGATCGGATGTGCCGACCAGTATTTGTCGTGGTGCATGGTTTTCATATAATAATCCGGGATAATTCCCTGTTCTTCACAGGCAATCAATGCATCAACCGTATGCGAAGCCAGTCCGGCAGTGTAACCTTGTTCGCGAATACGGCCCATCATTTTTTCAATTACATCGATTCGATTATCGCGCACCAGCCAGTCGCACCAGTTTCCCTGAACCTGAAGGATATCGGCACCATAATCAATGGCTTTATCGATATTCACGAAATAGTCATTCTTTTCCATGTCGGGATGCACCTGCGAAATTACTTTGATTTTACTGCCAGTCATCCTTTTGTATTTCGCCATCAATTCATTTGTAGGGAAACCAATGTTTATCGTATTTACACCGGTTTGCTCAAGCAAGATGAGTGTCTCAAAAATCTTTCGTTCGGTATTGTATGCCCGAAACAGCTTGTCAACATAAATCAGGTCGCGCGAGTGTGACCAACCTCCAATCAGGTTGCCGCCTGCAACCAAACGGCTGATTTCATGAGGCCCGATTTTACCTGTAGGAACTTGCTTTTTAAGTTCTTTGATATCCTGTCCTCCAATCTGGATAGTCGCTCCCGAAAGAGTGTCGACACCAAAATTCCTGTGATCGCTTAATGCTCCGAGTCCCAATACTCCAAGCGCAGGAATAGTGGCCAGATTCTTAAGCACTTCGCGTCTGGAAGTATCTGCTGATGCAGGTTCATCTTCTTTTTCCTTTTTTTGAACTGAAAATATTTTTAAACCATACAAGCCCCAACCTTTTTCATGAATAAAAAACAAGGTCAGCATCACCAGTCCTTCGATTAGATTCTTGTTGACGATATACAAATTACCTTCAGCACCACCAAGCACTGAACCACCAAATGGTGGATATGCAAAATAATAAAGCATTAATAAAGCAATACCGGAAATGTATGAAAAGCGGACAACTAAACCTAAGATGAGTGCAAACCCGATCAGGATTAATGCTGCAATGTTCACCGGGTCGATCACGGCCATCATAGCATCAGATTGACCCATCCAGTGGTAAAAACCGGAAAAGGGACCACCAGCGCCGGAAAGATAAGAGGCAGCGCTCCAGTTCCCGACCCACAGTTTTGAAATTCCTTCGTATAAAAAGTGCCAGCCAATGGCCACTCTTAGTACAGTGATCGTTAATTTTTTCCAGTTCATAATTTAGGTTTAGTCATTTAACAACCAAAAGTTGCTCAAAATAATGGCTTAAAGTAGCGTATCTTATTCATTTTTAAAAGCATACCCTTCAAAAAATATTCAATCCAAATAAGAAACACTTATGCTGCTCATCCACGTGATTTACAGGTTAAAACGAAACCCCTGCATTCGTGTTGATGGTTTGAAAATCACACACTCTGAGCTGAAATTGATTTTTTCTCTTGAAATACGGCGGCATTTTCTACATTTGTGGTTCAATTTAACCAAGCTCTAATGAAAGATTTTTCTCCGACAAAGTACATTCTGAAATCGTATAAAACAGGAAAAGAGTTCGAAGATACGGGATGGTTGCTCGATGCTCCGGGAGAGAGCGAACCCAGTTTAATTCGTGCTATTTACAAGAAGAAACAAATTGATGTAAAAAACGATTCATGGGGCTTATACAAATTTGCCGATTGGTTACCCATTGGACGTGTATTGGAAGGTTCATCGGCTCCGGTAACATACAAGAGTAAAGGACTTGCCAAAAAACTTGGTCTGGAAAATCTTTGGATCACTTTTAGCGGGTACTGGCCCGAAATCGGTGCACAGATGAAAACTTGCTCATTTAAAGAAACAGAAGCTTTTTCGGTATGCGGCCGGATGGACGACAAAATGGATAAGATACTTGTGGTTGCATCTGCCGGTAATACTTCACGCGCCTTTGCCGAGGTGTGTTCCGAAAATAATATTCCTCTTTTAATCTGTGTCCCGGAAGATAATTTAGGTGCACTTTGGTTTGATAAACCATTAAACGATTGTGTAAAACTGGTTAGTAGTAAACGGGGCAGCGATTATTTTGATGCCATTCATCTTTCAAACATTATAGCAGGCATGGATGGTTTTGTTGCTGAAGGTGGTGCCAAAAACGTGGCTCGTCGCGATGGAATGGGCACTACTATGCTATCAGCAACTACAACTATTGGTCGAATACCCGATTATTATTTTCAGGCCATTGGAAGCGGAACAGGCGCGATTGCGGCCTGGGAAGCGAATCTCCGTTTGATCGAAGACGGACGTTTTGGCTCGCATAAAATGAAACTGATGGTGTCGCAGAACCTCCCGTTTAAACCCATCCACGATGCATGGAAGGCTGATTCCAGGTCACTTTTACCGTTTGAAGACCATCACGCCCGTGCCCAAGTGGAAGAAATTGTGGCAAAAGTTCTCTCAAACCGAAAACCTCCCTACCCGATTGCCGGTGGCCTTTATGATGCCATGAAGGATGCCGGTGGAGATGTATTGCTGGCAACCAACGCACAGGCAGCAGAGGCGGCAAAGCTTTTCCTCGAATTGGAAGGGAATGATATTCACCCGGCTTCGGCGGTTGCTACGGCTACTCTGATTGAAGCGGTAAAACAAGGAACGGTGAAAAAAGATAACGTAATTATGCTAAATATTACTGGGGGAGGAGAAGAAAAATTCAAAAATGAAAATGATTTATTCTACCTGAAACCGGAAATAATTTGTGATATCAATCCGAATGAAGACGAAGTGAAAACTAAAATCAAGGCTCTGTTTCAATAGTTTCAGAGCTTCACATTTTTTTTGAAAACCAAAACAACACTAGTGAAACCAATGCCGTTACCAGGATATTGATCCAGGTTTTACGGCTTTCTACATGTGAGTGCAGATACGGGCAGCATTTGAGGTATTTAATCGGAATCGTGGAATTGGACCCGAGCTTAAGAAAAACAGGTGAACTTATTCTTCTCCCTGTGCCCGAGTATGTTTTTCCTCCCACCGTAAATTCGTAGGCAAACTCATAATTGTACTGATTCCGGATAGTTTCATCGCGTTCGCCATATTCCTGCCGATAACTGGTAAGTTTCGCCTGCTTGTTTTCTCCAAACAGCATCAGCACAAATAAAAATACAGCATAAATAGTGAATAAAAAGCTAACGCCAACAATAAGCCACCTTCCAACCTTTCTCGATTTGCTTTTCTTTTTCATTCAAAATAAATTGAGAACTAAAGTAATACGAAATACCTTTTGTAAACTTTAAACGAGTGTGTAAATTTACAAGTGAACGAAGGTTCGTAAAAACAAAAATCAAATGACCACACTTTCTGCCCGGTTTAGAAAACAACTATTCGTCGAAGAAGAATTTTGTTATGCCAGTGGGGGCCATGCAAGGTTATATAGAAAATTCTCAACCAACAATACATTCAAACTTGAAACACAAAGAAGAACCGACTATTGATTTTAAGAAAATAAATCGTCGAATCCGGGTTAAAAACAGTCAGCGAAAACCGGTGAGCATTTCATTGTTAATTGCGCTAATTTCAGTGATTCTGGCCATCATGTCGCTAACTGAAAGTAGTCCTTTACATGGAATGTATGCGATTACCCTGATAGGAATCTTTGTCACCATTGCCGGGTTAATAACTGCCCTGGTTTTTAGAAGCCGTGCAAAAAAAATGGACACACTTATTTCAGGCGAAAATGTAATTGCATTGTGGACGCTTAGCAACGAGCAAAAGACCGCATATGTAAACACGTTGTTCCGTACCGAACAAGCTAAAAACAAAGCCATCCTGATTATTACCACTATTCTGATAGTATTAATCTTTGGGGCCTTCATTATTTTCATCGACGAAGGAAAAGCAGCGATGTTTCTGGTCATGATTGTTCTGATTTCGATAGTATCTGCTTTCGCGCTGGGGATGCCTCACTATTACCGGGCAAAAAATCTTAGAGGCGACGGAGTGGTTTTGCTCGGGAGGAAATTCGCATATATAAACGGATTTTTTCACAACTGGGACTTTCCTTTATCCGGCATACAAAAAGTAAAAGTGATTGATGAGCCCTTCCATGGTCTTTTTATTCAGTATTATTATTACGACCGTACCTTAAAAAACACAGAAGAACTAAACATCCCCGCCCCTGATAATTTGGATTTAAAAAGTATTGTGGCAGAATTAAAAAGCAAGTAAATGGCGTATTCGAATAAAATCGATGATCAGGCTTTTGACAGGTACCAACAAAATAACAAAAACTGGAAATTCCTCTTTTCAGTAATTATTGCAATAATTGCTGTTGTTGGATTCTATTTTTATGGTGAAAACAGCAGTGAAATGGATAACCCCGAAGCACTGCAAATCGGGCTGGGAATTGCTTTCATGTTTATTATGATCGGATTCTTCTCAGGTCTATCAAAATCGAACAGTAAAACCTGGGATGGAGTGGTGATCGATAAAAAAATAAAACATACAACCAAAGATATTGGATACGATCACATTAAGGCAGAACGAATTGTTTATCTTATCATTATTCAAAGCGAAAATGGAAAAACACATGAGATTCGTAACGAAGACGACGACACGGTTTATAACTATTACAAGATTGGCGATAAAGTAAGGCACCATGCCGGACTAAATTCATACGAGAAGTTTGATAAAAGTGGTGACGATATTGTTTTCTGTAATGCGTGCGGATTTCTGCACCCGATAGAGGAAGACGTTTGTCGAAATTGTGGTTGTCCTTTATTAAAATAAATTCTCTTCAACTCACCTTTCTTTATTAAGAAGCTTTATTTCTGTATACAAATAGGGATACATTTTTTCGATTAACTTTGACGCAAATTCAGATAAAGAATGGAACATCTCACATATCTTTTATTGCTGTTGATTTACCTGGTTATACCAATTATATTAAGTATTCAGAAGAAAGTACGCTTTGTTTTTCGGGTTCGCTATCTCATTCCTGCCACCATTTTTAGCGGAGCGCTTTTTCTGATGATGTGCCGGCGGTTTACCGAATTCGGGATATGGAACTTCAACGACGAATATATAACCGGCATTTTTTGGTTTAAAGTGCCACTGGAGATGTGGATGTCGGTCATCATAATTCCGTTCTCATCGGTGTATATTTACGAATGGTTAAAAATAAAACTCGAGAAATTTGAGAAAGCCAACCTATTTCTGGCTGTCAGCCTGATATTGATAATTTCTTTTATTGCGCTGGCTTATTTTTACAGCCGTGCCTTGTTCAGTTTCTTCGTTTTTTTCCTGACAGCGATCTACCTGGGCTACACGATTTTCAGAAATCGTTTTAAAAAACATCTGACAAAATTTTACCTGTCATATTTTATCATGTTAATACCCTTTATTATCGTTTCTTTTATCATGAATCTTTTACCGGTAATTACTTACAATGATGCACATATATTACCTGTATCGGTATTGGGCATTCCGGTCGAACGATTTGTTTACCTGTATTTAATGATGTTGATTAACTTCACCATTTACGAATATATCAGCGAACGTCAATATTATTAATCCGTAAATGAGCCTACTTTATAACATTGGAATTTTTTTGTATGGAATAGTCATTGGCCTGGCCGCACCATTCAATGTAAAAGCAAAACAATTTGTTAAAGGACGTAAACACTGGTTAACCAAACTCCAGGAAAAAGTGGACAGTGGAGCTACTTATATTTGGTTTCATTGTGCTTCACTTGGCGAATTCGAACAAGGCAGACCAGTGATCGAAGAAATTAAAAAGCTATTTCCCCAATATAAAATTGCATTAACATTCTTCTCACCTTCGGGGTATGAAATTCGAAAAAATTACGATGGTTCCGATTTAATTTGCTACCTCCCGCTCGATACGAGAAAAAACGCGAAAGCCTTTATTGAAATGATAAAGCCCGAGAAAGTATTCTTTGTAAAATATGAATTCTGGCACAATTATATTAACGAATTAAGCAAGCGCGGTATCCCGCTTTATATCGTTTCAGCTATATTCCGGGAAAACCAGCTATTCTTTAAAAATACACCTGCAGGAAAGTGGTACCGGAAACTATTATTTCAATTCAAACATATATTTATACAAAATGAACAATCGGCCGGGTTGTTAAAATCAATTGGACTTACGGAATTCACAATTGCCGGCGATACTCGTTTCGACCGTGTGGCAGCAATTGCAAACGGTGCAAAACAATTCCATGATGTTAAAAAGTTTACAGGCAATAAACTAACAATTATTGCAGGAAGTACCTGGAAACCCGATGAAGAGTTGCTTGCAGAGTTTATTAACAACAGTAATGACATCAAATTTATTATCGCTCCGCATGAAGTAACACCAGGTAATATTAACAGAATTCATCAATTGTTGAAAAAGAAGGCGATTTCATATAGTAAATCGCAAAACTTGGACTTGGGTAGCTTTGATGTGTTGATAATTGATTCCATCGGTATTTTATCATCATTGTATCAGTACGGAAACCTAGCATATATAGGCGGTGGCTTCGGTGTCGGCATTCATAATATCCTGGAAGCCGCCACTTTTCGGCTACCCATTTTGTTTGGGCCAAATTATAAGAAATTTAAAGAAGCGGTCGATTTGGTTGAGAAAAAAGGTGCATTCTCCGTTTCAAATTTTAATGAACTAAACCAAGCATTAAACCTGCTTATTTCGGATAAAACGAAGCTCAAAAAAGCATCAGAAGTTTGCCAGGAATACGTAGAAAAAAATGTCGGCTCTACCAAACTTATCATAAATAAAGTTTTTAACAACTGAGCCTTTTTAGCATGTTTTTTGTTGGTAAAAAACGTAGTGGAAAAATTGAATTTTAACCCAAAATATTCTATAACAAAACATCCCGAATTCATTGCATAAAATTACATTTTTGGTAAACTTTTTTCTTGTATCAAATATGTATTTCATTAATTATCAGATTAATAACGATTGAAAGTTGATAACTTTTAATTATTTTATTGACGAAAAAATTCCAAAATCTTGTTTTGTTTTTATCTTGCAATACTCAATTTCACAAGCAGAAAAACTAGAACATTCAGAGATTACATTCTTATTAACCTTATTTATTCATTGAAGAGAAAATGGCATTAAACGAAGTATCTGTAAAAGCCCCTGCAGGCAAAAAAATTTACTCTCAGGATGAAGCAGTAAAAGCCTCGCATGAGTACTTCAAAGGAGATGATTTAGCAGCAAGAGTTTGGGTGAATAAATATGCCCTTAAGGATTCTTTTGGGAATATTTTTGAACTCACACCTGACGACATGCACCGAAGACTGGCAAAAGAAATTGCCCGTATCGAAAATCGTTATCCAAATCCTCTCACAGAGGAAGAAATCTACTCCGTGTTAAAAGATTTCAAATACATTGTGCCTCAAGGTGGCCCGATGACAGGGATCGGTAATAACTACCAAATCGCCTCGTTATCGAACTGTTTTGTTGTGGGTAACGATGGAAACTCTGATTCATACGGTGGTATCATGAAAATTGACCAGGAACAGGTTCAGTTAATGAAACGACGCGGTGGTGTTGGTCACGACCTGTCACACATTCGGCCAAAAGGATCTCCGGTTAAAAACTCTGCTTTAACTTCAACAGGTATTGTTCCGTTTATGGAGCGTTATTCCAACTCGACCCGTGAAGTTGCCCAGGATGGACGCCGTGGAGCACTCATGTTGTCTGTTTCGATTAAGCATCCCGACTCGGAATCATTTATCGATGCAAAAATGGAACAAGGGAAAGTAACCGGAGCCAACGTTTCTGTTAAAATTCAGGACGATTTCATGCAGGCAGTTGAAGCCGGGACTTCTTATGTTCAGCAATATCCAATTACGGGAGAAGCCCAGTACTCCAAGGAAGTAGACGCTACCCGAATCTGGCAGAAAATTGTAAAAAATGCATGGCAGTCGGCCGAACCTGGAATTCTGTTTTGGGATACGATCATCCGCGAATCGGTACCCGATTGTTATGCCGACTTGGGCTACCGTACAGTTTCCACTAATCCTTGCGGTGAAATTCCACTCTGCCCATACGACAGTTGTCGTTTGCTGGCTATCAACCTGTATTCATACGTAGAGAATCCATTTACCACACAGGCTAAGTTCAATTTCGATCTGTTTAAAGAACACGTTCATTATGCCCAACGCATTATGGATGACATCATCGATCTGGAACTTGAGAAAATAGATTCCATTATAGATAAAGTAAAAGCAGACCCGGAGCCGGAAGAGATTAAATACACCGAGCAAAAGCTGTGGGAAAACATTAAAAATAAAGCACAGGAAGGACGAAGAACAGGTATTGGCATTACGGCTGAAGGCGATATGCTTGCTGCACTTGGCTTGCGTTACGGAAGTGAAAACGCTATTGATTTCTCGGAAGAAGTTCATAAAACTGTTGCTGTTGAGGCGTACCGTTCATCGGTTCACCTGGCAAAAGACCGTGGTCCTTTTACTATTTATAATACTGAACGCGAGAAAAATAACCCGATGATTAACCGGATTAAAAAAGCAGATCCGGGATTATATGAAAAAATGACCAAATATGGTCGCCGTAATATTGCCCTGCTTACTATTGCTCCAACAGGAACAACCAGTTTGATGACGCAAACAACCTCAGGTATCGAACCCGTTTTCTTACCTGTATACAAACGCCGCCGGAAAGTAAATCCGAATGACAAGGATGTTCGTATTGATTTTATTGATGAAGTAGGTGACCATTGGGAAGAATACACCGTCTTCCACCAACATTTCAAAACCTGGATGAAAGCGAACGGTTACGAAATAAATCGCGAATATTCCCAGGAAGAACTAGACGAACTGGTAGCGAAATCACCTTATTACAAATCAACATCAAACGACGTTGACTGGTTGAATAAAGTGCGCATGCAGGGCCGCATTCAGAAATGGGTAGATCACTCAATTTCGGTAACCATTAATTTACCGGCTGATGTAAATGAAGAATTGGTTGGCGAATTATATTTCGAGGCATGGAAAAGCGGTTGTAAAGGAGTTACTGTTTACCGCGACGGATCACGTTCAGGCGTTTTAATTTCTAACAGCGAAAAACCAAAAAGCGAAGGTGGTGGCCCAATGCCGACCAAACGTCCGGAGAAACTGGAAGCTGAAGTAGTTCGTTTTCAGAACAACAAGGAAAAATGGATCGCTTTCATTGGATTAATGGATGGAAGACCTTATGAAATTTTCACCGGGCTACACGACGATGAAGATGGTATTTTATTACCTCGTTCAGTAACAAAAGGGTACATTATCAAAAGCTGGGGTGAAGATGACAATTCACGTTACGATTTTCAGTACGAGAATAAACGCGGTTACAAAACCACAATCGAAGGGTTATCTCACAAATTCAATCCTGTTTTCTGGAACTACGCCAAACTAATCTCCGGAACTTTGCGCCATGGCATGCCTATACAAAAAGTGGTGGAACTGGTTACCAGTTTGCAGTTGGATAATGAAACCATCAATTCATGGAAAGCGGGTGTGGCCCGTTCATTGAAGAAATACATTCCTGACGGAACTTACGCTACTGGCACAAAATGTGGCGAATGTGGTTCTGAAGACGTTATTTACCAGGAAGGCTGCCTTACCTGCACTTCCTGTGGTTCTTCAAAATGCGGATAAATCAATCATTCTTTATATCCGGCTAAACCGGCCCAATATTGATTCGCAATAGAACATTTGCAAATAAAAAAGCCCTGACTATGAAGTCAGGGCTTTTTGTTAATATAATGTTTTACATTAAGCTTCAATCATCGCCTTATACGCGTCGGCATCCATCAAATCATCCAGGTCTGAAGCATCATTAATCGCCACTTTGATCATCCAGCCATCACCGTACGGATCTTTATTTACGAGTTCAGGATCATCAGCCAGAGCTTCATTTACCTCCAAAACCTCCCCGCCAACAGGCATAAATAAGTCAGAAACTGTTTTCACTGCTTCAACAGTACCAAATGTTTCACCTTTATCCAGTGTTTCACCTTCGGTTTCAATTTCAACAAATACCACATCTCCTAATTCGCCCTGCGCAAAATCAGTAACGCCAACCACTGCTACATCGCCATCAACACGAACCCATTCATGATCCTGGGTGTATTTTAAATCTGCCGGAATATTCATATAGTCAAGTTTTTAATGATTACGAAATGAATTTTAATTTCTGCATCAAAATTAAAACATTTAATTGAATGACAAACGATTAAAAATACCCATTTTACTGATTTTTATCCTGATTTGCGAATCCCCTCCTCAAAAATAAAGGGTGATTTTGTATACTTGCAAAAATTTCATTGGAAACTATGTATTCAAAGAAGGTACAATCTCTGGCTGAACTGAAAGAAGCCGCGCGCGAATTACTTGCTGAATTTCCCGCTGAACATGTTTTTGCATTCTACGGGAAAATGGGTGCCGGGAAAACCACTTTTATTCAGTCGATCTGCAGGGCACTTGGTTCGGAAGACAATGTTACCAGTCCCACTTTTGCGCTTATCAACGAATACAATACCGCTGAAATGGATTCGATTTTTCATTTTGATTTCTACCGGATAAAAGACATTGTGGAGGCCTACGATTTGGGTTACGAGGATTATATATACAGTGGCAGCTATTGTTTAATTGAGTGGCCTGAAATGATAGAATCTTTGCTTCCTGAAAACCTGGTTGAAATTCGGATTGAAGTAAACGACGATGAATCTCGCCAAATTACTGCCCGCAAACTCTGAACGGTTTTACATACTCCGGTTTCACACTAATTTTATTATTCCCTGCATCTTTTCCACTATTTGATTTCTTCATTTTGAAAACTGGGCTTTTGCTTGTAAATTGGTGTTCTCATTTAAATGGGTTCAATCAAGTAGCTAACAATGGAAAAATCGAAGGAAAAGGTTTCCCTCCCCAAGTCGATGCTCCTCCCAAAAGAGGAGATGCTCGAAATCCGAAAAAAAGGCAAGAAAATTAAAATTGGTATCCCTTCCGATTTTTCCAAGCTTGAATACCGTGTTCCGTTAACTCCGCAAGCTGTTGACTTGCTAGTCTCGTACGGACATGAAATCCTGATTGAAAAAGACGCGGGAAAAGCAGCCAGTTATACCAACGAAGATTTCAAAAAATCCGGAGCCATCATCGTTGAAACCAGGGAAGAAACTTTTCAGTGCGACATTATTTTACGTATTGCATCTTTCACTGAAGAAGAAATTGATGCGCTGCGTGGCAACCAGGTGATCATTTCCAGTTTGCAAACGCACGCATATAACAAGGAATCGATACAAAAACTGATGCAGAAAAAAGTAACTTCTATTGCTTTCGAATACCTGGAAAATGAACAGGGCTTCCTTCCTTTTGTGCATCAGATGAGCCAGATTGCCGGGGTAACCGCGATAACAATTGCCAGCGAATACCTGAGCAAATCACGCGATGGTAAGGGTGTTTTATTTGGCGAAGTTACCGGAGTTACACCTGCCGAACTTGTAATAATCGGCACAAGCACAGCCGCTGAATATGCTGCGCGCGCTGCTCTCGGACTTGGCATTTTTGTAAAGATTTTTGATACTTCGGTTTACGAACTCAGCAAACTCGAAGAAAAACTGGGGCGCCGTATTTTTACTTCTGTATTTTATCCGAAGGTCTTAAAAAAAGCGCTTGTTTCGGCCGATGCGGTTATCGGTGCCACTTCGTTTAATGTCCCGCCTAAATTCAAAGTTTCGGAAGACCTTGTTAAGCAAATGAAAGAAGGTTCGGTAATCATCGACCTGAATGTGAGCCAGGGAGGTTGTTTTGAAACAAGTTCCTGCACCGATTTTAATAACCCTACCTATGTGAAACACGGTGTGGTTCATTACTGCGTTCCAAACAGTCCGGCCATGGTTGCACGCACCGCATCCATCTCGCTTAGCAATATTTTAATCCCGATCCTGATGGCAATCGGAGAGAATGGAGGAGTAGATAATTACGTGAAAGTTTCCAAAGGATTTAGAAAAGGGGTCTACATTTACCAGGGAATTTTAACCAATCAATACCTGGGGCGCCACTTCAGCCTGCCTTCAAAAGACATCGATTTGCTTCTCGCAGTATTTTAATCAGTTTACCGGACGCTGACATGTTAAAATCACTCAATAAAAAATACCTGTTTAACGACAACCTGAAAATCAACTTTCGATCAATTTTATCGGTAAGTCTCGGCATTTTCCTGTTCCTGCTGTTTTTCCAACCCTTTACTTTGCGTAACCCTGATTTTAATAATAGGCTTATCATTCTGGCAACTTTTGGTGCCATCACTCTAGTATTACTTAGTATTTTCAGATTGGTGATCCCCTCCATTTTTACCAGGGCTTTTTCGGAAGAACGCTGGACGGTTGGAAAAGAAATCATTATTGATTTGGTTTTTGTGATATTTAACTCAGTAGCCTTTTCCTTCTTCGCCCGATTTGTGGGAAAAATTCCAATCACCTTTCACACCGAAATTATCATTGTAATCATTTCTATTGCGACTGTAGCTGTTTTGCTAGTCACTAATCAATTGTACATGCTACGCCGCCTTGTTGAAAAACTGAAGTCGGGAGAGGAAACTGAAGAACACGATGATACTGAAGCAACAGTTCCTTCTGAAATTGAATTTGAATCAGAAAATAAATCTGAAAATTTTCACTTGTTTACCGAACAGCTGATTCTTATTAAATCAGCCAGTAATTATGTTGAGATTATCTACAAACAGAATGAAAAGGTTCATAAAAAATTGATCAGAAATACGATGCGGAATGCCGAAAAGCTAATGGCTGCCCATCCTCAAATGATTCGTTGTCATCGTACCTGCATTGTAAATAAAAACTATATCCAAAGAATCGACAGGGGCAGTGACGGATTGATTCTGCATCTTTTTGATTATCCCCAGGAAATTCCGGTTTCTCGTCAATACATTTTAACGGTAAAAGAAGCCCTTAA
>DAOPJR010000001.1:0-38800 GCA_035399765.1 Draconibacterium sp. | reverse complement strand
AACCACGTGATAGATCGCTGCAAGGCCGTATTAAAACCAGTGGTTGCAGGCGGCCCGCTCTTTACAGCTGATTACGAAAAATTCGACAGGGTTGAACATCTGGTACTGAATGAAGCAGAAATTACACTGCCTTTATTTTTAAGTGATTTGGAAAATGACAATCCAAAACACATTTATTCAACCAACCAGTTTGCCAATGTGGAACAGTCCCCCGCGCCGGATTATTCGCTGGTTAAAATGAACCAATACAGTTCGAAGTGCATCCAATTTTCGCGAGGCTGCCCGTTTAATTGCGAATTCTGTGACATCACAGCGTTGCTAGGTCACAAGTGTAGGATAAAAACTGCAGATCAGATCATTCGCGAATTACAAAATTTATATGATCTGAAATGGCGTGGTGAAGTCTTTTTTGTAGATGACAATTTCATTGGGAACAACCAAATCCTGAAGCAAGAATTACTTCCGGCGATTATTGACTGGATGAAGCGGCACAAAAATCCATTTCATTTTACTACCGAGGCTTCCATTAACCTCGCCGATGATCCGGAATTAATGGCAATGATGGTACAAGCGGGCTTTTTGAGTGTTTTTGTTGGAATTGAGACACCAGAAGAAGTTTCGCTGGAAGAGTGTAATAAAGTTCAAAATAAAAACCGCGACCTCATTGAAAGCATTAAAAAAATCCAGCGTGCGGGTATGGAAGTGCTGGGTGGTTTTATCATTGGTTTCGACAGCGATACTCCAGGCATTTTCCGTCAACAAATCGATTTTATTCAGAATAGTGGGATCATTTCTGCCATGATTGGCTTATTGAATGCCCCCACTAAATCTCAACTTTATAAACGATTACAAGCCGAAGGAAGAATACTTGAAAAATGGAGTGGAGATAATACCAGTAATGCCATGAATTTTATTCCGAAAATGGATAGAAAGATTCTTGAAAAAGGCTATAGGGAAGTTATTCGCGGAGTGTACGGCGGTCAGGCATTTTATGAGCGTGTTAAGAATTTTCTAATCGATTTTAACCCGGGAGTGAAAAACAAAAACAAGGTTGATTTTAGAAAATTGATGGCATTTATAAAATCTATTTTTGTTATTGGCGTTTTCGACAGCAACCGGAAGTACTACTGGAAATTGTTCTTCTGGAGCCTCTTTCATCGCCGCGAACTGTTCCCGTGGGCCATCACATACAGTATCTTCGGCTATCACTATAAAAAATCGTATGCAAAAATATTCTGATTGTGTGTGTCATGTTGAAACGAAATTATAAATAGTTGGATTGAAAATGATTAACAACTATTACGATAAGCAATTTGAGCTAAGATATTTTGAAATGAATGAATCTGGTGTGGTTTCTCCTACCACCATTTTGACCCTACTTGAAGAAACAGCTGCTGACCATTGCTATTCTATTAACCATAGTTTATATCAACTTGGAAAACAAAATATAGGATGGGTTTTAATTTCTGGATTCATGGAAATGAAACGATATCCAAAATATAAAGAAAAAATTACAATACGAACTTGGTTATCTAATTTTACTACAATTAAAGGGTTTAGAGAAAATATCGTTTACGATGAGTCCCGTAATATTATTGGAAGGGCCAAAGGACTGTGGATTTTCTTTGATATTGGAAGAAGAAGGCCAACAGAAATATTTAATGACATAAAAGAAAAATGGTCTGTTTGTAATAAGGAAAGTGTTGGTTATAATCTTTCACAAAAAATTCATGCTATAGAAATTTCAGATTATGAAATAAAATTTAAAGTCAACAGATATGACACCGACATGATTAAGCATGTAAATAATATTAGATATTTACAATGGGTAGTTGAATCAATTCCTGAAGAAATTGTTGATAATTATTATTTGTATTCTATTGACGGCAGGTTTATCGCAGAAGCACATTTAGGGCAGACAATAGTTTCATTGACTAAAAATGATATAAATGAAACAACAGATAAATCATACCTGCACACAGTAAAAATAGAAGGAACGAATAAAACTTGTGCAACAGCAAAGACGATTTGGAAGAAAATACAAAATTAGGAAGTATATCAGCCCTGCACAGCAATCGTCATCGACAGAGGTTCGGCAATTAAATTATCCTGAACCATGTCGCCAAAACCATTCTCATCGATCCTGTTTTCAAGTGCGACAACTTTAAAATCTCCTTCAGGAAGAGAAATACTCACGGGTTCAAGATTACCGTTAAAAACCACAACAATGACATTCCAGTTGTCGCCTGCCGACTTGCCATCGATACAGTATGAAACCACTCCAATCTGGTAATGCATGCAAAAATTCATATCGCGACGAATTCCTTCTGCAGTGGGAATACGAAAAGCCGGATGCTTCTTTCGCAACTCTATCAGGCTTTTAAAATATAGGAAAACGTCGTAGTTTATCTTTTTCAGATTCCAGTCAATCTGGTTCACCGAATCCGGAGATTTGTAAGAATTTCCATTCCCGTTCTTACTTCGGCAAAACTCAACGCCTCCATGCAAAAAAGGAATACCCTGCGATGTCAGGAGCAGCGCTCCGGCCAGTTTAACACGTTCGCGAAGTTCTTCGTCACTTGCTTTGGGAATACTCTGGTTTAGTTTGTCCCACAGCGTATAATTATCGTGACATGATACATAATTTATACACTGAGAGGGTTCAGAAGCCCAGGCAGAATGAACTGATTCAATGTAATCATAATTGATCTGTGGATGATGTACAGCCGCAGTAATTCCAAATTTTAGCGCTTCCTCGCGCAGAACCTGCCCGCTGACAAAACCTTTTGATCTTTTGTCGCCATGATTGCCTTTTAAAGCATCCCTGAAATCATCATTAAAACTTCCGATTCCTTTTAATTGCGATGTATTTCTTTTTACTGCCCTTAAGTCTTCCGGCATCGGACTCTGATCGGCAGCCCAACCTTCGCCATACAAAATAATTCCCGGATCGATCTTGTCAAGTTTTTCCCGAATCTTTTGCATGGTTTTTACATCTAAAATTCCCATTAAATCGAAGCGAAAACCATCGATATGATATTCTTCAATCCAGTATTTTAGTGTGTCGATGATGTACTCGCGCACCATGTAACGTTCTGAAGCAATTTCATTTCCACATCCTGATGCATTGGAAAAAGTTCCGTCGTCTTTCTGACGGTAGAAATAACCGGGCGCCGTTTGGTTGAAAACCGATTCCCTGACAAAATAAGTATGGTTAAACACTACATCAAGAATAACACCGATACCGTTATTGTGAAGTGCTTTTACCAGCCTTTTGAATTCCTTTATACGCGTTGTTCCATTTGACGGATCCGTCGAATATGATCCTTCAAGCGCCTGAAAATGCAAAGGATCGTATCCCCAGTTGTATTTATCATTGGGTTTTTCTTCATCAACTGTAACAAAATCATTTACCGGCAAAAGATGAACATGCGTAATTCCCAGCTCTTTCAAATGATCGATACCTGTTTTGAGACCGTCGGGCGACAACGTTCCTTCTTCGGTAAAACCAAGAAACTTGCCTTTGTTTAAAATACCTGAGCTCTCAGCAATGGAAAAATCACGAACATGAAGTTCATAAATTACAGCATCGGTTACAGCTTTTAGCCTGGGCCCGTTATCTTCCACCCAGCCATCGGGATTGGTGCTGTTCGGGTTGAAAATCATTCCACGTTGCCCGTTTAGCCCCACACATCGTGCATAGGCATCCGGAACTTCGTGCAACCATTCTCCATCGTTCACCCTAATTGTATAATATTTTCCTTCGTAATCTCCTGTCAATACAGTTGCCCAGGTTCCGGTTACGCTCTTTTGCAGGTTCGTTTTCAGAAACGCTTCTCCGTGGGTTCCATCTTTGTACAAACGCAATTCAACCACCTGAGCAGTGGGTGCCCAAACCTTAACTACCGTTTTTTCAGGCGACCAGTAAACCCCCAAATCAGAATCTTTGTAATCGGGATAGGTTGAAAAATCGATATGGTTGAACTTCCAGTTTCTCATTAAAATCTGATCAGCGTTTTTCGTAAATAAACCGAAGCCTGTCCCAGTGCTTTCCCTTTTACATCGTTCACTCTTATCTTTATCTTGGGATATCTCTTTAGTTTTTTATCGTGCCGATAAAACCGCGCTATGTCTATCTCAAGTGTATGCGTTTTGCCTTTCTCCAAATACAAAGGATAAAAAGTCCGATTGTTCATTCCATTGATTCTGAAATTTCGTTTCAACCAAAAATTATCGAAAACCAACAGCGGACGATCGAGATCTACGTCCACATTCCCGGTATTTTTGATTGATAAACTAAGGTAGTCCGGAAAATAAACCCTGTCCTTTTTAATCTCAACTCGTACGCCTTTTCTGTTAAGCCAGGATTTTAAATGAATTCGAGGTTTTTTACCTGTTCCTCCCAGCAAATAAAAAGCAACGGCCAAAGCAAGAACAATCAGCAGTATCCAGATGAGTTTGTCACCATCCGGGCCAATTTCATTCTGTGCAAAAAGTTCAGTATAAAAAAAGCTGAAAACAAGTATGGCTGTGAGTTTTTTCACCTCAAAAAAATTTGCGTAAAAATACAAGAAATTAACCCTCAACCAACACGTTTGAACAGAATGATTCTGTGAAATTCACAAATTCAATGCGTGGTTTTAATACAATGGTAAATTGATTAAGGCGCGAAAATTATGGTTTTGAAACTCCCTTTAAAACGGCAGGAAACTGAACCAGATCGTAATCCATGTCGTACACCAGGTATTTCTTTACCCAAACCGGATCGAACTTATCTTTAAACTGAAACTGCCCTTTGAAATGTTGCAGACTCCGAAGTTTCTCCAACGCAAATTTCATCGATTTCTCCGTAACCGTCTTTGCTTCTTCAATTCCTGCAAATGCCACCATTCCGAGGTTAACTTTTGATAATCCCTGTTCTTTCATCCATGAAAACATTTCGGTAAGCAGAAAATAAACAATCCCTGTCGGAGCATCGTCTGTCATTCGGATCATGTCATACGTTCCCTCTCCTTTCACATAGTCAGGAATAATGTTGAGGAACGCCACAATCTTTTCTTCTTCGTTTTCAATAGTCATAACGGTTGTTTTCTCAACCATTTCAGGAATAAACATCCCCTGAGAAAAAACCTGCTCGCTTTTACCCGGTGTTTTCAACCATTCATTAGAAACATGTTGCAATTTTTGAAGTACCCCATCTTTTATTTCCGGAGAATAAATATGGAATGTATAACCCATCTTTTTTGCCTTGTTAATTGCATTACGCAAGGGGTGCATCTTCGAACCACTTAAGCTGAATGTGTCCAGATCAAGAATAGCTTCCTGACCGATAAACAAAACTTTCTTTTTTAATTTCCGGAACATCTCTACCGATGATTCGGGTACCCGGTAGTAAAAGGTTCGCAGACCATTTCCGTAACAGTATTTTTCAAAATCCTCGATTATAAGTAAAACTGCTTCCTGGTTCGAACAAACCGGCAACTCAAGCACAACGGCATAACTTCCCTGAATCTTATAAGCCAGAAACCCATCGTTTGAAAAGTACAATAACTTATCGGGATAATATTTAAAATAGTCGAGCGCTGAATTTCCGTAATTTTGAACCAGCAAACGTGCATGACTGTTGTCTTTTTCCTCCTCGGCAGAATCGGTAAAAAAGATCGGATGCAGGGAAAAAAGAATGGCCGATATCAGTAAAATAATGCTGAATACATATATAAAAAGTACAAAGAAATGTCCAAAACTGGATTGAGGCAAGTAACCGGAAGCATCGAAAAGAAAAATGAGACGAAACGAAGCTTGAATTGATTCAACAAACGAATAGTCCATCCCCATGTGGGCTTTCTCAAGAAAATACGTACCCCCTACCGCGCTGAGTACCAAAACCAGCAAACCCAGAATCCAGATTTTCCACCAGTTTTGCCGGTAAACAGGCATGGCTTTCACGTTATAAAGTCGATAGGTAAACAAAAGACTTATAAGAGCAAGAATCGAAACAGAGGCTTCTTCATAATCAATCCCTTTAACTAAATGAGCGATGCAGGTTAACACAAGCAAAAACACGGTAATTCGCCACGCCCGCCGCACACCTTTTAATAAATAAACGGAAAGAATGATCAACAAAAGACCAGTAAAAAAGACAAAGAAATTGGAAATATTCAAAGCTGCCTGAGGCAAAAGTTTTTCGAGAACACGGATCCTGCCAGGAAGTGCCGGTAACATGGCAGAAACAATGTCGATAACCCCCGATATAAAAATGATAAAAACCGGTAGCACCCGCAATACAATGCTCTTTTTTGAAAACAGAAAAGATCCGGCGCCAAACAACAGGGGAATCCAAAACTCGAAAAAGCGAAATAACAACGTAATGGCAGCTGCCTGAGGTGCGGGGATTCCGCTTTTTACAAAAATATATGTCATTGAAACTTCAATCGCTCCGATACCTCGCAGAAAAGGTGAGACAATGAGCAGCATTACCATAACAATATAAGCAACAAACGAGATGAATATATCCGGGTGAAACCCCAATGCTACCATGGAAATATATACATGTGCAACACCAATAAATTCGATGCCAACAGATATCAGTAAGGTAAATATGAAATGCTTTACGTTAAGTTCAGTAGATAATATATCGTCGATAAATACAAGTATTTTGGGATTCATCCGGTGAATGAGTCGGTATACCACTTTACGTTTTACAAACGACCATACTAAATACAACACCAACACAATAAGTACAAGAATAATGAGAAACGGAATGAGTTCAGCTGATGTAAGTTTGTTTCGAAGAAGCATCATAATTAGAAGCGGCATAGCAACAACAATTACTGAAAGAATACCGATCAATCCGTAAATATATGAGCTGTAATGTATTTCTGAATTATTTATTCCTTTTTGGGTAAGTGGCCGGGTGAAAAACATCAGCGAAGAAAAACCCCCTGCCGGAAGAAAAATACTGATCAGGTTTCGTTTCAAATATAGTGGAAGCGTGGTTTGAACACCGACCTTTACACCAGCTGTACGAAAACTAAAAACGTACATCAGAGCCTGGAAAATGAAATAAAGTCCTGTAACGGCTAGGCCAAGGATGAGATAAAAACCATCCACTTGCTGAAGCGTTGATTTAATTTGGGCGACCTCCAAATGTTCATTCTTGATGAAATAAATACTCATCAAAATCATAAGAACAGCTAATGCAATTTGCCAAAGCGGTTTGCTACTCCGTCTGTTTTTAAGAATTTTAATCATAAATAATTCTTTGCATGTTCGGTAAAACTAGAATATTTCCAAAAGGTTCTTAACATCAGGTATAAATTGAATTGTTCGACTTTACAAATTTAAAGGCTACACCAAATATAAATCCTTTTCAAAATTGTTTAATAAAATTAGGAAAGTTGGTGATATCCCGAAAATTCCTGATTAACCGTTTTCTGAAAATTCTTTCAGAATAATTTTCAACCAGCCTTATATACGGCGACTTATAAACCCTCTGATACATGATTTGTTAAGTAATTGTAATTAATCTATGTGACCCAGGTCACACATTAAGACAAAAGAGTGTTTTGTATTATTTTCGTCTTGATTTTAGATTCAACATTATGAAACAAATTATCTGCCCGATATCTGACGAAAAAATAAACGAACAAATAACCCGCTTTAATGCAATTATTGGGATATTGTTTGTAGTTGCAGCTTTTGCATTCGAATCGGTATTTTTACTGGTATTTCTGACTGCTGATTTTTACATCCGCGCCTTTACCAGACTGCGTTTTAGCCCCATAAGTTACACCAGTCACTGGTTAACAAATACTCTAAAATTAGGTAATAAAGCCATTGATAAAGCGCCAAAAATATTTGCAGCCAGGCTTGGCTTTGTCATGACATTGGCGATTACAATTCTGGTTTTAGCCGGATTAAAGATAGCGGCATTAATTGTTGCGGGGATCTTAATATTTTTTGCATCGCTCGAATTTGCATTAGCCATTTGTGTCGGGTGCCTCATCTATACTTACCTGGTTTTACCCTTTAATAAATAATTCGTTAACACGTACACATTCAACCCGGGACTTCTTCTTAAAGAACGTCCCTTTTTTTATTTATATCCAAGCCGTTCTTTAACCAAAGGAGTAATATTTAGAGCATCAGCAGCAATAAAAGCAACTGTTCCGGAACTTATATCAAGTACATAAGTTAATCCTTGTTCTTTTGAAATTTCTGCAACGGCCAAATTTACTTCTTCATAAACAGGTTGGATAAGTTGCATGTTCCTCTGCCTGATAATTTGCTGAGCGTTTTGGTTATAACTTTGAATTTTTTGCGAAAGTTCCAACAATTCCTGCTGCTTCGCATTTTTCATAAACTCGGAATAAGTAGCGCTTTCCTTCTCAAAAGCGTCCATTTTGCGCTGCTGTTCAGCCTGCATTTCGGCATAAACCTCTTCCATGTCCTTCGCTTCCTGTTCTACCACCGCATGGATGCTGTCAATATCAGGATGGGTCTGTACCAGTTCCTGCACATTTACGTGACCTATTTTAAGAGTAGATTGTGATCTGGCCTCATAACTAAAAAGAATTACGGCCAGACTAAAAAGTAAAATTTTGATTTTCATATGATTAAATTTGTTCGCTTTCAAATTTCCAATATATGTGAATACAAGGATATTAAAAGAAGTTAAAGCTTGACTGATATTCGTTAATTTTCATAAACATGAAACCCAGCGAATGTTAAACACAAAAAAAAGGGCGGAAATCCGCCCTTCAAAATGGTATAAAAATATTGTTATTCCTGAGGTCTTACAAAAATGGAATCATCCATTGGTTCGTCGAATTTGATCTCGTTAAATACAACTGTTTGAGTTCCCATTGGTGTATCAGCTTCCATTTTACCAGGAATTTTAATTCCATTTACTTCTTTATATTCCACTATTTTTTGAGTTATATCCATGGCTTGTCCCATTGATTCAACCTTAGCTTTAATCGCAGTAAGCAAATTAGTTTTTGCATCGATATAATAATCTTTTACACTTCCGTCGGCATTGGTGAATTTTATACGGTAAGCTTCTGTTCCATTCAAATTTACTTTCCCGATTAATTCGGCGCTGTGTCCTTTTGCTGCATAATTATATAATTCGCCTTCCAGATCAGCTTGTTGTATCGCTTGTTTTAGCTCAGCTCCTTTTAAATCAGTGATTCCACTTCCCACCATCGGATTTCTCATCCACCCGGTTTCGCCGTCAAATCCAAATTCCATTTTTTGTCCCATAACTTCCATTTCTGTTTTGAACTTGTTTGGCTTCTTCATCTGAATGGTCATTGGCATGTCCATACCCATCATACTGGTTGTGGCTTTTACATAGTAGGTTTTTACGGTTGCCAGTTTTTCCTGTCCGGTAGTTTGAAAATATTTTCCAAGTACCTGATCAATTGTTTGTGCCTGCAAGCCAACCAAAGCAAAAAACATTAGGGCGGTTAGAAATAAGGTCTTTTTCATTGTTTTAAATTTAAATTGATTTCTATTATTAGTTTGTCTAAAATACAAAAAGTTACAATTTGGATTGGGAACAATCTTAAAAATAAATTTCAGCCAGAATGTTCTCGTACGGCACTCCTTTTTCGATCAATAAATCACGAACTTCAACTACCATTAATGCTTTTCCACAGAGATAGTACTTCACATCAGGCAAATCAGATAACCCTGAAAGATAATCACTTACTCTTCCGTGAACCACGTCGCAAGACGATTCCCGCGAGCAACACCGAATATAATTTTCTCCCATAGCCCAATCCAAATCATCTTCAAAATAAAACTGGTTTAGATACGACACTCCG
Source organism: Draconibacterium sp. (assembly GCA_035399765.1). Lineage (GTDB taxonomy): Bacteria > Bacteroidota > Bacteroidia > Bacteroidales > Prolixibacteraceae > Draconibacterium. The sequence goes on along the minus strand of DAOPJR010000001.1, from coordinate 28,970 downwards.
TGAATGAGCTTTTTATTAACATCCAAACCTGAACGGAACATGCTGTAAAAAGGAGCGATTCCTGTTCCGGTTGCAATCCACCACGCCGGTTGATGGGTACCTAAAAAACTACCGTAAGGTTCAGAAACCAGAATATGATCACCCGGGATCATCGAAGCCATTTTGGGCGTCAAGAAACCATCTTCTTTTATATTAAAAAGAATGCTGACCTCCGGTTCCTGGTTTCCGCTACAAATGCTGTAAATACGTGGCGGGTGCTTCAGATCGATACCGATCTTCACCACCTGACCGGGGTTAAATTCAAAGGTCCGGGCAAAAGAAATCAGATGTACTCCGGGAGAAATCTCCTCGTTACCGGTAATAGTTTGTTTGAATAACGTTGCCTCTTTTCGCGCCGAATTTGCCATTCGATATAAATTATTGTTGCAGCTTATTTGCAAAGGTTAAAGTTACAACCAGATTTTGGCTGGGCGCAGTTAAAATATTTTTCACCTCGTAATAAAGAATGATTTCATTTGCATCGGCAATTTCGTCGGAGTTACCGGCAAGATCTAAAACAGTAACATGCTGGGCTTTTAAGGTAATTTTTTCTGGAGCATCAAGACCAATACCCGGTTGTGCAAGTTCCAATTCGTAATCAATATCTGAAAGATTCGTAATCTTGATAGCTTTATTTACCCCATTAGATAGTTGTAAGGGCGTTTTGTCAAATCTTAGCGACGTATGAAAGAAAGGTTCCAAAAGGGCAGGTTTTCCGACTAATGTATTTCCAAAATAGGCTGCTGTCCGGCGAGCCAATAAAGCTTCTTTAATACTGGCTTCGGTGCGGTTTTTTGCAAAAACAAGCGTCATCGGCCGGTGTCCGGTGCAAGCTACCATGGGGTCATGAACATCGGAATTAGCAAAAATAGTGAGCTTTTTTTCGTTAGCCCAACCCAAAGCTTCCGGATAGTATTCATTGCTGTTATAAATCTCTATTCCATGCATTAATTTGTTTGCAAGTAAGTGCGTGTGTTCTGTAAACCAAATCGTTGAATCAGGCTGTTGTGCTTTCCAGCCTGGATGATTCCAAATCAGAAATGCACCCTGATCCCGAGCCTCTTTTAAAGCATCCAGCACATCTTCGCGATCCAGCAAATTTGCATTTTTTATAAACAGGGCATTTAAGTGACCGGGAGGCATGCTGCGTGTAATTTCTGCCCCTCTTATCAGAACAATATCTAATTCACGAGCAAGTGGACTAGCTATTTCATACGAACGGTTATGATCAGCCACCACGTCTTTGGAATGAGGTCGGTATTCAACGTGGTCAGTAATTGCGATAGCATCCAACCCTTCTTTCCAAGCTTCTTCTACCCGAACAGTTGGCCACACGGTACCATCGGAAAATACAGTATGCAGATGGAAATCGCACTTCAGCGTTTTATACCCTTCTATGTCGGGCAAGTGAATGATTTTTCGTGATTGAGAGAAGCCAATCTGCCAGATAATAATCAAAAGAAACAGCGTAAAAATACTCTTGTGGTTCATTGGAGTGAATTTAAAGTCAGCTAATTCAGAGTTTAAATATCTCTTAAAATCCACAACATTAAAAGATTTTATCATTAATTTTTTATGAATTGTAAATCAATGGTTAATTTTAGTGAAAACAAACAATAATTTTTAATTTTTTTAAAAAGATTCTTGTTGGTTATTGATTTTATATAGATTTTTGTAAACAATTATGATGGAGAAACTATTCAAAAACCCGGTGAACCAAAGTCAGGCAGTTGAACAAAAAAAGACTGCCCACAAGAAACATATTCTTCGTTCCATTTATTTCAATGGCCCGCTATCGAACTCTGAGCTGGCGAAACAAATCAAACTCAGCACCCCAAAAATTAACAGCCTTCTTCTTGAACTCATTGAAGAAGGATTGGTGAACGAACTTGGTCGCGGGGATTCCAGCGGAGGACGCCGTCCGAACATTTATGGATTGGTTGACGATGGTTTTTACGTGATTGGCATTACAATCAACATCACCCGAACCATCATTTCAATTTTTAACAGTTGCAACGAGCAAGTAAGCGGACCGCACTACTTTCCGATAAAAATGGAACCCAACATGGAAATTTTCAGCCAGGTAAACGAAAAGCTGGCAGAGGTGGTGAGAGAAAGTAAAATCGATCCTGAAAAAATCCTGGTGGTTGGAATAGAACTTCCGGGCTTAAATAATATTAAAAAGGGGACTAATAAAACCTATTTCCCCGGGGTAGAAAACCTGTTTACCGAACTGCGAAAGATTTTTGGGATACCCGTATATTTTAACCATGATACCAAAGTGAGAACGTTTGCAGAGCAACATTTTGGATTGGCAAAGCATAAGAAGAACGTTCTTATGCTTCAGGTAGACTGGGGGCTGGGATTGGGTGTTATTGTGAACGGGAAATTATATTCGGGGAAGTCAGGTTATTCCGGTGAATTTGGTCATATTCCTATTGTTCCCAATGGCCCTTTATGTGTTTGCGGGAAACATGGATGCCTGGAAACGGTGGTTTCTGCCAAGGCGATTGCACGACAGGCCAGGGAAGCTATTCAAAAAGGCAGTTCATCACTCATTAGCGATCTGGTGAAGAATGATCTGGATAAAATAGATATCTCTGTTGTTATACAGGCTGCAAATGCCGGCGATCAGTTTGCTATCTCACTGTTTTCAGAAGCAGGGAAATGGCTGGGACAGGGTATTGCCTACCTGATTCAGATTTTTAACCCCGAGCTGATTATCCTGAGCGGACAGGTTGCTGTTGCCAGTCAGTTTATACTTGCACCTATCCAACAAGCTATTCACACCTTCAGCAACCGTGACATCAGCAATGAAACTGAGATCATTTTCTCTGAACTTGGATCCAAAGCCGGTACCATGGGTGCAGCCGCTTACGCTCTTGATCAAATATCAAAATAACATAGATGAAAAAAGCATTTTCGAATGTAGAACAAGCCTTTTTGGCAGAAACACAACTAAACAAAATCTCAACAAAAATCTCCTACGTAACCACTGAAAGTTTTCCTCAGCTCGGTCTTCTTTCAGCTATGAGTTTTTTAGAATGGGTGAGCGAGAATCCAGACGGAGTAGTAAGTCTTCCCCTTGGAAAAACAGCCCTCTATTTTCAAAGTTACACCCATTTCTTACTCAACAACTGGGATAACGAAAAAGGGAAAGAGCTTTTAAAAAAATATGGTTTGGCAAATACAAAAAAACCCAACCTGAGTGAGCTCACCTTTGTACAGATGGGTGAATTTTATCCCATCGATCCAAAACAACACAACAGTTTATATAATTATGCGGTAGAAAATTATATTAAAGGTTTCGGATTCAACGAAGACAAAGCGTTACTGATTAACTCGGATGAAATTGAACTGGCAGAAGGAAAACATTTCTCTGAAGTATTTCCCGATTTCAAAATTGATCTTTCATTGCGTTACCGCGAAGCCAAAACACAGCAGGAACAACTCCAGAAGCAATCGATATTTAAAATTGATGACTGGAGCACAAACTACGAAAACAAGATTCGTGATAAAGGCGGAATCGGATTCTTTTTAAGCGGAATTGGCCCCGACGGACACATCGCTTTTAATACACGCGGCTCGGATCACTTTTCATCAACACGGTTGACTGAAACCAACTTTGAAACCCAGGCAATGACTGCGGTAGACTTGGGAGGAATAGAAGTTTCAAGAAATCGTTTGGTAATTACTATCGGTTTGGGGACACTTCGCGCTAATCCAAACAACAAAGCCATTATTTACGCCGCCGGAGAAGCCATTGCCGATGTAATTAAATACTCGCTTGAAAGTGAACCTTCGGTAAAATATCCGGCAACTGCCTTACAAAAACTTGAAAATGCACGTTTTTACCTTACAGAAGGTGCAGCTGTAAAACTCGATGATGCGGTAGAATGCTACTATACTTGTTCACCCTGGAACCACCAGAAAACTGAACGGGCTGTAATGGAGCTTTGTAAGAACATCAACAAATTTGGATCGAAGCTCGAACTCGATGATTTGAAAAATGACAAGTATTGCAGCATGATCCCTGATTTGAACGAAAACACAGTTCAATCGGTGATTGACTCAATAAAAGCCAAATTGACAAAAGGCATGGAACGTGAAGAGAACCAGGTATATTACCACACCGGGCCTCACCACGACGACATTATGCTGGGCATTATGCCGGCAACCAATCGCCAGTCACGCTATGCCAGTAACGAGATGCATTTTTCTGTAATGACTTCCGGATATACGGCTGTTACCAACACGTTTTTACACAATACGCTGATTCATACCCAAAACCTGATGGACCAGGGAAAAATCGAAATGATCAACTTCCCCGATTTTTTTAACGATGGCTATAAAAAAAAGTGGGACAAAGATATTTACCACTACCTCGATAGCATTGCTGCGCAGAATAATGATGAGAAACTGAGAGGAGTGAGCCATCGGGTTATAAGAGCACTGGTAACCATTTGGGACGTTAAAAACCAGGAAGAATTGAGGGAAGTAATCTTCGAGATCCTTTCTGTTTTGCAAAATAGCTACGATGGGGGCAAAAATCCACCAAAGATTCAGAAACTGAAAGGAATGATCCGCGAATTTGAAGAAGAACTGGTGTGGGCTCACTACGGGATCATGGTTAAAAATGTTCATCACCTTCATCTTGGGTTCTACTCTGGTGAATCAAATTACGAAAATGACATCCTTCCGATACTGAACGATTTCAGGAAATACAAACCAACGGTGATTAGCCTGGCTATGGACCCGCAGGGAAGCGGTCCGGATACACATTACAAGGTTTTGCAGGCCATTGCAAAAGCCGTGGAAGAATGGAGCAAAGAAGAAGACCTGAGTAATTTGCGTATCGTTGGATACCGTAACGTATGGTTCCGTTACAATCCTTGGGACGTGGAAGTAATCGTTCCTGTTTCACTCAATTCGTTGGCCACACTTGAAAAATCATTCGAAGAATGTTACATAACTCAGGTAAATGCCTCATTCCCAAGCTACCAGCTCGATGGGCCATTTAGCTACGTAACCCAACGCATTTGGGTAGAACAGCATAAACAGATTCAATTACTGCTTGGTAAGAACTTCTTTTACCAGAACGACTCACCGCTACTGCGTGCTACTCACGGAGTAATCTACCACCGTGAACTTTCAGTAGAACAGTTCCTTGCTGAATCACAAAAACTGGGAAAAGCAATGGAGAACCTCGGTTGATCGTAATGGAAATCAACTAACAAAATATATAAAAATGAAACTGGTTATACATAAAAACTACAACGAGCTTAGCTTATGGGCAGCCGAACATATTGCCGAACGAATCAATCAATTTGCACCAACTTCATCTAATCCTTTTGTATTGGGATTACCAACAGGTTCTACTCCAATCGGGACTTACAAAGCACTGATCGAGTTGAACAAGGCAAGGAAAGTTTCCTTTGCAAACGTGGTTACGTTTAACATGGATGAATACGTTAAAATCGCTGAAGATCACCCGGAGAGTTACCACCGTTTTATGTTTGAAAATTTTTTCAACCACATCGACATTAAACGTGAAAACATACACATTCTCGACGGAAATACAGACAATCCAAACCTCGAGTGCGAAGAATACGAAAGAAAGATTGAAAGTTTTGGCGGTATCGAACTGTTTATGGGAGGAATGGGCGCTGATGGTCATATTGCATTTAATGTTCCCGGCTCATCATTGCAATCGCGTACGCGGTTGGTAAACCTGAATTATGACACTATTGTTGCCAATTCCCGTTTTTTTAACAACGACCTGAACCTGGTTCCGAAACAGGCGCTGTCGGTTGGTGTTCAAACGGTGCTTGATTCACGCGAAGTGCTGATCCTTGTAAACGGATATAAAAAAGCACGGGCGCTGCAGAATGTAATAGAAAACGGGATTAATCACATGTGGACACTCTCTGCACTGCAAATGCACCCAAACAGCATTATTGTTTGCGACGAAGAAGCTACTATGGAATTAAAAGTGGGAACAGTGAAATATTTCAGGGAATCTTTATAAAGATTTGGATTTTAAATAATACGACAAGAACCGATTTCTACAAAAGATCGGTTCTTTTTTATTTTAACCTTCAAGGTTTTAAAAATCTTGAAGGTCTGACTGAAACACCTTTCAAATTAACTCACCTCAATTTTATATTAACAGAATACGTAAAAATACCTGTTGACCGGCAAGCAATCTTTTGTTAACTTTAACCATGTAAACATAGAGAGCCATTAATCAAATCTAATGAATACCTCTTAAACCATAAATTTTCAACAACACCAAGCTGTATCGCTCAATGTACCATAAAAGTAAGATCGCCTATCTTCCTTGCACTCACTCCTGATAACGATAGTTACCTTGGATAGAAAAGTATATTGTTCTCAATTCTCACCTACTAAAAAACTAAAAAATGAAACTGTTTTTAAAATCCATTTCTATTGTTTTATTCTTGTGTTTATCAAATGCACTTTTAGCTCAGACAACACGATTTTCGGTTGGCATTGGAGGTTTCGTAAAACATTCATTTCCCAATGGCAAAGTCGCAGGAGATACGCAGGTTTTGGGATATACTAATGTGACTTCAAAAACGCTTTTCTTAGAACCGGGTTATGAATTAAATGCAGGCTTCAGAATAACAACCCGACTGGATTTAATTTTAGGAATAAATTCTACAATCGGACATCTTACGTCTTCACCATATTATTATGAGCTTAATTTTCAGCAAATTAATTTCCCTGTTCTAGCTCGGTATCTTTATTCAATTCAGGAAACTCACGCTGATTTTTTCTTAGTTGGAATTAGTTTGGGAAAAATATTGCAACGCGAGCTTTCAAGTGACAAATCTACCTGGCAACATAACTACCTGGAGGATTGGAACGATGTTTCTCCTTTCAGTTTGCAGATAGGCTGGGGAAGAAAATATCAGATATCAGGAAATTCAAATATAGTTCTCAATCCATATGTAAATTTCGAGTTGAGTGATAATAAAATTCTTAAAACGTTTTTTGCGCCTTTTTCTTTAGGACTTAAAATATCTTATGAATTTAAAATTTAATCAATCCAGAAAAACAAACAGTCCTGGCTATATAGCCAAGACTGTTTTTGGATTAACTAATCCCGAATTGTTGAGTGCACGTGGCACGCACCGAAAGTACATTTTTCTTTGTTTTGAAACAATATGTACTGCGACATAAATTAACGTTCTAAAACATAAAAAATTGAAGAAAATTAAAAAATATTCGAAGATTAGTTTAATCTATGACTGCGTTTGTGGTTTCTTTATCGGCTTAATCACCACTTCAGCATTACAAGAGGGGCACAAATAAATTTCACATCCTGTGCAGGCAAAACAATTACTACAGGTTCGGGTTCCGTCGAGGTTTGAAAATTCAATTCCGCAAGATTGACAACGATAAAACTTTTCCTTTTTCTGACCCAACATTATATAAATGATTTTATCAGACGCAAGATACCAAACATCAATACCAAAGTAAAAATAATGGCTGCTCCTGAAGGGATATCCAGAAAATAAGAAATAAACAAGCCGAGCAAAGTGCCTATAAAAGCAAACACCGATGAAAGAATCAGCAGTTTACGGAAATCTTTGGTAAACAGATTGGCCGATGCTTGTGGAATTGTTAGCAAGGAAAGTATCAGAATAATCCCAACAACACGAATATTCAGAACAACGGTTAAAGCAATAAGAGTGATCGTGAGGTAATTGAATAAACTCACAGGCAATCCGGCTGTGCGGGCAAATTCTTCGTCGAAAGCAATGTACAGGATCTTCCTGAAAAATAGTATAAAAAAAGCGATGATCACAATATTCAGCATAAACATCCACCATAACTCGGAGTTGGTTACTGTGAGAATATTTCCGAACAAATAACTCATCAGGTTTGGCGTGTAACCTGGTGTCATAAACACAAAAATAATTCCCAATGCCATTCCCAGCGACCACCAAATGGCAATGGAAGAATCTTCGCGAATTTCGGCCACTTTCGTAAAAAACTGTATACCTAGAGCCGCACCAACGGCAAAAAGTACAGCTCCCAGCAGTGGATTAAATCCAAGTAAAAACGCCAGTCCAATACCGCCAAACGACGCATGGGTTATACCGCCACTAATAAAAACAATACGGCGCGAAACAATATAACCTCCGATAATACCACACGAAATACTGGCAAAAACAGCTGCCAAAACTGCTTTCTGAAAAAAGTCATAAGTAAATAATTCAAAAAAAGTATCCATGTCAATGTTCGTGATCGTGATTATGCATTTGAAGTACGGTGTGTGGAACCATCCCGTGAGAGATGATCTGTATTGGGCAATTGTAGGCTTCTAACTGCTCCTGTGTAATTTTATTACTGTTATGATAATGCAAATTTCCGTTCACACAGGCAATGGTTTTTACATAGCTGGTGATAGTTCCCACATCGTGCGAAACCAGGATGATTGCCACATCCTTATTTATATGTTTCAGTTTTTCGTACAATTCACCTTCAAAGCGATTATCCACAAAAGTGTCGGGTTCATCCAGAATCAGCAGTTTTGGATCGCTGATCAGTGCCCTGCACAAAAAAACGCGTTGCATCTGACCTCCCGAAAGTTCGCCAATTGCCTTATTTTTTATATTGATTAAACCCATTTCTTTCAGTAGAGCCTCAGCTTTGTTTCGAATGGCTTTTTGCGAAAGCGTTTTACCAACCATTATTGAGCCCGACATTACAACGTCGAGAACAGTTATTGGAAACTTCTTATCAATATAACGCACCTGTGGAAGATAACCTATTGCCTTTTTTCTTCCCTGCAACTCCCTCCCAAATATAATCTTTCCATTATCTGGTTTTATGAGTCCAAGAATAGCTTTTAATAGCGTGGTTTTCCCTCCTCCGTTCGGACCGATCACTCCAACAAAATCCTGCTCAATGACTTCAAAATTGATATTTTCAAGTACAGGTACTTTGTCGTAACCAAAGCTCAGATTTTCTATTTTAAGTAAGGAGTTCATTAAAAATTCTCAATAAAAACGTCTGTCATCTTTCTCAGGTTATCTGCCCACTCCGGATTTAACGGCCATACCTCAACAATCTTTCCCTTTATTTCATTAGCAAAAACACGGGCATGCTCGCGGTCAAACTCACTCTGAATATAAATCACACGTAAGTTTTCCTTATTCGCCACATCTACCACCGATTTCAAATGCGCAGGTGTAGGTTCTTTACCTCCTGATTCGAGCGAATACTGATCCAGGCCATATTCTCTCGCATAGTATGAAAGACTTGGATGAAAAACGATTATTTTTCGTCCCTTATAAGGTTCAAGTTTACTGGTAAGTTCACTATCCAGCTGATCACATTCCTGAATAAATTTCTCGTAATTGGCCTGATAAAATTCTTTGCGTTCGGGTTTCATGGCTGTAACTTCATCCCTGATAGTTTTTGCCATTTCTTTAACCAGGCGAGGCGAAAGCCAGGTATGCGGGTCCACCCCATCCAAATGAACATGATCGCCATGCTGTTCTTCTTCTTCAGCGATTAAATCCAGCCCTTCTGAAAGGTTTACCACATTCATTCTGGTGTTCGCCTGTTCTATTTTATCTTTCCACGAATGCTCGAAACCGATATAACCAATACGAAACCAAATGGCAGATCGGGCAATGTCTTTTAATTGTGAAGGAAGCAGAGTATAAGCAGCAGGACTTGATCCGGGAGGTATTAAAACATTGATTTCAAAATCGTTGCCGGCTATTTTCTGAACAAAGGTTCGTTCAGGCAAAATACTTACGGTAATCACCTCCTTTGATTCATCCGGTTTGCTCCCTTTATTCCCACCACATGAGGCAAAAATTAAGGCTGTTAATAATATAAATAAGATTTTTTTCATTCTGGAAAATATAAGTCGTCTTTAAAACAACGTTGTGCAAATTTAGTTTTTGTTTTTTCTGAATTCGAATAATGTTCTTAGTTCTTTTTTTTCTTCTCCTCTTTGGGAGGCACCGGATCATAACCACTGGTTCCCCATGGATGACAACGGGAAATTCGTTTGGCTGTTAATGCAAATCCTTTAAAGGGGCCATGCATTCGAATGGCTTGTACCGCATATTCCGAACAGGTTGGTATATGTCGGCAGGAAGCTGGCGTAAAAGGAGAAATCCCGTATTTATAAATGTATACCGGTATCAACAATATCCAACCTAAAATCTTTAATATATTCTGCTTCAGTTTTTTCATCCCAAAAAATTGGCTTCAAAGTTACTCAACCCGTTGGATTTCTGCTAAAAAAACGGGAACAGAGTTTTCTGCAGTAAACTCTTATTTTTATTTACACTAAATAGGTTGTTTAACAGTTGCAGATCAATGAGAATAGCATAATATTTTTAAATTTGCTCAAGCGCAGAGAATAAGCATTCATTTAATACTAAAATAAAACTTTTCAAAATGAAAAAAGTAGCAATAGGCGTTGATATAGGCGGAACAAATACCGCAATCGGCGTTGTAGATCCGGAAGGCAATGTAATGGTAAAGGACAATATTTTGACTCCCTCGCACGGAGACATAAACCGTTATATGACCGATCTGGCAACCGCCATCAAAGAATTAATTAAATCGGTAAAACTTCTGAATGCAGATGTTGAAATTCTTGGAATCGGGATTGGTGCACCCAATGGTAATTACTATACCGGAACTATTGAATATGCGCCAAACCTTTCGTTTAAAGGAATGGTACCTTTTGTTGAACTGCTTCGGAAACACTTTGCCGACATGGGTGCTATTGCTCTGACCAACGATGCCAATGCAGCCGCGCTGGGTGAAATGATCTACGGAGGAGCGCAGGGAATGAAAAACTTTGTGATGATAACTCTGGGAACCGGTTTGGGTAGTGGTATTGTTGTTGACGGCGACCTGGTTTACGGTCACGACGGATTTGCAGGCGAAGTTGGCCACACCACCCTTATTCCCAACGGAAGAGTTTGCGGATGTACAGCCCTTGGTCACCTTGAAGCTTATTGCTCGGCCCCTGGGATGAAACGTACAGCTTTTGAACTGATGGCACATTACAACGCTGCCGACAGTTTGCTGGCTGACAAATCTTTCAAAGAACTGGATTCGAAAATGATTTTTGAAGCGGCTGAAAAAGGTGATAAAGTAGCGCTCGAAGTATTCGAAAAAACGGGTGAGTGGCTCGGAATGGGTCTGGCCAACACCGTACACCACCTGAGCCCGGAAGCGATCTTCCTGTTCGGAGGACCAACTGCTGCAGGCGAATACATTTTCCGCCCTACCAAACAGCACATGGAGAAACACCTGCTCCCGATCTTCAAAAACAAGATCAAAATCCTTCCATCTAAGCTGAAAATGGGAGATGCCGCCATTGTGGGTGCCAGTGCACTGGTTTGGAAAGAAATAGACAAACAATAAAATTCTTGATAAGCCCGGGAAACAGGAGCCGCAAGGTTCCTGTTTTTTTGTTTTGTAACTTTAGTACATGAATCGACACTTGTTTATCATATTGGTTTTTCTTCATTCGTTTGCAAACGGACAAGATCTTTCTTACGATTTACAAAAGATTGCCTTACAAGAAAGTCGCCCAAAATCACACCTGGTTAGTTTCAAGGAAAACTCATCTTATTCTGAAACCAACTTTATCTACCAGCGAATGGAATGGCAAATCGATCCGGCTGTCCGCTATATTTCAGGAGAAGTAACTTCATATTTCAAATGGACATCCATAAACGCAGATACACTTTATTTTGATCTTCATCAAAATCTGGAGGTTGATTCTGTATTTTGGGATGATCAAAAGATAGAATTTGCACATTACGACAACAAAATAAAAATACCAGTAATTAATACGCCTGTTTCTGGTCAAATCGATTCGGTTTCAATCTTTTATCAAGGAGTTCCTCCCAGTTCAGGTTTTGGCTCATTCGAAACAAGTACACACGGTACTGAAGCGGTTCCGGTACTCTGGACTTTGTCGGAACCATATGGAGCCATGGAATGGTGGCCATGTAAACAATCGCTGGCAGATAAAATAGATTCTATTGATGTTTTTGTTACTACCCCTGAACAATACCGAACTGCCAGTAACGGTGTGTTAATAAGCGATGTGATAAAAGAAAACAAACGAACGATGCACTGGAAACACCGACATCCTATAGCTACCTACCTGGTAGCCATTGCAGCAACCAATTATGCCACATATTCTGATACTCTCCATATGCAAGATGGCAGTATTATTGACATCCTGAATTACATCTATCCTGAAAAGCTGGAAGAGGTGAAAAATCAGACCTCTGTATCTTTAGAAATCATGCAATTTTATAACCAATTGGTAGATATTTATCCGTTTGCCGATGAGAAATACGGGAACGCACAATTTGGCTGGAGTGGCGGAATGGAACACCAGACCATGAGTTTCATGGGAGGTTTTTCATTTAATTTAATTGCACATGAAATGGCTCACCAGTGGTTCGGCGATTATATTACGCTCGCCAGCTGGCAGGATATTTGGCTGAATGAAGGTTTTGCCACCTACATGAATGCATTGGCTATTGAAAACCTGAAACCAGAAGAATGGAAAAACTGGAAAAAATCAACAGTCACAAACATTGTAAGCCGTGCCGGAGGCTCGGTATTTGCTGTTGACACTACCAATGTTAACCGAATTTTTGATTACCGTCTTACTTACCAAAAGGCTTCTTATTTACTTCATATGCTTCGTTGGATTTTAGGAGACGATGCTTTTTTCAGTGGTCTAAGAAATTATTATCATGATCCGGCAATTGCAAATGGTTTTGCCCGAACGCCCGATTTCCAAAGACACATGGAAGCAGCTGGCGACACTACTTTACAGGAATTTTTTAACGATTGGTTATATGGCGAAGGTTATCCTGTTTATTCACTCACCTACCAACAAACATCCACTGAAGACCTTAGTATCACGCTTTCTCAGACCAGCTCAACTTCAGTTGTTGATTTTTTTGAGATGCCAGTACCGCTTCGTTTGTACAATAGTGATAGTACGCAAACGATGGAAATTCGTTTAAACCATGTTCAGAATGATCAAAACTTTCACATAAATCCAGGCTTTGCGGTTGCAGAGATCGTAATTAATCCGGATTACTGGCTAATCTCGAAAACAGATGAAATCGTATCTGTTCCTGTTCTTTCAAACAGTCAATTCGAAATCTATCCCAATCCGGTTAAAAATAAACTGACACTTAAATTAGAATCAGGAACTTCGGTTTTGTCAATGAGTATTTATTCGATAAAAGGCAAACAGCTAAACCGAGTAACCACTACAAAAAGGCACCTGGATGTTTCATCACTTAAAGCCGGTACTTACATACTTCAGGTACAAACCGACAAAGGGCTGCTTAATCAGAAATTTATTAAATACTAATTAATTACCAGTTGAACCGGATAGTTTGTTTCAGATCCGGATGTAAACTCAAAGGCACTGGGCTGGTACCGGCCACACTTTCCACAATTCGCTTTTCTTCTTCGCTGTATCTCCTTTTAGGAAAAGTAAACTCCACGACCACTTCTGCTACTCTTCGCGGCTCAGATGCCATAATTTTAGTTACATCCACCTGTGTTCCTTCAATGTCGATGTTATTATCCCGTGCAGTTATTCCCATAATCGTCAAAATACAACTGCCAAGTGCAGTAGCCAGTAAATCGGTGGGAGAGAAATATTCACCTTTCCCGCGGTTGTCCGTCGGAGCATCTGTTATCACTTTATTTCTAGATTGAAGATGCTCGTTTTCTGTACGTAATTCGCCCAGGTAAATTGTTTTAATAGTTGTCATATTCCTTGTGTTATTTGTTAAAATCAATGTTTGTGTATTCCTAAAGATACGATTATTTTAGTCGCACAATATTTTTAAAATGGCCTTACCTGAAAAACGAATAATTGAATTTATACACGAACATCATGTCCTTACTCTGGCAACAGTAGTTGAAGACAATCCCTGGTGTTCGAATTGCTTTTATACCTACCTGGAAGAAGAAAACTGCTTTGTTTTTACTTCCGACGATGAAACAAAGCATGCACAGGATGCACTGAAAAATTCTAATGTGGCGGGCAGCGTAGTTCTCGAAACAAACACAGTCGGAAAAATTCAGGGGATTCAATTCAGAGGAATGATGGTTCGTCCGGGCGAAACGCTTCATAAAAAAGCAAAAAAAGCCTATCTGAAAAAATTTCCTTACGCGGCGTTGATGAAAACCTCACTTTGGGTTTTGCACATTGAATACATCAAAATGACCGACAATCGTTTAGGTTTTGGGAAAAAATTGATCTGGGAAAAAGAAACCAATTAAATTCATTTCAAAACAGGCCTAAACGCCATCTCATTTTGTTGTTTTTCGTATATTCGTGTTACTTTTTTGATTAAAATTAACACCATGTCGGTTTCCCGTTTTGGAGTTTCACTGGATGAAGAATTGTTGAAAGCACTGGATAACTATGTGTCTGACAATGGTTTTTCCAACCGTTCGCAAGCCATTCGTCATCTGGTTGAAAAGAATATTGTGGAGGAAAAGTGGAAGTGCGACAATATCGTTGCCGGAGCAGTCATCCTCGTATTTAATCATGAAAAAAGCGATATCCTGAAAAAATCGGCAGACCTTCGTTTTGAATACAGCGATTATATTTTATCAGTACAGGGATTTCATTTAAATGAAGTGAACTACATGGAAATTATTGCAGTGAAGGGGCCATCCCGGATTCTGACTGAAATTTCAGACAAACTTATCAGTCTGAAAGGTATTCAACATGGTAAACTGGTAATGAGCAAAGCCGGTTAATTTTTTTGTCCTTATGGTAACACGCTTATAATAATAAGTAACACGATCTTATGAAAAATAGCATTCTAATTCCTGCAACAATTCTTCTCATTATCATGATGCATTCATTGTTTTCGAGTGCTCAAAATTTCTCAATGACAATGGATACAATCCAAATTGATGAAGTGATTGTCACAGGTACCCCAGTGAAAGTAAACCGCAACAGTGTACCCATGGCAGTATCCATTGTTGAACGCGAACAAATTGAACAATCCAACGAATCGGCTTTGCTTCCTGTTCTGAACGGGCGTGTTCCAGGGCTTTTTGTTACCGAACGCGGTGTAACAGGTTTTGGAGTAGCTACCGGTTCTGCCGGGCAAATCAGCATTCGTGGTATCGGAGGAAATCCAACTACCGGCGTATTAATGTTAATTGATGGTCATCCGCAGTTTATGGGAATTATGGGACATCCACTACCGGATTCCTATGTTGCTTCAGATGTGGAACGCGTGGAAGTTATTCGGGGACCGGCTTCTATTTTATATGGGTCGAATGCTATGGGAGGCGTAATCAACATTATTACCCGCAAACAAACTGAAGACGGAATGCATGGAAATGCCAGACTTTCTTATGGATCATTTAATACCCAAAAATACATAGGGGCACTTGGTTTTAAGAAGAACAAATTCAGTGTTTTTGGTTCAGTGAATCATGACCAGACTGACGGACATCGCCCGAATTCAGATTTCAACATTACCAACGGATACCTGAAACTGGGCTACAACATTAATTCTCATTTATCGGCTTCTTCCGATATCAGCATGGCCACCTTTAAAGCTTCTGATCCCGGTCCTGATACAATTAATGCAACGCCCGGTGAGAAAATTGATATAGATCGCGGATACTGGGCTTTTACTTTGCTAAACGACTATGAAAAAGCGTCGGGTGCAGTTAAGTTATTTTACAATTTCGGTGAACATGAGATCACCGATGGTTTTCATTCGACCGATCACAATTATGGAGCAAACTTGTACGAGGCTTTCAAGCTTTTTAAAGGAAATACTTTCACTGCGGGTTTCGATTATATGAATTATGGAGGTTTTGCTGAAAATACGCTGGCAATGAATGGAAATGGGCTTGTTTTTGCAGATACAACACTAACTGAGTTTGGAGTTTACGGGTTTACTCAGCAAGAATTTGAAGGGCTCACGCTAAACGCAGGCGTCCGGTATCAAAATAACAGTCAATACGGAAATGTTTGGATTCCTTCTTTAGGTTTTGCCTATCAATTGAAAAAGTCCACTACCTGGAAAGGCAATATCTCAAAAGGATTTCGAAGTCCCACCATGCGTGAGCTATTTATGTGGGGACCAAACCCAAATCTTAATCCTGAAACGATCTGGAATTATGAAACAGGAATCCTGAGCAACTTCTCAGACAATAAAATACAGATTGAAGTAACTCTTTTTGCCATAGAAAGCGATAATCTGATTGTAAATGTTGGCCCGCCAAATGGATATTTAAACACCGGTAAAGTTTCAAACCAGGGAATTGAAATGGCATTACGAACACAAGTAGCAGAAAATCTGAATTTAAATACAACCTACAGTTATATTCACATGAAGACCCCCGTGTTTGCAACGCCCGAACATCATTTGTTTTTCGAAGCAACCTACCAGATAAATAAATTACAACTGAATGCTACTATTCAGTACGTTCATAATCTCGACAATGATCCATTACTTCCGGTAAATAAAGTAAGCTACACGCTGGCAAATGCAAAAGCGATGTATAAATTATCAAAAAATCTGAAGTTGATTGTAAACGCCGAGAATTTGTTAAACACCAGATATGAAGTAAACAGATATTATACCATGCCGGGCACTACCGTCTTTGGAGGAGTTAATCTGACATTTTAAAAATGAGTACTACGTTCCTTTGGTTTGTTGCCCAGATCATTTCTGAATGACGTCCGTACGCATCTGAAACCAATATATGATTTAGAAGTATCCTGGTACTCAAATGTCCGGGTCGAATTCTGGATAAAATAAGCAACGTCTTTCCATGATCCTCCTCTAACTACTTTACGTTTCATAACCGGTGGGTCATCAGGACGAGCATTATATTGAATTTCCGGATTTAAATCATTCATCGTTTCATAACCAGCTTCGAAAAAAGCAGTTGAAGTCCACTCTGCTACGTTTCCGGCCATATCATATAATCCATAAGGATTCGGGTCGAATTGTCCCACTTTCATTGTAGTCGTTGTTGTTTCACTATCTGCAACATAATTGCCGCGTTGAGGTTTAAAATTAGCGACAAAACAACCATTTACGTTTCGGGCATAATAACTTCCCCATGGATATTTGTTATTCATCATTCCTCCTCTTGCTGCCACTTCCCATTCTGTTTCTGTTGGCAACCTGAAATCGTGAGGAGGCGTTTCTTTAAAACGTTCCATCGTGAAAGACTTTAGATTGGATCGCCAGTTACAAAATGCATTGGCTTGTTTCCAGGTGACTCCAACAACAGGATAATCATCAAAGCCGGCGTGGGAGAAATATTTAAGAGTAAAGGGCTCGTTATAAGTGTAGGCAAAATCCCTAATCCAGCAAAGAGTATCCGGATAAACAGGAACAGATTCGTGCATCAAAAAGGAACTACGGTTTTGAATCGGAACAATCTCTCCCTTTTCATTCATCACACTTCCATCGTATTTTTGAGTATCATAATTATAGCTGTTACTGCGTTTGGCTGCCTGATTGTAATCAACCCAGTAATACTCATAGACCAGTTTCCTTGTATCAATTTCTTTCTTAAATCCAAACCGATCTGCCACCGGAAGATACAATTCATCCATCGCATTTTGATAATCAATGTCGTTCCATTCTATTTTTTCATCCCAATTGATCTCAGGTTCGTCGAGTGGATTTCCATATTTGTCTTCAGTAATCAGAAAATCGGTATATGTCTGGCCAAGTAATTCCCTGGCACGTTTATCGCGTACCCAGTATACAAATTGCCGGTATTCATTGTTGGTGATTTCGGTATCGTCTATCCAGAAAGCTTCGGTTGAAACAACTTTTGTAGGAGCTTCTTCGTACAGTTCATCATCATTATCACCAATATTATGTGCTCCTCTTTGAATGTAAACCATACCGTAAGGAATGGGCTCAAAATACTTTTCCCTGTTATTTTTACCAAGCAGAAGGTACTGATTCTGATTGTCTCTCTGACATGAGCTTAACAGCATAACAACCAGAAATAACATGTATGTCAGTACTTTCTTCATTTAATTTTTTACAGTGATAAGCGTGCAATCTTAAAACGTTGTGTGTTTACATAAATTGTTTCAAAAAAAAGCCTTATGTTTCCATAAGGCCGCATATTTTTTGTCATACAATTAATATTCCCAGAGATCTTGTTCGTAATTGAAAATCTCTTCTTCAATGCGTTGTGATTCCAACATAGCATCTTTCCCTGTAAGATAAGCACTGATATCACGATTGTCATACATATTTGATTGCTTAACAATGTAACTACTAAAAGTACGCTTGATAAAGAAATCATCAAATGAAACTTGCCTTGCATCGTTGTATGGATTCATTGTAAGATTTGTTGCAAGCAGTGGGCGTGCTTCAGGATAATAAACCCAGAAGAGTTTCTGGTATTGTACCTGTCCTGAAGTATCTCCTTCGCGAACATATTCACGAATAGGGCAAATTCCAATAATCCGAACATGAAGAGCTGATGTTTGCTTATCAAAATACCATTCTTCCTTCAGCATGTACTGTTTAATTTCAGTTGGTCTGATCTCACCCTGAACCACAACATTTTCACGTTCGCCAGTATCAAAATTCACACGTTGTTCAGTAGTTGCCTTGGCACCAAAACGTTCTTTCACCTGTGCAAAACTCATCGGAATTTTAAAGTCGTCGTCAGCCTGAGCATCGTAAGGAGTGATTTGTCCATTCTCTATACCCTCCAGCAACAAATTGATTAAATTAATTCGTTGATCCATTTCGTGAGTTGGATAATACAATGGAATATTCATTTTTTCACGCAGATCAATCACACGCCAAATCATCCTTGACCAAAATACATCTGATTCGCGTACTGAAACTAATGGCATTGGTTTTTTCTCGTAAATATCAGTCTGTTTGTATGCTCCGTTTACTATTTGTGCTTGGGATTTAGTATATCCAAGGCTTAAAACCAGAGCTATTATGCCGATATAAATGAATAACTTTTTCATATCTAATTATTTTATTTTTAACGAAATAGGGTCGAGATCCCTGGTTGTGCCATCGTCGCCAATGGCCTTAATATCTGCAATATAAATCCACGAACCGGGGTTTATACGTTTTATCGCTTCAAGTTGCTCATTTGAGAAACGATTCCCTGTAGTTGGATAACGGTTGGTATATCCTCCTGCGGGTGTTTCAAGTGTAAACTGAGTTACGGTATACTTAAATTCGAAATCGAAATCTTCGAGTACAGCCCTTACTCCCTGCTGAATAGCCAAAGTTTCTTTGCGAATTTCTCCACCTGAAGAACCATCGATCAGAGCTACCGGGTCCGGAACCTGTTTTACACGCCAATCAGAAGTACCTATTAATCTTCTTTCACCACCAATATTGGCATAAACGCTCACTTTGGTTCTCCGCCCCTGTTCATCAAGTTCTTTCGGTTTAATAATATAACCGTCTCCTCTTTTCTCATAAGTCCCATTCGTCATTTCTAACGAAAGGTTTTCATTGGGTATTGCTCCACCACTAATTTCAAAAGGATTATCAAGGCCTTTGTAGAACACGTTCATTTTGGTGGCTGACATAGTAACGCTGGGTTGCGCAACCTGGTATTCCTGCTCAAATGGATAATTTTGAATGATCCCACCCGGTGTCTTGTATTTAATCAGACCACTCCACTTAAAAACACCTGGTTTCTCGGTACTACCTACATAAGTTGCCTTTCCATCTTTAACCTCAGCCGAACGTCCGTTAATAATAATTTCCGGTTGTTGGGTTGTATCTTCAGCAGCCAGAAAAACCTCGGCTCTATATTCATCACCCATTAAAACAACATTGGAATTTGCAATAACACGTGCTGCCAAAGAATTAAACTTAAACGAACCCGCATCAATCTGAGCATACAGGTATTTTGCAACATTTGCTTCCGAGTTTTTAACATCAATCTGGATTTTTGACATTAAAGTCATCACCGCAATCAGGGGTTTATCCTCGAAATGTTCGGATTCCCACGATTTCCCTTCACTTCCTGCTTTAATATTAGCTTTTGGATCGTCGGTATTTAATTCACTTAAAATAGTTTTCTTTAATTCGTCATTATCAGGACCAAGTAATTCAATTAAAAAATCACGGTATTCGTTGATATGTTGCTTTAGCTCTTCGGCTCTTTTCTGAGTGATCATAAATTCAGAAGGACCATTTAGATCATCCACTTTAGATAATTCGAGCGTATCACCCTGTGAATTAACGTGATAATATTTCTCACTGTTTTGCACTGAACCTGGTTCAACCGGCCGGCTCCCGGAATAATCAATCAATTCATCTTTCATCTGAGAAACATAAGAGATAATATCGTTTGACCGTCTCTCTAAATCATCGGCTTTATTTTTCCATTCCTGTACTTTGGCCGGGTTCTCAATGTAGGCTTGTTCAAAAGATGAATAGATCTGAGCATTTTGCATGTCCACCGCGCTAAGGGTTTGCAAGAGGCTTGAATTAACCACCCTGAATGCTTCCAATACCTCTGCAGCCACGTTCAAAGCGAGCAGCGCTGTGAGGACGATGTACATCATGTTTATCATTTTTTGCCTCGGGGTTTCCGGGCAATTCTTTGCACCCATAACTCGGTTTTCTGGTTTTATTTTTTATAACTCATTGCACCCAGCATATTGCCGTAAATGGTATTCAGTGCTTCAAGGTTTTTATTCAACTGTTCAGCATTCTCCTTGTACTTCTTTAACTCATCAACCGAAGACGTAAGAATTGAATTCATTTCAGAAAGGTCTTTATTGAACTGTTGTGTTGCCTTGAATTGATCCTGGGTATCTGTTAACTGATTTTCGAAACTTGTATTCAATGAATGAAGGTTTTTGTTCAGTTTTTCCAGGTTAGTAGCATATTCTTTTGACGTGCTGCCAATACTTTGCAGTCCTTCTGAAATGGCATTTGAAGAACGATCGTAAGTATCCGATAATTTTGAACCGGTTTCAGAGAGCTTAGAAGCTGCCTGAGAGTACGAGTCCAGTAGAGTTGACACAGACTTGTCGATAGATTCATTTGCCCTATCATTAATCTTAGTAAAATTTCCCATTGATTCTGATGCTGAACTCAGGTTCTTCACATACATGTCGGTAGCAAGTGTCGCTGTGGAAATATCACTGATTCCCCTGGCTGTATTACTAAGTTCACCCAAACTTTTACCAACCCTATCCAACAGTTCAGGAGTTAAATCCGAGCTGCCAAGAAATTGTTCCAAACCATTTTTCTTACTGGCCTTAATCTCTTCATAACCAGCCAATTCATAATCTTCCCTTAATTCGGGATATACTTTCCCCCAATCCGGCATTTCCATAGATGGTTCGAAAGCGGAAAGAAAGAAAATCAGGGCTTCTGTTGAAAGACCAATAGTTAACAGGATGCCGGAATACTGCAGGTGTTCGAGTTTGAAAAGAGCACCAATCAATACAACAGATGCTCCCCATCCGTAAACGTAACCCATAAAGGTTTTCCATCGCTTGGTTTTAAATACTTCTCCGAGGTTCATAGTAGGTAATATGAGTTGTTAATTTAATCTAAAATTCTTCACCAAAAGTGGATCTTACACAACGAAAACCAATATACGACTTGGTTGTATCCTGATATTCAAAATCTCTTGAAGATACCTGGATGAACTGTGAAATGTCTTTCCACGATCCTCCTCTGATTACTTTTCTTTTCATTACTGCAGGATCATCTTTTCGGGCATTGTATGTAAAGGTAGGATTCAAATCACTGAAATAATTGTAACCAGCCTCATCATACGCTGTGCTGGTCCATTCAGCAACGTTTCCCGACATATCGTATAAACCGTACTCGTTTGGATCGTAGCTTCCCACTTTCATCGTTGCGATTGCTCCGTCTTCCACGTAATTTCCTCTAAGTGGTTTGAAGTTAGCGAGAAAAACTCCCTTATCATCCCTTGGATAATAACCACCCCAAGGATACATTGAGAAGTCTTTTCCACCGCGTGAAGCATATTCCCATTCAACTTCGGTTGGCAAACGATATTCCATCAAAGTGGGCTCGCCTTTTTCTTCCAAATAATCGGTTTGAATTTTTGTTCTCCAGTTACAGAAAGCATTCACCTGCTTCCAGGTTACACCAACAACCGGGTACTCGTCGAATCCCGGATGTGAAAAATAACGTGTTGCCAGAGGTTCGTTATACGAATAGGTAAAATCCCTGATCCAGCAAAGTGTATCAGGATAAACATGTACTTGATCACGCATCATAAATGATGAACGGTTTTCGATTGGGACCAGATCACCTTCAATGTTGTACACGTTTCCTTCGTATCTCTGAGTTTCGAAGTTATATGAGTTACTGCGTTTGGCTGCCTGATTCAGGTCTACCCACCAATATTCATAAACAAGTTTTCGAGCATCAATTTCCCTTTTTCCAAAGAAACGCTCGTTTTCAGGAATGTAAAGATCTTCCATGGCCATTTGCATGTCCGGATCTTGCCAGTCAATTTTTTCTTTCCAATTTATCTGTGGCGGATCAATTGGATTTCCATCACGGTCTTCTGTAATCTGAAACTCAGGATACTGATCTCCAAGCATTTCTCGAGCCATTTTTTCCTTCACCCAGCCTACAAACTGACGATACTCATTATTTGTGATTTCTGTATCATCCATCCAGAAAGGTTCCTGAGAAACTGTTTTAATAGGAATTCCAGAACGACTTGCATCCTGATCGCTGGGGCCAATATTGAAGCTCCCTCTCCGAATATATACCATTCCGTAAGGTTGAGTTTCTTTAAAACGAGGCCTCTTTTGCACCCCAACTAACTCTCCGTTTCCACCGGCACCTCCACCAAAACAACCAGTAAAAACAATTGTCATGATGAATACAACCGCAATTAAAATTAGTTTTTTCATAGTTTGTATATTTTCAATCCTGAGCTTGATAATCTAAAATTCACTAAAAAATGTGACTTTTCAAGTAAACTGCTATAATACAGTATTTATTTCACAAAAATCTAATACTCTTATATTTCTGATTACGATTTCGCTCCAAATCTATCGAATAACTGATAAAAAATTCGTGCGAACTAAAGCTATTTCTTTTCAGCGCTGATGTAACCAGATCAAAAGAATAGCCAAGTCGTAAGCCATTAAATAATTCAACTCCAAAAAGCAGGGCGATTGCGTCCTGAACCCTGTAACTAAGACCGCCCCAAAACTTATTGTCGTAAACAATATTTGTGTTCAGATCCAACTGCCAGCTGGCAATGTCAGATTTGAACAAGAACGAGGGCCGTAACTCGAATAACGGATCATTTAGCTTAATATTGTATCCGCCCATCAAATAATAATGCCGAACGAGGTAATCGCTGGCAAGATCGTCGTATTTTACGGCTCCTTGATTCAGGTGATTTACTGATAATCCCAAATAATATTTGTTGGAATATAAGTAAGCACCAAATCCTATGTCAAAGGCCAATTGGCTTGACTGCTGCTGTGGAATCAGGTTATCACCAGCTCCACCCTCAGAACCACCAAGCACATCATCACTCGAAACCCAACCTTTGTCCGGGTTAATATTGAAATTGTAAAAACCCGGCGAAATCCCCAGTCCAAGTGTACCGAGACTTGTGGTGACTTTATACGAATAATTTAAGTTTATCCACTTGTTATCGTAAAATCCCCACTGATCACTAACAATGTTTATTCCGATCCCTCCCGGAGATCCGAAAGCAGTGATAGCAGCGTCAACACTAAAAACCAGGGTTTTGGGCTCACCTCCACCATATCCAACCCATTGGTAACGATTTAAAAGCAGTCCGCTGATCGCATTCTCAGCACCCGCATACCCCGGATTAACACCTAACTTGTAATACATGTTATTTGTATACTGAGGATCCTGTTGAGCGAACACTGCGAAATTAACCAATATAATTAAAAATAGAAAAGCAATTGTTTTCTTCATACTTGTCTTTCCCGTGGCAATTTAACCATTTATCACCCCTGTAATACCACAAAAATAGGGTTGTTTGTAACAATCTTCTGTTAACAAGGTATGCAAAGAACGTTTATTAAAGCCTATTATTTTAATAATTCATCGATTTTTTGTACATATTTCAACCAAATTTCAGGTATCTCATTGTAAGTTGCATCCAAGTAATCCTGTTCAGAACAAGCTAAATAATGAAACGAATGATCGGCTGTCTGCAACTGCATCCACCATTGTCCTGTTTCACTATTTTGATAAAACACCAATGGCGTTTCTACCTGCCATACTTCAACTTTATGAATCGTAAAACCTTCTTGTTTTGAAGGATCCAGGTGATTTCGCAAAGTAATTCCTTCAATAAAATACCAGGCTGTTTGAGCTGCCAGAGCTGCATTTATGCTGGAATTTTCATTCACACTTATTTCAAATAAACCCATCACTTTTAAACGATTGCTCATTCCGGCATAACGTGCCAGCTGGCAAATCTCTTCGCCGCCTAAACCATTTGGCAACATCTTTTTGCCATGTGATTCAGAATGCTTTAACGACCCAAAATCAATGGACACAAAATCAGTATTTCTGAAAATCGGTTCAGCGAGGGATAGATCCTCCCTCAGTTTTCCAAGACTTAAATGACAACCAATTCCTTTTAGTTTCAAAAATGTTTCTTCGGGAACATAATGACGCTGGTAACCAAGCAGGTTGAATTGAAAGACATCGGGTTGAGAACTGAAAATTCTTGAGAGATAATTGTCAGGCTGGTATGTTTCAATCGTCTTTTTTATATCGAGACATGCATCAATAGTACTGAAAGAAAAGAATTTATCATTTCGAAAAGCCTGACTAATTCCATATGAGAAATCTTCACTTCCACCAATCACGAGTGTAATAATTTTCAGTTCTGAAAGATAATCAATCACATCCCGTAAGGCCATAAAATTACCCTTCTGACTTTGGGCAGGTTTCAGATTACCAAGATCAATGATGTTAATTTTCCCAACACTTGCTAACTGATAAAGTTCTTCACGAACCAGATCAGCCGCATCACTCAGTACCATCTCATTTTCCAGACTTTCAAAAGGAATCCCAACAACAGCTATTTCAACATTATCCCTGTTTTTTTCATTCAGGGCTAACGTATTCTTTTCGATGACAGCACCAAGGGTCTGGTTCCACTTTAATCGGGTGCTTTCGATGAACATCGAAAAATCGACAGGATCGAAATAATGACTCAGGTCCATTTTTTTTTCTTAAAAATAAAGGCAAATGATTAATTCACCTGCCTCTATTCCCTATTTTTTTGTTGCTCGCTTCGATTTTGTTGTTGGAGCTTCATTAATGATTTTCATACAATCCTCAAAATTCATATTTTCAGCCTTTACTGACTTCGGAATTTTAAAGTTTTTCTTTTTGTACTTGATGTATGGTCCCCAGCGTCCGTTCAGTATTTGCAGGTCAGCATCTTCGCCAAAAACCCTGAGTACTGCTTTTTCGTCTTTTTCGCGTTTAATTTGAATTAGTTCAACAGCACGTTCCAGATCAACAGAATACGGATCATCATCTTTCCCCAGCGAAACAAACTTACTGTCGTGACGAACATACGGCCCAAAACGCCCGATAGCGACCGTTACTTTCTTCCCTTCAAAATCACCCAGTTCTCTTGGCAGCCTGAAAAGCTCCAAAGCCTCATCCAGTGTAATGGATTCAATGTGTTGCCCGGCACGTAAACTTGAAAACTGTGGTTTTTCGCCCTCTCCTTCAGTGGATGCTTCGCCCAATTGAGCCACCGGCCCAAAACGCCCGATTTTAACAGAAACTTCCTTGCCTGTTTTTGGATCGACACCCAAAATACGTTCACCTTTCGATCTTTCGGCATTCTGCGTTGCATCCTCAACTTTTTTGTGGAATGGCCTGTAAAACTTATCGATCATATCATTCCACTTTTTATCACCATCTGCAATTGCATCAAATTCTTTTTCGACATCGGCCGTAAAATTGTAATCCATGATCTGATCGAAATTATCCACCAGAAAATCATTTACTACAATGCCAATGTCGGTTGGGAAAAGTTTGCTTTTTTCCGCCCCTGTTATTTCGGTTTTTACTTTTTCTTTTATTGTATTGTTCTTCAGTTTAATAACAATAAACTCGCGTTCCAATCCTGCCCGGTCCTCTTTCACCACATAGTTGCGGTTTTGAACTGTTGTAATAGTTGGAGCATACGTTGATGGCCGTCCGATTCCCAGTTCTTCAAGCCGTTTTACCAGTGATGCTTCCGTGTATCTTGGCGGACGTTGGGTAAAACGTTGGGTGGCCAGAATCTCAGACATTTCAAGTTTATCTTTTGCATGAAGTGGCGGAATTAAACTATCACCGTTTCCATTTCCCCCTTCATCATCGGTTGATTCAATGTACACACGCAGGAACCCGTCAAATACAATGACTTCGCCTGTGGCAACAAATTTTTCACTTGTGCTTGAAATATCTATGGTAACCGTGGTTCTCTCCAGAATCGCATCAGCCATTTGTGAAGCAATGGTGCGTTTCCAAATTAACTCATACAAACGTTGTTCCTGCGAGGACCCGTCTACAGTTTCCTGATCCATGTAGGTTGGACGGATAGCTTCGTGTGCTTCCTGCGCACCTTTTGACGTGGTTTTAAACTTGCGGACTTTTACATATTTATCACCGTGAAGCTCCTCGATTTTCTTCTTTGTAGTATTAATCGCCAGACTCGACAAATTCACTGAGTCGGTACGCATGTAGGTGATTTTACCACTTTCGTACAAACGCTGAGCGACTGACATGGTCTGTGATACTGAAAACCCAAGTTTACGGCTGGCTTCCTGTTGCAATGTTGATGTGGTAAATGGTTGTGCCGGACTTCTTTTCCCCGGTTTTTTCACCACATCGCTTACAATAAATTCTGCATTCTTACATTTTTCAAGAAAAGCATTTGCTTCCTCTCTCGTTTTGAAACGTTCGGAAAGTTCAGCTTTTAGTTCACTCTGATTTCCATTTGGCTCAGAAATCAGAAAGACAGCAGTTACACGAAATGCTGATTCACTCCGAAAATCACGAATTTCACGTTCGCGTTCCACAATTAACCGAACAGCAACTGATTGTACCCGCCCTGCAGAGAGAGATGGTTTCACCTTTTTCCACAACACCGGCGATACCTCAAAACCCACAATGCGGTCGAGCACCCGACGTGCCTGCTGTGCATTTACCAGGTGAGTATCGATATTTCTGGGGTGATGGATAGCATTAGTGATCGCATCTTTAGTAATTTCATGAAAAACGATACGTTTCGTATTCTCAGGTCTTAGTTTTAACACCTCCATCAAATGCCACGCAATGGCTTCTCCTTCGCGGTCCTCATCGGATGCGAGCCAAACCATTTCCGCTTCCTTCGCCATCTTTTTAAGCTCCGATACAATTTTCTTTTTATCGGGGGTAACGATGTATTTAGGCTGATAATTATTATCAATGTCAATACCGAAGTCCTTCTTTTCCAAATCTCTAACATGTCCCATGCTGGAGGTTACCGTATATCCTTCTCCAAGAAATTTCTCGATGGTTTTTGCCTTTGCAGGAGACTCAACAATTACAAGGTTTTTATGCATATGCTCTATAATCTGTTCAAAAAATTTCTGCAAATTAAAGCAAATCAAATGCTAAGTTCAAAATTTAAGCTCCTATTTTTTCGAATACTATTTCTTTGAAAATGATGATATTATTTCGTTTAAACCAAAATATTACCGAGGTTTGGACCGTTAAAACAATTGCCGCGAGTACATTATAAACTATATTTGCTGCCGTATTTTAATCCACAAAATTCATGGAGGGGAAAACGTCGAATTTTAAAAAATATCTGATTGCTTTCTGGGCATTGATACTGTTTGGAATTGCTGGTTTTGCTTTGTTTTTTATGCTAATAGCTGACGGAAAGCTGGGTTTTATGCCCTCGTTTGAAGAGCTTGAAAATCCGAAAAATATATTGGCTACAGAAATATATTTTGAGGACGGAAAAATTCTGGATAAGTATTTTGTGAGTGAAAACCGCACCTTTGTTGATTATGAAGATCTTCCTCCAAATCTGATTCAAGCGTTAATTGCAACAGAAGATGTTCGATTTTATAATCATTCGGGTATCGACCTGCGTGGTTTGGTGCGTGTCGCTAAAGGTATCATAACCAGTGATTCAAGTTCGGGAGGAGGAAGTACACTAAGCCAGCAGTTGGCCAAAATGCTGTTTCCCAGAAGTGGTATTAATAGCAGCCTTGACCTAGCACTGCAGAAATTCAAAGAATGGGTGATTGCGGTAAAACTTGAACGCAGTTACACCAAAGAAGAAATTATTCTGATGTATTTAAATAAGTACGATTATTTGAATAACGCTGTGGGAATTAAATCGGCTGCAAATGTTTATTTTAGTATCCAACCTGATTCTCTTAAACTTCATCAGGCTGCCATGTTGGTTGGAATGGCTAAAAACTCATCGCTGTACAACCCGGTCCGCAGGCCGGAATTGGTTTTGCAACGTAGAAATACTGTTCTCAACCAGATGGAAAAATACGGTTATATCAGTGAACAGGTTTGCGATTCGGTAAAACAGCTTCCACTTGATTTGAATTATAATCGTGTGGATTACAAGGAAGGACCAGCACCTTATTTTCGTGAATATTTGCGACTGGCGCTGACTGCAAAACGTCCGGAACGCGATAATTACGCTTCCTGGCAGGGACAAAAATACATCGAGGACCTGGCAGAGTGGGAAAGTAATCCCTTGTTTGGCTGGTGCAATAAAAATAAAAACAGTAATGGTGAGAATTACGATATTTATACTGATGGGCTTAAAATATACACCACCCTCGATTC